>JBBAVO010000241.1:0-4440 GCA_040397635.1 Pirellulales bacterium
GCGTCGTAAGCACGCCCGCCCGAGCCCCACCAGGGCTCACCGCGTCGAGTTGAAACGAAAATCCAGGCCGCATGCTCAGAGACTAACGCAGCCTGTTGGCTGCGACCACAGGGGACCGTTGGCGACGGTTCGGGGCTGCCCATGCCCCGTCGCCGGACGTTCGCTACGGCATCCTGCCTACGCTCACTCGATGCTGACTACGCTCCGGCATCCTGCCTGCGCTTGTCAGCAACGCCGGCTCTCGGGACATGGGCAGCCCCTCACGGATTCCGCGATGAGCAGAGCAAGTTCGATCTTGCTCGACAAATTACAGCGGTTCTTCAGCTGCCATCACAAACGGGAAGCAGGGGATCGGCGGAAGCTCGAGGAGCTCTTGGATTTTTCGACCTTCTGGGGAGTGTGCTGCCGTAGGTCGTGGAAGGAGAAAAATCCAACGCGACGAGACTTCTGCCGTCCCCTGCGGCGCGTCGTCACTGACGGTCACCCGCATTTCCCTTGCCCGCGCTACGGGCTTGGATGGTGTCCGCGTGCCCCACGAGCTAACCCGCGTGGGCTCAGAAGATCCCCAGGGCTTCGAGGCTGTATCGCACCACGAGGCCGGCCACCACCACGCTCACCATGCTCATCAGTTTGACGAGAATGTTGAGGCTCGGGCCGCTCGTGTCCTTGAAGGGATCGCCCACGGTGTCGCCCACCACGGCCGCCTTGTGGGCGTCGCTTCCCTTGCCGCCGTGCACACCCGACTCGATGTGTTTCTTGGCGTTGTCCCAGGCGCCGCCCGCGTTGGCCATAAAGACGGCCACGCAGAAGCCGGTCGTCAGGCCGCCCACGAGCAGGCCCATCACGCCGCCCACGCCGAGCAAGAGGCCCGTGACCACGGGCACCGCGAGCGCGAGCACTGACGGCAGGATCATCTCCCGCTGCGCCGCCTTCGTGCTGATTTCGACGGGCGTGGCGTAGTCGGGGGTCTCGGTGCCCTCCATGATGCCCGGCTTCTCGCGGAACTGCCGACGGACCTCCTCCACCATGCCCTTCGCGGCGCGGCCCACGGCCTTCATCGTCAGGGCACAGAAGACGAAGGTGCTCATGGCGCCGGCGAACAGACCGACGAGAACCTTCGGATTCATCAGCGTCACGTCGTAGAACCGCATGTAGTCGGCCATGTAGGCCTTCTTTGTGCTCACGATTCGGTTGGATTTTTCGAGTTCGTCCATGAAGGCGGGCGTGGCACCGTCCATCGGCGTCAGGGCGGGCAGTTTGCCAAAGTCGGGAATCGCCCGGTTGTCGAGCACCATCCAGGTGGTGTTAGCGGCGGGATTCTCTCCGATCTTGATCGCCAGCCCATCGGCCAGCTTCACCCAATCGCCAGATTTCAGGTCCACGTTCTTGCCAGCCACCGTCACACTCTGCACGTTGGCACGCTTGTCGAAAGAGACGGCGGAGTGGCCCCAACGGTCAAACCCGATCCGGACCTCCTCGACGTAGGCGGCCAGCAGCGCCAGCGCCGTGAGCGCGGCGGAACCGATCGCAAAACCCTTGCCGGTGGCGGCAGTCGTATTCCCCAGAGCGTCGAGGGCATCGGTTCGCTCGCGGACGATCGCAGGCAGGCCGGCCATCTGGGCGTTGCCACCGGCGTTGTCGGCAATCGGCCCGTAGGCGTCGGTCGCCAGCGTGATGCCGAGCGTGGAGAGCATGCCGACGGCGGCGATGCCCACGCCGTAGAGGCCCAGTGCAAAAGCGGAGGGATCCTTGAAGCTGAAGCCGTTGGCAAACCCGAAGGCCAGCAGCGTGGCGACACCGGTGATCAGCACCGGCGCCCATGTGCTGAGCATGCCCTCGGCGATGCCGCCGATGATGATGGTGGCGGGGCCGGTCAGTGCCTGATCAGCGAGTTCCTTGGTCGGCGTGTATTCGTTGCTGGTCGAGTATTCGGTCCACTTGCCGATCAGCCAGCCGGCCACGAGGCCCACGATCACGGCGACGGCGATCCCGAGGTGCCGGAAGCCGCCCATGATCAGGAAGGTGACCACGAACGATGCAACCACGATCGCTGCCGTCGAGAAATTGATCCCCTTGGCCAGAGCCGCGAGCAGCGACTTCTGCGAGGAATCCTCCTGCGTCTGGACCTGGAAGATGCCCCAGATGGAGAGCAGCGTGCCCACCGCGGCGATTGCCATAGGCAGGAAGATCGCCGCCATCTGCATCGAGTAGTTGCCTGGAAATGCCGCCACTCCGAGGGCCGAGGTGGCGAGAATACTGCCGCAGTAGCTCTCGTAAAGGTCGGCGCCCATGCCGGCAACGTCGCCGACGTTATCGCCCACGTTGTCGGCAATCGTGGCCGGATTCCGCGCATCATCCTCCGGAATGCCGTGCTCCACCTTGCCCACGAGATCGGCTCCCACGTCGGCCGCCTTCGTGAAGATGCCGCCGCCCACGCGGGCAAAGAGGGCCTGCGTGCTGGCGCCCATGCCGAAGCAGAGCATCGTGACGGTGATCTCCTCGAGCGAGAGCGGCTTGCCGAAGAGCGGCACGATCCAATAGAGGATGAAGAACCAGAGCATGATGTCGAGCAGCCCAAGGCCGACGACGGTGAGCCCCATCACGGCACCGGAGCGAAACGCCACCTGGAGCCCCTCGTTGAGCGACCGCTCGGCGCCGGCAGCCGTCCGGTTGCTGGCGAGCGTCGCCGTCTTCATGCCGAACCACCCGGCGAGGCCCGAGAAAAAACCGCCGGACAAAAACGCCAACGGCACCCAGCCGCTCTGTACGCCGAGCCCGAACGACATCCAGAGAAGCAGCAGGCAGACGGCGCCAAACACCCAGTACAACACCCGCCGCTGCTGCTTGAGATACGCATCGGCGCCGGTCTGGACATAGCCGGCGATCCGAATCATGTCGGGCGTGCCGGCGGGCTGGGACTCCATCCACTTGAAGAACTGCCACGCCTGGTAGAGGGCCAGCGAGGAACCGGCAACGGCCAGTAACCACCAGAACCCGAAGAACAGATTCGTCCAGCCCGTGGGACCAGCCTCAGGGTTGGTCGCGGCCGCACCACAGCCGGCGAGAGAGAGCACGATCACCGACACGGCGACGAGGGAAGCAAAAGAAGGTTTCACGGTGCGGAAAAACTCCACGGGAATGCGTTGCGAGACAAGGCCCCTGTTGAACCTGAGGACTGTAGTCGCCCGCAATTCCCCGGTCAAACGCCGCTCATCCAGTGGCCTCTCTGCCGATCGAGTGATAGACGAAGCCGCGTGCCCGCATCTCCGCAGGCAGGTAGAGATTCCGGCCGTCGAAGACCGTCGGCGAACGCAGGCGCCGGGCCATCTCGTCGAAGTCGGGGTGACGAAAATCACCCCACTCGGTGACGATGGCGAGGCAATCGGCACCGTCGAGCGCCTCCATGGCCCCGGCGGCGTAGGTGAGGCGGTCGCCATGGATGGCCCTCACATGCGGCATCGCCTCCGGGTCGTAGACGGTGACCTGAGCACCGCCGGCGAGCAACTGATCGAGGAGATCGAGCGAGGGAGCATCGCGGACATCGTCAGTCCGCGGCTTGAAGGCCAGCCCCCACACGGCAATCCGTCGGCCGGCGAGCTGCCCGCCAAAGTGGGCAACGATCTTTTCACCGAGCACCTGCTTCTGGGCGAGATTCGTCTCGTGCACGGCCGTGAGGATCCGGTGCGCCACACCCTTGTCGCGGGCCATCGCGGCGAGGGCCTGCACGTCTTTGGGAAAGCAGCTGCCGCCGTAGCCCACGCCCGGAAACAGAAACGCGAAGCCGATCCGCTTGTCGTGCCCGATCCCGCGGCGGACGTCGTCGATGTCGGCTTCCATCCGCTCGCAGAGGTTGGCTACCTCGTTGATGAAGCTGATCTTCGTGGCCAAGAGCGAGTTGGCGACGTACTTCGTCATCTCGGAACTCTCCGGCGACATGACGAGAAACGGGTGCTCGGTCCGCAGGAACGGCTTGTAGAGGCTCCGGAGGATCTCTCCCACCGCGGCGGAGCGGACACCGACGACCACGCGATCGGGTTTCTGAAAATCCTCGATGGCGGCCCCCTCCTTGAGAAACTCCGGATTACTCGCCACCCGGCAGTCCCGGCCGGTACGTTCCTTGAGCCGCGCCTCGATGCCGGCGCAGGAGCCCACGGGCACGGTGCTCTTGGTCACCACAACGGCCTCCGGATCGAGGTGCGGGGCGATTGAATCGACCACCTTCCAGAGGCTTGAAAGGTCGGCAGAGCCATCGGCGGACGGCGGCGTGCCCACTGCCAGAAAGATGACCTGGGCCGCTTGGATCGCCGCAGCCGTGTCGGTCGTGAACAGCAGTCGCCCCGCCTTTGCATTGCGGATCACCAGTTCCTCGAGGCCGGGCTCGTAGATGGGGATCTCGCCGCGATTGAGCCGCGCGATCTTCTCGGCATTGATGTCGAGGCA
>JBBAVO010000242.1:0-2745 GCA_040397635.1 Pirellulales bacterium
AGGTTACTGCCGCCCCCTGGTTGCCCGACGGGCACAGTGATTGCCCCGGGGGACATGAGGGGCTATCGGCGGCTGGGGGAAAGCGGCTTGAGAGACACCCAAGTATTTTTCAACACACGACTTGTGGCGTGTTATGGGCAAGAAATGCCGCGCGTAAGGCGCGTGCAGTCTGTGCGGCGCAGGGCCGGAGAACCGCTACAGATTCAGGTGGTTTGTCTGCGCAACCGGCAAGGTTTCGCGCCGACAGGTGCGGTGTGTGAAGATGTGCCGGTTGTTGTGGCGCGACCGGCACAGCTTGACAGTGGTGGCACGACCGATAGACTCCACGGTCGAATCTGGTGGCCGGTCGTTTGCTGCTGTGAACGACCGGCAAACAGGGAACTCCGGTGCAATTCCGGGACGGCCCCGCCGCTGTGTCCAGGCGATTTTCCCCGATCAAGCCCCAGCCAGGGCCCAAGGGGAGAGAAAGGTCGGCTGTTATCAGGCCATTGCGATCCACGTGGTGAAGCCGTGCGGATCGCGAGAAGGCATGCAGTCGGCTGAGTCTGGGAGTCAGAAGACCTACCAGCATTCATGAGGAGCGCGTGCCGACTGCGAGGGCGGTCACACGAGCACGGTCTGCGTGTGCAGGCCGTTGGAGTGCCAGGATATCGGTCTGTCTGCTCATTTCGCCGGGCGAGTGCCCCCAGAGTGTCCTCCCGAGTGCTCTCAGGGGGCCGTACTGCGCACCGGGAGTGTGGCGGGCGACCGCATGGAGGTAGTCAGTCATGCAGGCTTGCTATGGACGTCGGGCCGCAGCCGCCCGCCGGGCCGCTTTCACGTTGGTCGAACTGCTCGTTGTGATCTCGATCATCGCGGTGCTCGTGGGATTGCTGCTGCCGGCCGTCCAGACGGCCCGGGAGTTGGCTCGCAGTACGGCCTGCGGCAACAACCTCCGGCAGTTGGGACTCGCACTGCACAACTACGTCAGCGCGAACGGCGGGAAACTTCTCCCGCTGAAGGTTGACGATGCCACTCGGATTGCCGGCACGATCGCCGATCCCGACCAGAATCCCTACCCAGGAAAGAGTCGCTACTGGTTTGCCGAGGTTGACGAGAGCCGGCCGGTGGAGTCGGGCAAGATTGATTTTTCGCGGGGCACGCTCTCCCCGTTTATGGAGGGCAATGTCGCCGCATACCAGTGCCCGAACTTCGGCCTCGCAGCGGTTGACATCGTACGGTTTGGAAAGATGGCCACGGGGTTCGATTACAACGCTTCGCTAGGGGCTGGCACCGAGTACGACTGGGACAACTATCCCACCGTGACGCAGAAGCCAACCCGCACCTACACGATGGGCCAGATTAAGGAGACCAAGCGAACGATCGCGTTCGCCGAAAGCGCCATCGTCTACTTCCTCGCCCCGTACCCGCTGCGGGAGAATCTCGGCGGACTGTTGCTGCCGAGCACCGCCGATCCGTCCGTTCACTTCAGGCACGTCGGTCAACGGGCGAACGTGACCTTTCTGGACGGTCATGTGGAGACCTACACGCGGAAATTCCGGGCGGGCCCCTGGACCGATCCGGCGCAGTTCGCGCCGATGGAGTTTTATGGCGTCGGCATCGTCTGTGACGGCGATCCCAACGACGTCAGCCAGTGCGATGCCCTCTACGATCGAAACTGACCTGCCACGACTGAACCGGAGGACGCGATGTTGAAGGATCCACGTTTCTGGACCGCCGTGGTCGCCTTCGGCGCGGCAGCGTGCCTGCTCGGCCCGTCGGTGCTCCCTGCCCGGGCTCCCGCCGTGGCGGCCGAATCCGTTCCTGAACTCCGCTATGTCTGCACTGAGACCGGGGAGGTGTTCACGCGCCGATTGACGGCGGCGGCGTTGCCCCACCCCACGACCGGCAACCCGACGCTCGTGCCGGCCGTGTACGATCCGAAAAAGAAGAAGTGGAAGCCCGGGCCGCCGCTGGAGGTGATGCACAGGCAGGGACGTCTGCGGTCGTCGCCATGACGGCACACGACGACGAGCGTCGCCGCGACGCCGTGCTGGCCCATAATGCCCGCGCGTGGGACAGACTGGCCGAAGGTCAGGCTTCGCTCGCACGGCCGGCCGTCGATGCGGCGTTCACCGACCCCCGCACCTGGCTGGGCAGCGGCGGGACGGCAGGCCGCAGGTGGCTGCCCGAGAGGCTCGATGGACTGGAGGTGCTCTGCTTGGCTGCCGGAGGCGGGAAGCACGGCCCGCTCTATGCGGCGGCTGGCGCGCGAGTCACCGTCGTCGATCTCTCGTCATTCATGCTCGACCTCGACCGGCAGGTGGCCCGCGAGCGGCGGATCGACATGGAGATCCTGCAGGGCTCGATGGATGACCTCTCGATGTTGGCCGCCGCCCGCTACGACCTCGTGATCCATCCGGTGAGCACCTGCTACCTGCCCGACGTGGGCCGCGTGTTCATCGAAGTGGCCCGGGTCACGAAGCCCGGCGGACGCTACGTCAGCCAGCACAAGTCGCCGGTGAGTCTGCAGGCAGCGGTCGAGCCCGGGGTCGGTGGTCGCTACGAACTCGTGCACCCGCAGACGGGCGGAGAGCCTCTGCCGCCGCAGCCATCATCGCGGCTCCGCGAGACGGGCACGCAGGAATTCATCCACTCGCTGACATCGCTGCTCGGCGGCATCTGCGCCGCAGGCTTCACGATCGAGGATGTCTGCGAGCCCGACCACACGCTGCCCGCGGCCGCTCGCGGATCGTTTGCCCACCG
>JBBAVO010000242.1:2845-4432 GCA_040397635.1 Pirellulales bacterium
GGCCACCAGTCGATCGGACAGGTGTTTGGCGGCACGATCGTGCGGGCGCAGCGGCCGATGCACGGCAAGGTCGATCAGATCGAGCACTCGGGGCAAGGGCTCTTCGCGGGGCTGCCAAGCCCGATCGAGGCGACCCGCTACCACAGCCTCGTCATCGATCCGCCCACGCTCCCGCGTGACTTCGAGATGGATGCCTGGTCAACCGCGCCCGACGGCAGTCGCGAGATCATGGCGATCCGACACCGCACGCTGCCCATTTACGGCGTGCAGTTTCATCCAGAGAGCTTCCTGACGCCGGCGGGCTACGATCTGCTGCGTGGTTTTCTGGGTACACTCGCGGTGCCGGCATGATCGAACTGCCGGAGGCAATGTCCCTTATCGAGCGGGCCGCCGCGCCGCTCCCGCCGCGCCGCATGCCCCTGCTCGAAGCCTGCGGCCGCGTGCTCGCTGCGGGGATCGTGTCGGACGTCGATTCGCCCCCCTGGGACCGGGCGATGATGGACGGCTTCGCCGTGCGGAGCGAGGATTTTTCGGCCGGTACGCAGGAGGTCGTCGAACTCGACGTGGCAGTTGACCTCGCCGCCGGCGATGTCACGACGCTCGAGATCGCCCGCGGCGCGTGCGCTCGGATCATGACCGGCGCACCGATTCCGGCGGGGGCCGATGCGGTCGTGCCGGTGGAATCGGCCGTGGACGGCACCGCAAACGTGCATGCGGGTGGCAGGGTGCGATTGCGGGACGAGCGGTTTCGCGCCGGCCAGCACATCGCCCGGCAGGGGGCCGCATTTCGCCGCGGGCAGGACGTGCTCACAGGCGGCATGACGCTCGGCAGCGCCGAGATCGGGCTGGCAGCGGAGGCCGGGGCCACGCACGTGCTGGTTCCGCCGCGGGTCCGCGTGGCGATCCTCTCCACCGGCAGCGAACTCGTGCCGCCGGCTGCGACGCCCGCCTTTGGACAGACCCGCAACTCCAACGGTCCGATGATCGCTGCCGCGGTGCACCTGCTCGGGGCCGAGCCGATTCCGCTCGGCATTGCGGCCGACCGGCCGGAGGCGATCCGCGCGGCGGTCGCCCAAGGGCTGGCCGCCGACGTGCTCGTCCTGTCGGGCGGCGTATCGGCGGGCGACCTCGACCTCGTGCCGGAGATCTTCCGCCTCTGTGGTGTCGAGAAGATCTTTCACAAGGTGCGGCTCAAGCCCGGCAAGCCCGTCTGGTTTGGAATCCTGCGTCGCGAGAATGCCGCACCGACGCTCGTCTTCGGTCTGCCGGGCAACCCCGCGAGCAGCCTCGTCTGCTTCGAGCTTTTTGCGCGGCCGGCGATTGCGATCCTCGCGGGAGAGCCTCGCGAGGCCTGGCATCTTCCCCGCCGCCGGGCCAGGCTCGCCGCGCCGGCCAAGGCGGCAGCCGACCGGCCGGTCTTTCTGCCCTGTCGGCTGGCGACCTCAGACGATGGGCTCGCCGCCACGCCGCTGCCCTGGTCGGGCTCATCGGATCTGCTCGGGCTGGCCGGTGCGGCCGGCCTCATCGCGCTGCCAGCCGGCGGCCAGCGGTACGAGGCGGGCGAAGAGGTCGAAGTCGTGCTGCGGT
>JBBAVO010000243.1:0-4429 GCA_040397635.1 Pirellulales bacterium
GCTGCCGGTTCTCGCAGTCGGAGCGGTTGTTTGGGTTCCTCGGACACTTCGAACCCGACCGGCTCTATCTCGTCGGCGACATCATCGACGGCTGGAAGCTGAAACGGGGCTTTTACTGGAACGACACCGCGAGCTTTCTGGTGCGGCGAATCCTCGGGATGCTCAAGCGTGGCACGCGGGTGTTCTACGTCACCGGCAATCACGATGAGTTCCTGCGGCCGTTCGCCCCACATGCACTCGGGCACATGGAACTGGCAGACCAGTTCGTCCATGTCACGGCCGATGGCCGCCGGCTCTTGGTCATTCATGGCGATATCTTCGACCAACTCACGCGGCATGCCGCGTGGGTCTACCGGCTCGGCGACCGCTCCTACGCCGCGGCCCTGCATGTCAACGACTGGCTCAACCGCGTGCGACGGCGGCTCGGGTATCCGCACTGGTCGTTCAGCGCGATGCTCAAGAAGCGGGTCAAGCAGGCGGTCAACCATATCAACGACTTCGAGCACCTCGTGGCCCGGACAACGCGGCAGTATGACTGCTCAGGTGTCGTCTGCGGTCATATCCACGTGCCCGCCATCCGCCAGATCGACGGCATTGACTATCACAACTGCGGCGACTGGATCGAACACTGCTCCGCGCTCGTCGAGGACCTCGACGGGCGGATCAAACTGGTCTATGCCGACGATTTCCCGACGATGGCCGACGATGTCGAGTCCCACGACGCCCACCCGCGAAGCTGTCGCCGGCTCGGGAGTCCACTTGAGATCACCGCGGTGGAACTACTGGCCCGACGCGGATGGGCAGGCGTCGCAGTCCGGTCGTAGCCCAGTTGTGCCGCAGCACGCCGCGGTCGGTCGCAGCACACCTCGGGCGGGCGACCGCTCCGACTACTTTTCCAGATCCTTCTCGTCGAAAATGTAATCGACGACCGGCGTGCTCGTTCCATCGTGATCATACTTCTGCCACCGAGCGGCCCGCGTCGACAGGCCCGCCTTCATCGGCGTCAGCATCTGACAGTAGACCCACGAGTCGATCTTCTCGTTCAAAAACATCGTGTGGCCATCACAGAAGACGACGTTGACACCCTTGCCGCGGTGCCGCGAGGAGGGATAGCGGTAGGGGAAGTCAGTGCCGCCAAACGGACTCCTATCCGCCGTCGTATTGATCACTCTGTACTCGGCCGACGCACCCGGAATGCTGCCGGCCCCGGAATCCCTGAGCGTCGGAGGATGCATGAAGATGTGCTTCGATGCCACGGCATTGCTGCCGGTGCCCGAGGCCCGCGGCGTGGCCGACCAGGTGATCGAACTCGTCTCGGAATAGGGGCCGCACCGCTCCGCGAGCATCAGCGTGGACGAGTCACCATCTCCCCCCGTCACATTGGCCAGAGCGGAACGGGCGGGGTTGTATTGCTTACGATCGGCATCGGAGTCGAAATAAGAGGCTGAACCATTGGCGTTAACGTTGCCGGCCGCGTCGAGGAAAACACCATCGCCGCGGTGCTGGCTGTATGGGGCTGCCGAACCGGAGACTTCCTCAACCCCGGTGCCTGCGTTCACCGCGTAGCAGAGCGCCGAGGGGTTCGTCATGTCGGCGCTCGAGGTCGGGCAGTGAAAGATCGAGATCTTCTTCACCGTGGCGTCATCCTGGCCGCTCACGTACTGGTCATACCAATTGAAAATCTCGTTATTGCCCAGTTCCGCAAGGATCGGCACCGTCCACGAGACGCAGGCCTTCTTGATGCCTGCCGTGCCGGTAGCCACCATGGCCGGCGTGTAGGTGTCGATCGTGTTCCGCCAGCCGGGCAGCCGTTGCTTCGTGGTGTCATAGTGCACCAGCGCCGTTCCAATCTGCTTCATGTTGCTTTGGCAGTTCGACCGCCTGGCCGTCTCTCGGGCAACCTGAACGGCAGGCAGCACCATCCCGACCAGAATGCCGAGGATGGCGATCACAACGAGCAGTTCAACCAGCGTGAAACCCCTCTGGGGGCCACGCGTGATGCCGAAGCGGTGCGTTGAAGGCTGACGTGTCGTCGTGCGGACAGGGTCTTGCGGCAGATTCATAGACAGTCTCCTCGAAAGCGGGGCGAGGAATCGACCTGAAGGCGGGACGACCATGAACCTCCGACTCCCGTGCCGACACCAACCGTAGGGCTTTGAGATCGCTGCCTCATCGGGTGGCACTCCTGCCTGAAGCTCTGGCCGCTGTGTCTGTAGTTTCGACCCCCTCAGCCGGCCCGTCCAGTTAGAAACGTGTGAGCCGGCAAAATATGGCAGCCCGCTCCATGCGGCCCCAGACGTCCCGGACGTTCAGTTGCCACGGGGTTTCTCGACGAGTAGAAAAGGAGTTCGGTGGAAATTACCGGGGTCAAATCCGGCCTGTGAATTGAGTTGAGTCTCCAGAGCAGCCTGGTTCATTCCATGACGATGAACGTTACCGGGATGGCCCTACTCTTTGCCGAGCTTGACGTCCCGTCGTTTTCGGCCTTCCCGCTGTCTGGTCTTGTGGTCTGGGTGGTTTTTGCCGCGCTCATGGCCGCAGGAATCGCCGCTGCCGTCTGGATGAATGGCGAAAATCAAAAGCTTGCGATTCCCCAGATGGAGTGGTGGTATCTCGGCATTGGTGCCGTGCTGGCAGCCCTCCTCGTCGGGACCATGGAACTCGGCCCGCTGATGATCCCAGCCGTGGCCGTCGGCCTGCCGGTATTTCTGGTGGGCTTCACGAAGCAGCGGGATAAACGGGTGCCCTCAGCCCAACGCCTGCTTACGAAGAATGGAGTGGGGAACCTGCTCCGGGGGCTCAAGGACTCCAGCAACAAGAAAAAAGAGGCGGCTGCCAAACTGGCTGCGCTCAAGCCCAAGGCACCTGCCAAGTCGTTTGCGGATCGACTGAAGGGAGCTGGCGGTTCGGTGATGAACGTGCTGAGCAAGAAGAAGGAGGAGAAGAAGGAAGAGTTGAATTTCAAGCTCCTCAAGAAGGACGGCACTTCCGCACTCGCGCAATCGGAGGATGGCGACGACGAGGGCCAGACGTCGGACAACGTCCGCAATCTGCAGCACATGCTGATCGGTGCCATGAAGGCTGGAGCGACCGACGTACATTTTGAGCCGCACGAGAAGGAGTATTTCATCCGCTTTCGTGTCGACGGGGTGCTGAAGAATTTCTCGACGATGCAGGTTCCGGAAGGCAAAGGCTTGATTTCGGCGCTCAAGGTGGTCTCCGACATGGACATCTCCGAGCGTCGGCGGCCTCAGGACGGCACATTTTCGGCTGTTTTCGAGGGGGCAAAATACGACGTCCGTTCTGCCTCCACGCCGACGAGCTATGGCGAAAAGATGGTCCTGCGACTGCTCAACTCGTCGGGCGGCGTGATGAAGGCGGGGCTGAGCAACATCGGCCTACGGACGCAGGTTCTCGACCAGCTCCGCCAGGTGATTCACAAGCCCTACGGCATGTTCCTCGTCACCGGCCCCACCGGTTCCGGCAAGACAACGACCGTCTACGCCTCACTCAACGAAATCGACGCGCTCCAGCACAACATCACCACGATCGAGGATCCGGTGGAGTACCGGCTCGATGGCATCACGCAGATTGCCGTGAACACGGCGGCCGGGGTGACGTTCGCGAGCATCCTGCGGAGCGTCCTGCGACAAGACCCAGACGTGCTCCTCGTCGGTGAGATCCGCGACAAGGAGACAGCCGAAATCGCCTGCCAGGCCGCCCTCACCGGCCACTTCGTCTTTTCCACGCTGCATGCCAACGACACCGTTGCCACGATCACACGCATGCTCGATCTCGGCCTCGACCCGATGCTCATCCAGACCGCTGTCACCGCCGTCCTCGGCCAGCGTCTGGCCCGCAAGCTCTGCGAGCAGTGTAAGGAGGCCTATCCTCCCCCTCAGGACCTGCTCGATCGGCTCGGCGTCAAACCGGGCGCCATCAAGCAAATCTATCGCGAGAAGGGCTGCGAGGCCTGCGGTGGCAGCGGCTACAAGGGTCGGCTTGGTCTGCACGAACTGATGGTGATGAACGACGACATCCGCAAACTGATCACGGCCGAGCCCAACATCAATGAACTCAAACAGGCGACCCGGCGGGCGGGCACGCGATCGCTGCAGACCGACGGATTGATGAAGGTGCTCAAGGGCCTGACGAGCGTCAATGAAATCATCCGCGTCACGAGCAGCTGACCGGAAAGGAGACTTCGATCGATGCCCGCAATTGTGTTCGACCTGATCGTGCTCGTCGGCCTGCTCTATCTGGCCTGGCTGGGCAGTGCCATGGGGCTCTACGTGACGACGGTCGCAGCCCTTGAACTGTTCATTTCACTCGTGCTAGCCCTGCTGCTCTACGAGCCGCTTGCTGGCTTCCTCGCGCCTCTGCTGGCTGACAATCTGGGCGTTTTCCTGCCGGAATCGGTCTCTCTTTC
>JBBAVO010000244.1:0-4409 GCA_040397635.1 Pirellulales bacterium
AACTGTTCGACCGGCTGCAGGTGCCGTACGCCATCATGGGCGGGTGGGCAGTCCGGCCGTAGGGATCTTTTTGATTGCGGTAGGCTGTCCGGATGCACGAGCGACAAGTCACCTGCGCCGCCCACGGCCACATGCTTACGAACTCAGGCGTCTGGTCGCCCGATTCGCGGTGGATCGTCTACGACACGCGGTCGAGTCCCGACGGCTCCGTCTTCGACGGCACGCGGATCGAACGGGTTGAGGTCGAGTCTGGACGGATCGAGCTTCTGTATGAGTCGCGAAACGGGGCCTGCTGCGGCGTCGTGACGGCGAGCCCCGTGGACGACCGCGTGGTTTTTATTGTGGGCCCCGAGCAGCCCACCGCCGACTGGCAGTATGGCCCGGCGCATCGGCAGGGGGCGATCGTGCGAGCGTCAAAGCCCGGCGTGATCGAACCGCTTGATGCCCGTGACCTCGTGCCACCGTTCACGGCCGGCGCGCTCCGCGGCGGCAGCCATGTGCATGTCTTTAGCCCCGACGGCCAGCTTTTGAGTTTTACCTACGAGGACGCGGTGCTGGATGCGGCGTCCGTCGACGGTGTGGCATCGGATGTGCCACGCGAGAAAAACCTCCGCGGCATCGGCGTGAGCGTGTGCGGGAAGCCGGTGCACGTGTCGCCGACGCACCCGCGGAATCACGACGGCACGGCCTTCTCTGTGCTCGTCACCCGGCTCACCGACGAGCCGACTCCCGGCAGCGACGAGATCTCGAAGGCGTTTGAGGAGGCGTGGATCGGCTCGCAGGGCTACCTGCGGCCCGATGGCACGCGGCAGCGGTATGCGCTCGCGTTTCAGGGGCATGTCGTCGTGCATGACGCCGCGTTCGGCGGGCGGCGCACTATCAGTGAGGTCTTCGTGTGCGACTTGCCGGATGACCTCGATGAGCTGACGGTCGCAGGCGAACCGCCCCTCGCGGGCACTCCCACCCGCAGGCCGGCGCCACCCCGTGGCGTGGTCCAGCGGCGGATCACGTTCACCGTGGATCGTAGTCATCCGGGGATCGACGGTCCGCGGCACTGGCTGCGGTCGAGCCCCGATGGCTCGCGGATCGCGTGCTTGATGCGCGATGAAGCTGGCATCGTGCAACTCTTCACGGTGAGCCCGAATGGCGGCCGGCTGGCGCAGGTGACGCGCGACGAGTGGAGCGTCGCGAGCAGCTTCGGCTGGAGTCCCGACGGCCAGCGGATCGCGTATGTCGCTGACTCGAGCGTGTTTGTCGTCGATGTGGCCAGCGGCGCGAGCATGCGGCTCACCGACCGCATGCTCGCCGCCCCGCTGCGGCCGGAGGCGTGTGTGTTTTCGCCCGACGGCCGGCGGATCGCCTTCATGCGGAGCGTGGCCGGCCCTCTGCCGGCCGGTGGCACGCAGCCTGGCGACCAGGCGGCCGTCCTGCACAATCAGATCTTCGAAGTCGACGTGCCGGCGTGACCTTCGGCGGTGAATGGTCGCCTAGTCGTGGCCGGGAACGGCCTTGCCTCGCGGCCGTCGCGCCGTCGATACTCTGGTTTTCCCGACTCTGGGTTTCCCCGGCTGAAACCGGCTGCCCCGATTCCATTCCATCCCGGTCCATCATCATGCCCACCGTTCGTTTTGCCGATGGCGTCGTCAGTGCGTTTCCCCAGGCCGCTCGGGTGGGCGATGTCATCCCGGAAGCGATCAAGACAGGTCCCCGAAAGAAGCGGCCCATCGCGGCCCTGCTCGACGGCCAGGCCGTTGGGCTCGACGCCCCGCTGCCTGCCACGGGTGAGGCCGCGGTCGACTGGCTCGCCGCCGGTGATCCGCGGGCGCTGCCCGTGATGCGGCACTCGGCCGCCCACATCATGGCCCGCGCGGTGACGCGGCTTTTTCCCGACGTCGAGCTGGCCTTCGGCCCCACCGTCGGCGAAGGTTTTTACTACGACATGCGTGCCGGCCGGCCGATCACCGACGACGATCTGCCACTGATCGAGGCCGAGATGAAGAAGATCATCGAGGCCGACGAGGCATTCGAGCGGGTGGAGGTGCCGCGGGAGAAGGCCGTGGAGATCGTCCGCGATCTCAAGCAGCCGCTGAAGGTCGAACACATCGAGACCGGCCTCGCCGCCCACCCGACCCTGTCGTTTTATCGACAGGGAGAATTCGTCGACCTCTGCCGGGGCCCCCACGTCACGAGCCCCGGCTGCATCGGCGCCTTCAAACTCACGAATATCGCCGGCGCCTACTGGAAGGGGGACGCCAACAACGCCCAGCTGCAACGGCTCTACGGCACCGCCTGGTTCACGCAGGCGGATCTCGACGCGCATCTGGCCAATCTGGAAGAGGCCCGCCGCCGCGATCATCGCGTGCTTGGCAAGCAGCTCGACCTCTTCACCACGAGCCCCTTGGTCGGCTCGGGGCTCGTGCTCTGGATGCCGAAGGGTGCTGTGCTCCGCGGCGTGCTCGAGAGCTTCGTCCGCGACGAACTGGCCGCGCGGGGCTACCAGCCGGTCTACACGCCCCACATCGGCAAGGTCGATCTCTACAAGATCTCCGGCCACTATCCCTACTACGCCGACAGCCAGTTCAAGCCGATCGTGATGAGCGACGACGAGCAGTATCTGCTCAAGCCCATGAACTGCCCCCACCACACGATGATCTACAAGGCCCGGCCGCGGAGCTACAAGGAGCTGCCGCTGCGTCTGGCTGAGTTTGGCACGGTCTACCGCTACGAGCAGTCGGGCGAGTTGGGCGGTATGACGCGGGTCCGCGGCTTCACGCAGGACGATGCCCACATCTTCTGCACCCACGAGCAGGTGGAGCAGGAGGTCGAGGGCTGCATCGACTTCACGCTGAAAGTGCTGGAGAGCCTCGCCTTCGAAAACTTCCGCGTGCGGCTCGGCTTCCGTGACCCCAAGAGCGACAAATATGTCGGTTCCCCGGCTCGGTGGGACGAGGCCGAGGCCGCTATTGAAAGGGTGGCGCGGCGGATGAACCTGCCGGGCTGCGAGCCCGAGCCGGGTGAGGCGGCCTTCTACGGGCCGAAGATCGACTTCGTGGTGCACGACTCGCTCGGCCGCGAGTGGCAGCTGGGCACCGTGCAGCTCGACTACAACCTGCCGAGCGCCGAGCGGTTCGACCTCGAATACATCGGTGCCGACAACGCGAAGCACCAGCCGGTGATGATCCACCGTGCGCCGCTGGGCAGCATGGAGCGGTTCGTGGGCGTGCTGATCGAGCACTTCGCAGGGGCGTTTCCGCTCTGGCTGGCCCCCGAGCAGGTTCGCGTGCTGCCCGTGAGCGAAAAGAGTGAGGCCTATGCGAAGCAGGTGCAGGCCCGGTTCGAGGCGGCGGGGCTCCGCGTGGGGATCGACCTGGCCGCGGAAAAACTCGGCGCGAAGGTGCGGACGGCGCAGCTCGACATGATTCCAGTGATGATCGTCTGCGGTCCACGGGACGAGGCGGCCGGCACAGTGAGCCTCCGCGACCGGATCGACGGCGATGTCGGTGCGATGAGCCTGGAGGCCGCGGTCGAGCGGCTCCGCGATGAAAACGCCCGCCGTGCGGTCCGCCACAAGCCGAAGCCGCTCACGGTGGCCGGCGCGAGCGGCACCGGCGCCAGCGAGGATTATTGATCGCACCTCATGAATCGCTTTGCCCTCCTCGAACACGTTGGCGCCCCCGACGATCCCGCCGGGCGGCACTTTGACCTGTTGCTGGAGGCGGGCCCGGCCTGCCGCACCTGGCGTCTGATGGTGGTGCCCCAGCAGGGCGGAGATGCCGTGGCCGCGATGGAGTTGCCCCCGCACAGGCTCGTCTGGCTCGACCGGCTGGCGGGGGAGGTGTCAGGCGGTCGCGGGTTTGCCCGGCGGGTCGATGCCGGCGACTACGACCTGCTCTCCTGCGATGCCGACGAGATGGCCACTGCCACGGTGATCGTGCTTGCGCTCGCCGGGGCGACGATCGCCGGCCGCCTGCGGCTGGAGGCGGTGGGCGACGGCTGGTCGGTACGGCTGGGATGACGATGCCCGTGCCATGCAGATCTCGGGGCGGGAGTATGCTGGGAGGGTGATTTGGCACGACCCCATTGCCCCCAGGAATGCCCCCCGATGAAGCCCCGTGAAGTGCTCGCGATGTGCCGCGAGAAGGAAGTGAAGGCGGTCGATCTGCGGTTTGCCGATTTCCTCGGCGCCTGGCAGCACTTCACGATCCCCGTCGGCAAGCTGGAGGAAGACACTTTTGAAGATGGCCTCGGCTTCGACGGCTCGAGTATCCGCGGCTGGCAGGCGATCAACGAGAGCGACATGCTGCTCGTGCCAGTGCCCGATTCGGCCTTCGTCGATCCGTTCGCGGTGATTCCCACGCTCGTGATGGTCTGCAACGTGCAGGATCCGATCACGCGGGAGGACTATTCCC
>JBBAVO010000245.1:0-1621 GCA_040397635.1 Pirellulales bacterium
ACATTCCTGCCGGCTTTCGTACCGCCGCAGGCCTTTTTCCTCGTGTCGGTGAATACCCGTGGCTGCTTCCCTGACCGGCGTCTATCCGATCGCCAACACGCCCTTTCACCCGGACGGCTCCGTCGACTACGCCAGCCAAGACCGGCTCATCGACCATCTGCTGGACCAAGGCGCGCATGGACTCGGCCTCTTCGGCAATGCCAGCGAGGGTTACACGCTTTCCTCCGCCGAACGGATCGAGCTCATGCGCCGGATCGCCAGGCGGGTGAACGGTCGCGTTCCCCTGGTGGCCTCCAGCGGCCATACCGGCACCGACGCCGCCGTCGAACTGAGCAAAGAACTGGAGGGGCTTGGTGCCGACTGCCTGATGGTGCTGCCTCCTTATTATCTGAAGACCGATGGTGATGGCCTGATGCACTATTTTCAGGCGATCTCGAACGCGGTCACCATCCCGATCATGGTGCAGGACGCGCCGCTGATGACCCAGGTGATGATGCCCCCAGCACTCTTGGCCCGCATGGGCAAAGAGATCGAGCGGGTCGAATACGTGAAGATCGAGGCGCCGCCCACGCCGTCGAAGGTGTCGACCGTGGCAAAGCTCGCCGGTGAATCGCTCATCCTCTTCGGCGGTCTGAACTGCCAGTTCTTCATCGAGGAGTGGCAGCGCGGGGCCCGCGGCCAGATGCCCGGCAGCGACCGCACCCGCGATCTTGTCGCGATCTGGGAGCATCTCCATGCGGGCCGCCTCGACGCGGCATGGAGCGTGTTCTCGCGGATTCTGCCGCTCCTGCGATTCCAGTTGCAGCCCGGCCTCGGCGTCTCGGCCCAGAAGCACAACCTCGTGGCGGCTGGCGTGATCGCTTCGGCGCACGTTCGTCACCCGACGGCAGCACTCGATCACGAGAGTCTGACGGAGCTCGCCCATCTGCGGCGGCTGGCCGATGGCGAACTGGCTGCGATGGCCACGGTTTCCTGAGGACGACCGCCCGATGAAGATCGCCCATCTTCGCTGGTGGATCGCCGGGCTGCTCTTTCTATCAACGGTCATCAACTACGTTGACCGGCAGACGCTCTCCGTGCTCGCGCCCGTGCTCGGTCGGGAACTCGGCATCTCCGACATCGAGTATTCGAACATCCTCACCGCGTTTCTCGCGGCCTACACCGTGATGTACGTCGGCTCGGGGTATCTCGTCGACCGCTGGGGCACGCGCACCTCGCTCAGTCTGTTCATGGTCTGGTGGTCGTTGGCCAACATGGCCCATGCCTTCGCCCGCGGCGCCTGGTCGCTCGGAGCACTGCGATTCCTGCTCGGCATGGGGGAGTCGGGCAACTTCATGGCCGCCTTCAAGGTGGTCAGCGAGTGGTATCCCGCCCGGGAGCGGGCGCTCGTGCATGGGATCATCCAGAGCGGTGCCGCGATCGGGGCCATCATCGCGCCGCCGGCGATCACCTGGCTCAACGCCCGCTACGGCTGGCAGCCCGCCTTTCTCGTCACGGGGGCGCTGGGATTCGTGTGGCTCGTCTTCTGGCTGCTTCTCTACCACCCGCCCGAGCGGCACCCGCACATCACCGACGAGGAACGGCGGATCGTCCTCGCCGACGCGCCTGCCGTCGTATCGAA
>JBBAVO010000245.1:1721-2779 GCA_040397635.1 Pirellulales bacterium
CGTCGTATCGAAACGGACGATGCCGTGGCGCGAGGTGCTCTCGCATCCGCAGGCGTGGGGCCTTCTGGCCGGCCGGTTTCTCTCCGACCCCGTCTGGTGGTTCTATCTCTTTTGGCTGCCCAAGTATCTCGTCGAGCACCGCGGCTTCACGATGGCTGAAATGGGACTCCTCGCCTGGTTGCCCTACCTCGCCGCCGACCTGGGAGCGATATTCGGCGGCTGGGCAAGTGGCCGGCTGATCGCGCGAGGCCGCTCACCGATCCCCGCCCGGCTGGCTGTCATGCTCCCCGCCGCGCTGGTCATGCCGCTCTCGCTGGCCATCAATCAGGTCTCGTCCCGCTGGGTCACCCTCGGCCTGATCTGCGCCGTGACGTTTTCCCACATGGCCTGGAAGACCAACCAGAACACGCTCACCAACGACGTTTTCCCAAAGCCGGTGGTCGGCACCGTGTCGGGCCTGCTGGCCTTCGGCACCGGCCTCGGCGGCACGCTCTTCACGTGGGCCACCGGCTATGTCGTGGCATGGTTCGGCTACGATTGCATCTTCATGGTCATGGCGGTGCTTCACCCCGTGTCCTATCTGCTCACGCGGCAGCTGGTCACGCGGCCGCTGATGGACGAGGAGGCTCCCGATGCGGATTGAATCGGTCACGGCCATCCCCGTGCGGCTGCCGAGGGATCTCCTGGCGGCGCGAGGCACCGCTGGCTCCCCCACAACGCTCGTCGGCGAGGGCCGCTACCGCTGGTCGACCGCCTATCCGGTGCTGTATTCGACCGAGTTCGAGACGGCGCTGGTCCGTCTCGAACTATCAAATGGCCTCGTCGGCTGGGGGGAGGCGCAGGCACCGCTGGCGCCGGAGGTGGCCTGCACGATCGTTGAGAAACTGTTGCGACCCGCGATCGTCGGAGAAGCGTTCGACGGATCAGCCAGTCGCATCGGAGCACTCTGGGACCGCATGTATGCCACGATGCGGGTCCGCGGCCATACTGGTGGCTTCATGCTCGACGCCATGAGCGGCATCGACATCGCCCTCTGGGATCTGGCCGGCAAGATCGCC
>JBBAVO010000245.1:2879-4398 GCA_040397635.1 Pirellulales bacterium
CCGCTCTACCCCGAGGAGATCGCGGCCCACGCGGAGCTTGCCGCGGCGATCACGACGCCGATCGCCGTGGGCGAGAGCTACCGCACGCTCCGTGAGATGGAGCCCTTCTTCGGGATCGCGAAGGTGCTCCAGCCCGACCTGGGGCGGTGCGGAATCACAGGTACGATGGCGATCGCGCGGGCCTTCGCCGGCGAGATCATCCCGCACGTGAGCATCGCGATGGGGCCGCAGATCGCGGCGGCGGTGCATGTCGCGGCGGCGCTTGAAAACTCCCCACTGTGTGAGTTCAATCCCACCGTGCTGTCGACCGCGAATTCGTTTCTTGCCGAGCCGATCGTTCGTGTGGGTCCGCACTACCACGTGCCCGTCGGACCGGGGCTCGGCATCGAGTGGAACGATCGGTTTCGAACCCTGGTAACCTGATAGCTGAGAGATTCGCATGAACACATCACCGCAACCAGCCCTCATCGGGCTCGACTGGGGCACGTCGTCGCTGCGGGCCTATCTGCTCGGCCCTCAGGGCGAGCTCATCGACCGGCGTGCGGAGGGCTGGGGCATCCAGCACCTTCCCGCGGGAGGCTATGCGGCTGCCTTCCGCGGTGTCGCGGGCGAGTGGCTCGACCGCTGGCCTGGGCTGCCGGTGCTGGCGGCGGGCATGGTCGGGAGCCGCAACGGCTGGCGGGAGGTGCCCTACATCGAATGTCCGGCCGATCCGGCCTCGATCGCGAAGGGACTCGTGACACTTGATTCGGGCCGCGGCACGATCCATCTCGTCCCCGGCCTGATGCAGGGTGGTCCGCTCCCCGACGTGATGCGAGGCGAAGAGATGCAGATCGTGGGAGCGCTGGCGATGCAGCCGACGCTCGCCGAACGGTCGCTGCTCGTGCTTCCGGGCACGCACTGCAAGTGGGCCGTCGTCGAGCGGGGCCGCGTGGTGCGGTTCACCACGTATCTCACCGGCGAACTCTTCGCGATGCTCCGCGACCATTCGATCATCGGCAGGCCCGCGAAGGAGATTGGCGCGACGGCCGCAGGCCCTGAATTCGATCACGACGCGTTCACTCGCGGCGTGCGGTCGGCCCAGAAGAGTGGTGCCGTGGGGATTGCGCCATTGCTCTTCACGGCCCGGAGCCTGTTCCTGACCGGCGTGCTCACCGCCCCGCAGACGCTCGACTATCTGTCCGGCTTGCTCGTCGGCGAGGAGATTCGCAGCGTGGTTGCCGGGCTGGCAAATACCGCCAGCCCCACGACCGTACACTGTCCCTCGATCGTTCTCCTGGGCGATCCCACTCTCTGCAACCGCTACCGACTGGCCCTCTCTCAATTCGGCATCGATGACGTGCAGGCTCTCAACGAGACGGGCCCGCTGGGCCTGTGGCGAATCGGCGAGGCGGCCGGCCTTGTGGCACATGCTCCTGACACCATTTGATTCCCGACACCTTTGGATGAGGATGAATCTCGTGGCTCACCCTGACAGAGCAGACCGTGACTTCGCCGAACTGCCGCTCATCGCCATCCT
>JBBAVO010000246.1:0-4394 GCA_040397635.1 Pirellulales bacterium
CGGTCGTCGTAGGCATGCACCCACCGCATCTGATCGGTGCCGCTCCGCACGGCCGGCACCGGCACCCGCCTGTCCATGATCACCTGATAGGTGAAGGCGATGTCGTGGGCGGTGATCGGCTCTCCGTCGCTCCAGACGAGATCGTCCCGCAGGACCACCTTGTCGAGCAATCCGTTGGCGCTCGTCTGCCAGCTCACCACCGTCTCGGCCGAGGCGAAGGGCTCCAGATCGCGGCCGAAGGAGAAGAGCCCGAAGCCGGTGAGACCGAGGATGTCGAACTCGGCCGACGTGCTGATCATGATTGGGTTCGTGCTGCCAAGGTCGCCCGCCACGTGGCGGTCGATCCTCGCGGAGAGGTCGGCGGCCCCGTCATCCGGCAGGCGGCCGAGCGTGGAGAGAATCTGCTTGTTGACGGCGGACGATGTGTTGCGGAGAGACAGGGCCTCGGCCACCGGACCGGAGGGTGGCTCCTTCGCCTGCTGCTCGCGGAGGATCACCAGCCCGTCACGGACCGGGCGGTCGATCCAGCCAGAGTCGCCGTTGAGCGATTCGAGCGGCGGCGGATCGAACGGTTCGAGAGCCTGGTCCTGCGAGGTGCCCGCGGCGGCGACGGCGGCCGCCTGGCCGGCGGTCGTTTCCGGCAATGCCTTCACCGGAAGTTCCTCCGCGCGGCGGCCGCAGGCTGAAAGCATCACCACAAGCGCCACCAAGCACACCCGACCGGACATGATCACCCGGCCAGAAATGGCCGCAGAAGCGGAAATGGCCTGAGAAGCGAGAAAGGCCGAATCGTTCCATCGACGCATGCAACGCCTCCATATCCAGAGACGGGCCCCAGAAAACGAGCCCGCCAAAAAAGCGATGCTACGGCCCGCGCGGCGCTGCGGTCAACGTCCGCCCGGGAACTTGTGGCCGAGCTTCTCGCGCTTCGTGGCCAGATACCGCTCGTTGAACTCGTGCACGGGCGGCAGGATCGGCACCTGATCGACGACATCAAGGTCGAAGCCGCCGTAGATGAAGGCGTCGGTCTTCTTGGGATTGTTGGTCAGCAGGCGAACCTGCCGCAGGCCGAGATCCTTGAGCAGTTGCAGCCCGACGCCGTAGTCGCGGGAGTCTGCCTTGAAGCCGAGGGCGAGGTTGGCCTCGACCGTATCGAGGCCCTTATCCTGAAGCTCGTAGGCGCGGATCTTCTCCACGAGGCCGATGCCGCGACCCTCCTGCGGCAGGTAGACGAGTACGCCGACCCCCTCCTGACCGATCATGTCGAGCGCCATGTGGAGTTGGTCGCCGCAGTCGCACCGCAGGCTGTCGAGCAGGTCGCCCGTGAAGCACGACGAGTGAAGCCGCACGAGCGGCGCCGCGACGTCGGCCGGCTGTCCCATCACGAGCACCAGCGGCTGCTGGGTTTCATACTTCACGCCGTAGGCGATCACCCGGAAGCGGCCCCACTTGGTCGGCAGGTCGGCCTCGGCGATGCGGTGCACCAACTTCTCACGCTGCCGCCGATGCCGAATGAGCTGTTCGATCGAGATGATCTCGAGGGAGTGCTCACGGGCCAGATTGAAGAGCGCCTCGCGGTCGGCGCGGTTGCCGACGTCGTCCAGGATTTCACAGAGCACTCCGGCCGGCGCGAGGTCTGCCATGCGGGCGAGATCGACCGCGGCTTCGGTGTGTCCGGCACGGCGGAGCACGCCTCCCTCTTTCGCGACCAGGGGAAAGAGATGACCGGGCCGCACGAAGTCGGAGGGCGTACTGGCGGGATCCATGATCGCGGCGATCGTGTCGGCACGTTCGCCGGCGGTGATCCCGGTTCGCGCGGAGCGGTGATCGACCGGCACCGTGAAAGCGGTGCCGAGGGGTGTCGAGTTGGACTCCACCATCATCGGCAGGTCGAGCCTCGCGGCGAGATCGGGGAGGATCGGCATGCAGACCTGCCCGCGGCCGTAGCGGATCATGAAATTGACGATGTCGGCCGACGCCTTCTCGGCGGCGCAGACGAAGTCTCCTTCATTCTCACGGTCTTCGGCATCGACCACGATCACCATCTCGCCGCGGTGAATGGCGGCCACGGCGGCGTCGATCGATGAAAATTGGTCGGGCATGGGGATTCCTCGTTTCGAATGATTATAGGATAGGGAACCGGTCAGCCGAGCCTCCCGTCGCGATCACGGCCGACTTTGTCCGGAACTGCAGGAAAAGGGGCTGCCATGCTCGACCGCGAGGAATACATCGAACAGTCCCACCTGTTCAGGGCGTTGGCGGAGCGAATTGCCGGGGGTGTCGCCGCCCAGGAGGCGCTCGTGTCGATCGGCCAGGAGGTGCTGGCAACCTCGAAGCTGCCGATGGCGATCGATTACCTGGTGGGAGAGCTCAAGCTCGTCGGCACCCTCTCGACGGCGATGGCCCGGCTGCACCACTATTTCAGCGCCTTCCAGACCTTCGTGATGCAGCAAGCCGAGTCGGAGGGCGGGCGGTTCGACCTGCGGACCGGCCTGGCGATCCTCGAACGCGAGGCCGGCTACCGCGCCGAGGGGGCGACGCCGCAGGGACTCTTCTTCTATCGCTTCGAGTGTCTCTCGCGCAACCGGCTCGACTATGCCCATGGTCTCACGGCCGTCGCCGATGACGACATCTTCGACAGCCAGTGGCAGGCATGGATCCACACCGTGGCCCGGCAGGTGGGCCTCATCGACCTCGCCGATCTCGTCTTTGTTCGTAGTCCCGAATACTGGCGACTGGAGAAACGCGATGCGCTGCTGGCAGGCCGCGAGGACGCCGGGCCCGACCGCGTGATCCTCTTTGGCGACAAGGAAGGACGGATCGCGCGGGCCAATCGCGGCAAGGATCCGCTGTTTTTCTTCGCCGCCCTGCAACGGCAGCTGGGCTATCCAACGATCCCCCGGCCCGCTCCGATCATTCCCGGCGCCGAGACGCCGGCGATGATGGCCCGCCGGATCGAACGGCTGGACTTTCGGGTGAAGCTGCTCGAGGAGGAATCTCGCGGCGGCATCGACCTGTCGCGGTTCGATCCGAAGAACTTCTTGCAGCCGCGTGACGAGTGAGCGACGCCGCCATGCGTGACGATGCCGAAGCCATCTGGACGGCCGCCATCCACGCCGTGCAGCCGGAGCGCCTTGTGGCAGACCGGCTCTCCCTCGCTGGAGACGGGCGGCTGCTCCGTGACGGACAGCCTCTTGTTCCGCCACTGCAGTTCGACGAAGTGGACCGGATCGTGGTCGTCGGGGCTGGCAAGGCGGCGGCGGGAATGGCCGCAGCGATGGAACGGCTGCTCGGCCCTGAGCGTCTGGCACGCCATCGCGTGACGGGGCTTGTCAGCGTGCCGGCCGGATGCGGCCGCCGACTCGCGGCCATCGAGGTCCGCGAAACCCGTCCCGCATCGGCCAATCTCCCAACGCCTGCCGTCGTGCAGGCGACCCGCGAGATCATGACGACGGTGTCGCAGCTTGGGCCGCACGATCTGGCGATCGCCGTGATCACCGGCGGCGGCTCGGCGCTGTTGGCCGCACCACGACAGGGTATTTCGCTCGACGAGAAGATCGCCATCACGCGGCAGCTCTCCGAGTCCGGAGCCGACATCGCCACGCTCAATGCCACCCGCCGAGGCTTGAGCCTCGTGAAGGGGGGCGGCTTGGCGAAGGCATGCACCGCCGGGAACCTGCTCGTGCTCGTGCTCTCTGACGTGATCGGCGACGACCTCGACGTGATCGCCTCTGGCCCGTGCATGCCACCGGAGCCATCAACGCCCCCCGGCACCTGGACGACGCCTGGCGGGTGTCATGTGCGGCACGTCATTGTGGGTGACAACGGCACGGCGGTCGCTGCCGCCGCAGCCTCGGCACGGCAGGCGGGCTACCTAGTCGTGCAGAGCGTGGCCGACGGCGGCCAGCGGGAAGCATCGGCGGAGGCGGTCGGGGCCCGGCTGGTGATTGACGCGGTTGAGCTCATGGCAGTTGCACGCCGCGATGGCCGGCCACGGGCGTTGATCGTGGGTGGCGAGGCGACGGTAACGGTGCCCGCTGATCATGGTCTGGGGGGCCGCAACCAGCAGACGGTATTGGCGGCGATCGACGCCATGCAGCAGACCGGAGCGGCGTGGCCCACTGGCCTGCTGATTGCCAGCGTCGGCACCGATGGCGAGGACGGCCCCACCGATGCCGCAGGCGGCTGTGCCGACGCGGCGGTCGTCGCGGATATCGCGCGGCGAAACCTGGACGTGTCGAGGGCGATTGCCCGCTGCGATGCGCACCCGCTCTTAGACGCGGCGGGCGGGCTCATCTGCACCGGTCCCACCGGCACGAACGTGGCCGACATCCGGATCGTGCTCGCCCGGCCGTGAACGTCCGTGGCGGCAAGATTCCATCTTGCCAGTGTCC
>JBBAVO010000247.1:0-4365 GCA_040397635.1 Pirellulales bacterium
CGGCGATGATCGAGATCGCCTGCCGGGTGAAGCCCGATCAGGTGACGCTCGTGCCCGAGAAGCGCGAGGAGGTGACCACGGAGGGGGGGCTCGACGTCGTCACCCACCGCACCGCGACCGCCGAGGCGGTTCGCCGGCTGCACGAGGCCGGCATCGTCGTCTCGCTGTTTCTCGATCCCAGTCCACGGCAGATCGATGCCGCGGTCGATCTTGGTGTTGCAGCGGTTGAACTGCACACCGGCTGCTATGCCAACGCCACGACCGATGTCGAGCGGCATGCCCAGCTCGCGGAGTTGTCCCGGGCCGGGGCAATGATCCGCCAGGCGAAGCTCGAGCTGAACGCCGGCCACGGCCTGACCTACCGCAACGTCGTGCCGGTGGCCCGCCTCGAAGGCATGGGCGAGCTCAACATCGGCCATTCGATCGTAGCGCGAGCCGTGCTCGTCGGCTTCTCACAGGCCGTCCGCGAGATGAAGGCGCTCATTGACTGAAGTCGACGCGGGATGGTCGTCCACTATCATGAGTCTGTCAAAGCTGACCATAGGATTTAAAAAATGCTGAAAAACTCCGGACGCACCTCATCGATGGCAGTCATTCGTATGCACTTCCTCTCGTTCCCAGTCACTTTCCTGCCAATTTTTTGGGCGATTGCGGCTGCTTGCCTGTTCCCGGCCTTCGCGGCCGCGGATTCGTCCGCGCTCGAACTCCGGCCTCACGACCACGTGATCCTCATCGGCAACACGCTCGCCGAAAGGATGCAGTATTTCGGGAACTTTGAGACGTTCCTGCATTCGCGGTTTCCGCAACACGAGTTGTATGTCCGCGACCTCGGCTGGTCGGGCGATGAACTCTCGATCCGCCTGCGTTCGCAGGGGTTCCACGACCACGGCAGCAACCTCGTGGATCATTCACCCGATGTTGTCATTGCGATGTTCGGATTCAACGAGTCATTCGCCGGGCCTGCGGGCGTAGAGAAATTCGAGAAGGATCTCGCGGCGTTCGTGAAGGATCCCTACTCGATCGACCGCTACAACTCGCCCGGCGGCGACTGGGATCGGGCTGACGGACACGGCACCGCCGGCCGCGGCGCCAAGCCTGTTCGCAAGGTCGTTCTCGTCTCACCGATCGCCCACGAAAACCTGAAGCGGCCGGGCCTGCCCGACGGCTCGGCAAACAACGCCCGGATCGCGATCTATACCGAGTCCATGAAAAAGGTGGCCGCCCGCGAGGGCGCGGTCTTCGTCGATCTCTTCACCCCCAGCCGCGACCAGATGGCACAGTCGACGAAGGCCTGGACGATCAACGGCATCCATCTCAACGAGCATGGCGATCGGGAGGTGGGCCGGATTCTCGACGCGGCGCTCTTCGGCCCGCGGCCTGCCGAACCAACGGTCGATCTTGCAGCCTTGCGGGCGGCCGTGAACGAGAAGAACCTGCAGTTCTTCTACGACCATCGCGGCGTCAACGGCTGCTACATCTACGGCGGCCGGAAGAATCCCTACGGCACCGTGAACTTCCCTGCCGAGTTCAAGAAGCTCCGGGCGATGACGGCCGTCCGCGACCGCCGGGTCTGGGACGTGGCCCGAGGGAAGCCGGTGCCCGACGCGATCGACGACTCGGGAACCGGCGATCTGAAGCCGGTCGAGACCAACGTCAAGACGCTCGCCCCCGCGACCACCCCCAAGGAGTCGCTGGCGATGATGGAGATCGAGGAGGGCTACGAGGTGAATCTCTTCGCCTCGGAGATCGAGTTTCCCGAGCTTGCCAACCCCGTGCAGATGACGTTCGACGCGAAGGGCCGGCTCTGGATCGCCACGATGCCCGGCTACCCACAATATCTCCCTGGCGTGCCCGTCAATGACAAGATCCTGATCTTCGAAGACACCGATGGCGACGGCAAAGCCGACAAGCAGACGGTGTTCGCCGATGGCCTCCATCTGCCGACCGGCCTCGAGATCGCCGACGGCGGGCTCTACGTCGCGCAGGAGCCGAACCTCGTCTTCCTGAAAGACACCGACGGCGATGACAAGGCTGACGTCCGCGAGATCGTACTCGACGGGTTCGATTCGGCCGACTCGCACCACGCGATCGGTGCCTTCGCGAGCGATCCGGCCGGCGGGCTGCTCATGGAGGAGGGCACGTTTCATCAGACGGCGGTGGAGACGATCCGTGGCCCGAAGCGGTGCTCCAATGCCGGCATCTTCCGCTACGACCGAAAGCGAGAGGAGTTTGACGTCTTCGTGTCGTACGGCTTCGCGAATCCCTGGGGCCAGACGTTCGACCGCTGGGGGCAGTATTTCGTGGCCGACGCCTCGGGCGGAGCCAACTACTTCGGCACCGCCTTCTCGGGCGACGTCGACTACCCGCAGAAGCACGCCAGCCTCAAACAGTTCCTGCAAAAGCAGTGGCGTCCGACCTCGGGCTGTGAGTTCGTCAGCAGCAGGCAGTTTCCCGACGACGCACAGGGCAACTACCTGCTCAACAACTGCATCGGCTTCCAGGGCGTCCTCCAATACAAGATGCGTGATGACGGCGCCGGGTTCGCGGCCGATCCCGTCGATCCGCTGCTCAAGTCGAACGACCCCAACTTCCGGCCCGTCGATCTGGAGTTTGGTGCAGACGGCTGCCTCTACCTGGTCGACTGGTACAACCCGCTCGTGGGCCACATGCAGCACTCGCTGCGCGACCCGAATCGCGACCACTTCCACGGCCGGATCTGGCGGGTGAGGGCGAAGGATCGGCCGCTCGTCGCACCGACGAAGATCGCCGGTGAGCCAACGGAAAGAGTGCTCGACGCGCTCAAGGTCTACGAAGACCGCACGCGGTATCGGGCTCGGGCTGAACTGCGTTCGCGGCCGACGGCCGAGGTGATTCCCGCCGCGGAAAAGTGGCTGGCCGCGCTCGACCTGAAGGATTCCGAATACCAGCACCATCTCGTCGAAGGGCTCTGGGTCTACCAGGCACAGGATGTCGTGAACGAACCGCTGCTCGACCGGCTTCTCGCCTCACCCGAGCCGAAGGCCCGCGCGGCGGCCACCCGCGTGCTCTGTTTCTGGCGCGACCGCGCGGGCGACGTCTTCGGCAGACTGCGGAAACTCGTAGCCGACGAGCATCCACTGGTGCGGCTGGAGGCTGTGCGTGCCCTGAGCTTCTTCCGCGACCAGGAGGCGATCAACATCGCGATCGAATCGCTCGTCATGCCGCAGGACGACTATCTCTCATACGTCTTTCGCGAAACGATGCAGACGCTTTCGCGGCGGGTGCCGGCGGTGACGGCGGGCGGTGCGTCGGGGTCGGCTCGACCGCTCGTCACGCTCCTCGAGAGCGGCCGGCTCCCTGCAAACCGCGTGGGCGACGCCGTCGGCATGCTGCTGCAGCGTGGCGGCCCCGAGGAACTCGGCTGGCTCTTCGCCGAGTTTCTCGAGCCCAAGAAACTCTCCGACGGCCAGCGGTCCACGATCGCCGACGGCCTCCTGCAGGCGGCCGTCGAGCGCGGCATCAAGCCCGCCGGCGGTCTCGACACGCTGCGGCCATTGCTGGAGGGGCCGGATCGCGGCCACCAGATTCGGGCAATCAAGCTCGCCGCCGCCTGGCGCGACCCTTCAATGATCCCGGCGTTGCAAAACCTCGCGGCGGGCGAACGGGCCGGCGGCGAGCCGCAGCGGCAGGCAATTCTCGCGCTCGCAACGCTCGGCACGCCCGCGGCGAGGGCCACGATCGAATCGCTCTGTGCGGCCGATCGGCCGGAGCCGGTGCGGCTGTTGGCGATCGCGGCGCTCGCCAGGATCGACACGGCAGCAGCCGCCACCCGCGCGGCCGACGTGCTCGCGGCGGCCCCTGCGCAGACGCCCACCGCGGCTGGAAAACTGCCGACGGAGATGCTCGATGCCCTGCTCGACCGGCGGGACGGTCCGGTGAAACTCGCCGCGGCGCTCTCGGCCCGACCGCCGTCGGCCGACGTGGCAAAGATGTTCCTGCGGCACATGTATGCGAGCGGTCGCTCGGAGCCAGCCGTCGCCGACGCACTCACCAAGGCCGCGGGCATCGCGGCCAACCCGTCGCCGCCGTCGCAGGAGGAGATCGTGAAGCTCGCGGCCGACGTCGTCGCGAAGGGGGATCCGGCCCGCGGCGAGGCGATCTTCCGTCGCACGGAGATCGCCTGCATGAAGTGCCACGCGGTCGCCAAGGCCGGCGGCGCCATCGGTCCGGAGCTGTCCGCCGTCGGCTCGATCTCACCCCCCGAATACGTCGTCGCCTCGATCCTCACCCCCGACGCTTCGATCAAGGAGGCCTATGTCACAAGGAACGTCATCACCGACTCCGGCGAGGTGCACACCGGCATCCTCGTGGACCGCGACGAGCTGC
>JBBAVO010000248.1:0-2833 GCA_040397635.1 Pirellulales bacterium
CGGCTGCTCTTCATGGCGGCCGCGTCCCAGTCAAACTCGCCCTGCACCCGGTACGCAATGTTGGCCAGGAGCACGCTCTCCGACAGCGGCCCCGTGTAGTCGAAGTTGCACGTGGCGGGCGTGCCGCCGCGGCAGGCGTCGAGCCACTCGCGGTGAAAGCCTGGCGACTTGGGGATCGTCTGCTTGGGGCCCTCGTAGCCGGCAAACTTCTCAGCGGGCAGGAGCGACCAGGCATCGAACCCGCAGATCAGCATTCCGTCGGTGCCGATGAAGAGCGTGTTCTTCTTTTCAGCGAGCTTGCCGTCGATGCCTCGTTCCGCGAGCACCGGCGGCAGTCCCTGATACCAGTGTACGCTCACCGCCGGCCATGCCTTTCCGTCCGCCCCCGCGCGTGCCGGAAAGTCGAGCCGGCTCGCGAGCGATTTCGGCGTCCGCTTGGAGTCGGGCTCAGGACCGCTGCCGCTGACATGAACCGGATGCGCGAGCTCGAGCGCCCAGAACGGAATGTCGAGGATGTGGCAGCCCCAGTTGCCAGTCTCGCCGGTGCCAAACTCCCACCAGAATCGCCAGTCGTAGGGCGCGAGGCCCTTCGTGTAGGGCCGCTCGGCCGTTGGCCCCAGCCAGAGATCCCAGTCGAGCCCGGCGGGCACCGGCTGCGGCTCGCCCGCCGTGTCAGGCATGTTGGGCATCCCGCGGGTGCTGGCAATCCACGAGTGCACCTCTTGAATCGTGCCGAGCAGGCCCGACTTCACGATCTCAACACCGTCCCTCAGCCCTTTGAGCGTATGCCGCTGCGACCCGAGCTGCGTGGCGAGGCCTTTGTTGCGGGCAGCCTCCGTGAGCCTCCGCACCTCCTCCACCTCGTGGGCGAGTGGCTTCTCGAGATAAACGTGCTTGCCGCGTTCCATCGCCCACCAGGCAGGATGAAAGTGCGTGTGGTCGGGGGTGCTGATCACGACCGCGTCGATCTGCTTCTCGAGTGCGTCGAACATCTTGCGGAAGTCGGTGAACTTCGTGGCCCCGGGATGCTGCTCATAGGCCTTGCCGGCCCGCACGTCGTCCACGTCGCAGAGTGCCACGATGTTCTGGCCCGTCACGCCTTTGAGGTTCGGCACGCCCTGGCCGCCGAGGCCGACGACGGCAATGTTGAGCATGTCGGCAGGGCCGTCAGCCGGCGGCTCACCGTAGCCGTGGGTGGCGAAGAATCCGGTGCCAACGGCCGCAGCCGCCGCGGCGGTGGCGGCGCCGACGGTGAACGTGCGGCGGGAGACCGTGGCCACCGATTGACGAGCGTGCTGGGGCATATTGTCATCTCCATCATCACAAAGACCGCATCACAAGACCGGACAATCCCACCAGTATCGTCTCATTGAGGCCACACGGCAAAGCATGTTCGTGCAACGGCTGAGGCGTGTGTCGCGGGCTGACTCGCCTCCCTCTCAGAGACCTCATCCATTCAAGAAATTGGACTTAGCAACGGCCATCGAACCGGTATCGTCGATCGAACTTCGTAGCTAGAATAGAGGCATCTCGGTTGCACGCCCACCCTTTCTCGGACCTCATCGCTGATCACCATGCTCGAGATCCGAACGAAATTTCGGGCTGCGATCGGCTGGGCCATCCTGCTCACCAGCTGCTTGTTGGCCCCGCCGCTACTGGCCGCCGAAGACCACCCCGGTCTGGCCGTCTACCGCGAGCACTGCAGCCGCTGCCATGGCGATGCGGGAGCCGGTACCCCGGACGTGCCCGACCTTCTCGTCGGTGACCGCTCGGTCAATCAACTGGCCGCCTACATCGACGAGACGATGCCGGAGGACGATCCTTCGGCGGTCGCTGCCGACGCCGCCCGGCAGGTGGCGGAATACATTCACGGCGCCTTCTATTCGGCCGTGGCCCGCGATCGCAACCGGCCTGCCCGGGTGGAACTCTCCCGGCTGACGGTACGTCAGTATCAGAACACCGCCGCCGACCTGATCGCCAGCTTCCGCAACCGCGGTCCAGGTATCGACGACCGCCGCGGCCTGCGGGCCGAGTATTTCCACACCCGCGACTTCAACCGTCAGACAGGCCTCGTCTACGAACAGATCGACCCGCAGGTCGATTTCGACTTCGGCCTCGAGGGCCCCGACCCGGAACGGTTCCAGCCCAACCGCTTCGCGATCCGCTGGACCGGTTCGATCGTGCCGCCCGAGACGGGCGTCTATGAGTTTGTGATCCGCACCGAGCACTCGGCCAAGCTCGCCCTCAACACGGCCTGGTACGAGCCGCCGCTCATCGATGCCTACGTGAAGTCGGGCAACGAGACCGACTACAAGGCGAACATCCTGCTGCTCGGCGGCCGCAGCTATCCGCTGCGGCTCGAATTCTCGAAGGCCAATCAGGGCGTTGACAAGAAGAACGAGCATTCGACGCACGCCTCGATGCAGCTGCTCTGGAAGCCGCCGCACGGCGTGCTCGAAACGGTGCCCGAGCGCTGCCTGATACCCCTCGAAAGCCCCGAGGTGTTCGTCGTCAAGACGCCCTTCCCGCCCGATGACAAGTCGATCGGCTACGAGCGGGGCACGAGCGTGTCGCCGGAATGGTTCGCGGCGGCCACGGCCGCTAGCGTGGAGATTGCCGACTACGCAATCGACCATATCGAGCACCTCGCCCGCACGAAGCGAGACAGCGCCGACCGGGCCGACAAACTCAAACAGTTCGCCACGACCTTCGCAACCCGGGCCTTCCGGCGGCCGCTCAGCGACCACGTGCGGACGCTCGTGGTCGATCGGGCTTTCGCCGATGCTCCCGACCTCGACGCTGCGCTCAAGCGGTCGATGCTGCTCGTGCTGGG
>JBBAVO010000248.1:2933-4360 GCA_040397635.1 Pirellulales bacterium
TTCGGCCTCTGGGATTCGATTCCCGACCAGCCTCTCTGGGATGCCGCCACCAAGAACCAGCTCGTCACGGCAGAGCAGGTGCGCAGGCAGGCCGAGCGGATGGCGAACGACCGTCGCACCAGGTCGAAGCTTCGCGATTTCCTCTTCGCCTGGCTCCGCGTGGATCACGCCCCCGAGATCGTCAAGGACAAGACCCGCTATTCGGAATTCTCGCCGGAGATCGCCGCTGACATGCGGGCGAGCATGGAACTGTTTGTGGACGACGTTGCGTGGGGAGCGGGCGGCTCCGACTTCCGCCGTCTCTTTACCGATGACGAGGTCTATCTCAATGGCCGGCTTGCTCCGCTCTACGGAGCGAAGCTCCCCGCCGATGCGGCTTTTCGTCGAGTCCGTCTCGACGACGGCCGCCGCGCAGGCGTGCTGTCGCATCCCTACATGGCGAGCGTGCTCTCCTACGCCGCGGCCACGTCGCCGATCCACCGCGGCGTGTTCCTCGCCCGCAGCGTGATGGGCAACGTCCTCAAGCCACCCCAGGAGGCTGTCGCCCCACTGGCGCCCGACCTCCATCCCGATTTGAGCACGCGGGAACGGGTGGCGCTGCAGACGAGTTCGGTGGCCTGCCAGACCTGCCACACGATGATCAATCCGCTCGGCTTCGCGCTGGAGGAGTTCGATGCCATCGGACGCTACCGGACAGCCGAGAGCCGCGGAACCGTTGAGAAGCCGATCGACGCATCGGGTTCATACCTGCCCCGGGAGGGTCAGCAGGCCACGTTTCGCGGGGCCCGCGAACTGGCCGCTACCATCGCCACCAGCCGCGATGCCCAGGAAGCCTTCGTCCAGCAACTCTTCCACGCGCTTGTCAAACAGCCCGTGCGGGCCTGGGGCCCCGACACGCTAGAACCGCTGCGGCAGCGATTCGTGGCAAACAACTGCGACATCCGCGGGCTTTTGGTCGATATCATGACGGTGGCAGCCCTGCCGCCGGCTGCCCCGCCTCCGGCCTCACCCACAGCGCAGCCCCCCGCGCAGCAGCCACCCGCCGAACAGCCGTCCGCCCAGGAGAAAGCCCCATGATCAAGCTCTCGCGCCGCCAACTCCTGCGTCGGCTCGGTGTGGGCTCGGCCATGCTCCCCTTCCTCGGGAACCTGCCCAGTTTGGCCGGTATCACATCCGCGGAACCGAAAAAGCGACTCGTGATCGTGTTCAGCCCCGACGGCGTGGTCAAGAAAAACTTCTGGCCGACCGAGCCCGGGCCGTTCACAACGCTGCCGCCCGTGGTGCAACCGATCGACCTCCCGCCGATCCTTAAGCCGCTGGAGCCGTTCCGCGACCAGTTGCTCATGCTCAAGGGCGTGCACGACAAGGTGCAGGGAGACGGTGACCGTCACATGCGCGGCATGGGCTGCCTGCTCACCGGCATCGAA
>JBBAVO010000249.1:0-4324 GCA_040397635.1 Pirellulales bacterium
GCATTGGACAAGATGAAATCTTGTCCCCACGGGAGCATTCGACAAGATGAAATCTTGTCCCCACGGGAGGGTGAAAATTGTGGCGTATACTCCCTCCATGTCCTCCGTTCCCGAACTTCTCGCGCCCGCTGGTGACTGGGACTGCGTCCGCGCCGCCATCGAAAATGGCGCTGACGCCGTCTACTTTGGCCTCGATACCGGCTTCAACGCCCGGGCCCGCGCCACGAATTTTCCGGTCGAAGACCTGCCGCGGCTGATGGCGATGCTCCACCGCCGTGGGCTCAAGGGCTATGCCACGCTCAACACGCTCGTCTTCAGCGATGAACTGCCGCGGTTCGAGCAGGTCATCGCCGCCGTCGCCGAGGCGGGCGTTGACGCCGTGCTCGTGCAGGACGTCGGCGCCGCCCGGCTGATCAAGGCGATCTGCCCCGATCTCGCGCTGCACGCCTCGACCCAGATGACGCTCACCAGCGCCGAGAGCATCGGTCTGGCAGAGCAGCTCGGCATGGAGCGGGTCGTCGTGGCCCGGGAACTTTCCATCGACGAGATCGTCGCGATCCGCCGGCAGACGCGGATGCCGCTCGAGGTGTTCGTGCACGGTGCGCTTTGCGTGGCCTATTCGGGGCAGTGCCTGACGAGCGAGTCGCTCGGCGGCCGCAGTGCCAACCGCGGGCAGTGCGCCCAGGCCTGCCGGCTCCCCTACGACCTCCTCTGCGACGGCAAGGATGTCGATCTTGGCGACCAGAAATATCTCCTCTCGCCGCAGGATCTCGCCGCTTATGCGCTGATTCCGGAACTCATCGCCGCCGGCGTTGCGTCGTTCAAGATCGAGGGCCGACTCAAGACGCCGGAATACGTCGCCAACATCACGAAGCACTACCGGGCGGCGATCGATGCGGCGGTGGCCGCGCAGCCCGCCGTGTTCACGCCGCGGGACGTGGAGGAGATGGAGCTGTCGTTCTCCCGCGGCTTCTCGCCGGGCTGGCTCCGGGGCTGCGACCATAAGATGCTCGTGCCGGCGACCAGCAGCGCAAAGCGCGGCGTGAAACTCGGCACGGTTGTGTCCGTCCGCCGCGACCGCGTGGTGGTCGATCTCGTGGCCGGTGTGAAGCGTGGCGACGGCGTGGCCTTCGACTGCGGACAGCCGGTCGATGATCCGGAGGGGGGCCGCGTCTACGAGGTGTTTCAGGGGGGGCACTCGCTCACCGAGTCCGTGGCACGCGGTGAGGTTGAGTTGGCATTTGGGCATGGGGCCGTCAACTACGACGCCGTGCAGGCTGGCCAGACCGTCTGGAAGACCGACGATCCGCATCTCACCGCCCGCCTCCGCAAAACGTTCGCGTCGGACGAGCCGCACCGCCGCACACCGATCGACGTGCACGTCACGGTGGCCGTGGGCGGGCCGGTGCGAATCGTGGCCACGCTGGTGGGGGGCAGGCAGTGCCTCGTCGAGTCGGACGAACCCACGGTGGCGGCCACGAAACACCCACTCACCTCCGAGACGCTCACCACCCAGCTCTCCCGACTCGGAGGTACGCCATTCGAACTCAAGTCGCTCACGGCTGAGATCACGGGCGGGCCGATGGTGCCGCACAGCGTGCTCGGAAAACTGCGGCACGACCTCGTAGCCCGGCTGGAAGAGGCGGTGGTGGCCGTGCCGCCGAGAAGGATCAATCGCGGCGTGTTGGCGTCGCGGGTTTCGCCTCATGCAAAAGCGGACAGTGGACCGCAGCAAGCAAACCCGGTGGCACTGCACGTTTTGGTGCGGTCGCTCTCGCAGGTGCGTGACGTGCTCGAACTCGGCGAGCGCAGCCTCTATGCCGACTTCGCCGACATCCGGCAGTTTCGCGAGGCGGTGGAGTTGGCGCATGCACGAGGCGCCACGATCCACCTCGCCACGCCACGAATCCAGAAGCCCGACGAGATCGGTATCTTCCGGCTGATGGTCAAGGCCAGGCCCGATGGCGTGCTCGTCCGCAATGTCGGCGGCCTGCGATTCTTTCGCGAGCAGGGGCTGCCGATCACCGGTGATTTTTCGCTGAACGTCACGAATGAACTGACCGCCGCATTCTTTCTGGAAGAGGGCCTCTCGCGGGTGACCGCGTCGTACGACCTCAACCGGGACCAATTGCTGGCGCTGGTCGCGGCAGTGCCACCGGAGTGGCTCGAGGTGGTGGTCCACCAGCACATGCCGATGTTCCACATGGAGCACTGCGTGTTTTGTGCCGTGCTCTCGCCAGGTACCAACAAGACCAACTGCGGCCGGCCGTGCGACGACCACGTCGTGAAGCTCCGCGACCGGATCGGTGTGGAGCACCCGCTCACCGCCGACGTGGGCTGTCGCAACACGTTGTTCAACGCGGTGCCGCAGAGCGCCGCCGAGGCGGTGCCCGCGCTCGTGGCCCGCCACGTCGGGCACTTCCGGGTAGAACTGCTCGATGAGGATGCGGAGACCATCAGTGACATCCTGCGCGGCTACCGCGATCTGCTCGCCGGCAGGACGACCGGCCGCGAGGTGTGGGGGCGGCTCAGGGCCACCAACCGCGTGGGGGTGACCCGGGGCACGCTGGAAGAGCGGCGCAACCCGCTCGCCATCCTGTGAGGGGTCGCGCCAAGGGGTCGCATCGGGACGAAAACAGGCTGAAAAACCGCAGGTGTCCGATTGTCACGGGGCCGTGGGGACTGGCTATTACGCTGACTTTACCGGCCGCTTGCATCCCCCCCCGCAACCCCGTAAGACAGTCGGTTATGACCGGTGGTTCGGGGCCCTCCTCGATGGGTGCCGCGAACGGTCAGGCATGCTCGTCAGGGAAGACGTGCCATGTTCTTTCAGATTATGGTTTCTTCCCTTCTGGAGATGAGCGATTATGAATCTTGTGGATCTGGTGACAAGCCAACTGACCGGCGATGTGCTGGGCAAGCTGGCAGGACTGACGGGTACGAGCGAGGCGCAGACCCGTTCCGCCACCAACGCCGCTGTGCCGGCGCTGCTGAGCGCGTTTGGAAAGATGGCCTCGACCAACAGCGGTGCCAGCCAGCTCGCATCGTCGTTGGGCGGCCTCGACCTCAAGATGCTTGGCAACCTTGCCGGCCTGCTCGGCGGCAGCCAGGCTTCTGGCCTCGGCAGCATCGGCGGCAGCCTGCTGTCGTCGTTGCTCGGCAACAATCTGGGCAGCCTGGTGGGCACGATCGCTTCGTTTGCCGGCATGCAGCCTGGCATCATGAAGACGCTGCTCACCTATCTGGCCCCGATCGTGCTGGGCACGGTGGCGAATTCCTTCAAGGGTGCCAAGCCTGATGCGGCCGGCCTCACGAGGCTCTTCTCGGAGCAGCAGGACAACATCAAGGCGGCTCTGCCGCGTGGCCTGTCGCTCGCCGACTTCGACACGACTTCGGCTTCGCCGCGTCGTGCCGAGGAGACCCGCGGCGTGCAGCGCCACGAGGAGACCCGTGGTGCTCACCGTCACGAGGAGCCCGCGTCGGCGTTCCCGTCGTGGCTGCCCCTCCTGCTGCTGCCGCTGCTCGGCCTGGTGGGCTGGGCCCTGTGGCCGAAGGCGAAGGAGGAGCCCCGCGCCGTGGTGGTCAATGAGACCGTCCGTCGTGAAGGCCCCGTGGTCGTCGATCGCACTGAAGTGATCGAAACGCAAGGCAAGAAGGTCGTCGCCGATGCCGTCGAGGAGAAGATCTCGCTGGCACCGGAGATGGTCGAAGCCCTGAAGGTGGGCGAGAACCTCACCGGCCTGTTTGGCAACCTCGGCAAGGTGCTCGGCACCGTGACCGATGAGGCCTCGGCCCGGGCCGCGATTCCGCAGCTGAGCGAATACGCTCCGGTGCTCGAGTCGCTGCAGAAGTCGACCGTGGCGCTGCCCGAGGCGGGCCGCTCGTCGATCGTGGAACTCGTGACCAAGAACATGGGCTCCCTGCAGACGGTGATCAACACGGTCATGGCGATCCCGGGTGTCAAGGAAATCCTTGGCCCGACCGTCACACCGATGATCGAGACGATCTCGAAGCTCGGCAAGTAATGCGGTCGGGCGGCGTTTTGCCGCACGCCTGCTGAATCCACCAGACCGGCCCGGATCGGCCCTGCCGATCCGGGCCGGCTCGTTTTTACGTGGGGACGAGATTTTATCTTGTCTGTTTACGTGGGGACGAGATTTTATCTTGTCTGTTTACGTGGGGACGAGATTTTATCTTGTCCGATGCAAGTGCAAGTTGAAAACTTGCAGCCACGGGAGCGAACTTGCAGCCACGGGAGCAAACTCGCAGCCACGGGAGCAAACTCGCACCCACGGGAGCGAACTTGCACCCACGGGCGGTGGAT
>JBBAVO010000250.1:0-4310 GCA_040397635.1 Pirellulales bacterium
GGAGGCTCTGGGTCTGGCGGCTCTGGGTCTAGCGGCTCTTGTATGCCTGCCGGGAAACCATCTGGCCCACGCCGCCGACTCGAAGCTCGACTTCAACCGTGACGTGCGGCCGATCCTCTCCGACCGTTGCTTCGCCTGCCATGGGCCCGATGCCGAAGACCGGCAGGCGGGGTTGAGGCTCGACGATCGTGGTGTCGCCGTCGCCGCGCTTGAGAGCGGCGGCACGGCCATCGTGCCGGGCAAGCCGGAGGCCAGCGAGATCCTCGCCCGTATCGCGAGCTCCGATCCCGACGTGATCATGCCGCCGCCGCATGTCAACAAGCCGGTCACGTCGGCGGAGGCCGAGATCCTCCGGCGGTGGATCGCCGAAGGTGCGGAGTATCGCGGACATTGGGCATTTGAACGCGTACAGCGGCCTGTCGTGCCGGCGGTGAAGCAGGCCGAGTGGCCACGGATGCCCATCGACCACTTCATTCTCGCGCGTCTCGAGCACGAGGGGCTCGTGCCGAACGCCGAGGCCGACCGTGTGACACTCGCGCGACGCGTCGCGCTCGATCTCACCGGCCTACCACCGGTGCCCGCCGACGTCGATGCGTTTGCGGCGGATCAATCCCCCGATGCGTATGAAAAATATGTCGATCGCATGCTGGCCAGCCCGCACTTCGGTGAACGGATGGCGCTCGAGTGGCTCGACGCGGCGCGGTATGCCGATAGCCACGGTTACCAGACCGATTCCAGCCGCTCCAACTGGCCATGGCGCGACTGGGTGATCAGCGCATTCAACCGCAACATGCCGTTCGACCAGTTCACGGTGGAGCAACTCGCCGGCGACATGCTGGTCAATCCTGCCCGCGACCAGATCGTCGCCACGGGGTTCAATCGCAATCACCGGATCAACGGCGAGGGGGGCATCATCGCCGAGGAGTGGCGGGTGGAGACGGTGATCGACCGCGTCGAGACGACAGGCCAGACCTGGCTGGGGCTCACGGTGGGCTGCGCCCGCTGCCACGACCACAAATACGATCCGCTCACACAGCGCGAGTTTTACGCCCTCTTCTCGCTCTTCAACAATGTGCCGGAGAACGGCACGATCATGGGAGCGCAGAATCGCAGCGGCGGCAACTCCGATCCGCTCCATCTCTTGCCGACAACCGAACAGGAGCAGGAACTGGCGAGGCTCGAGAAGGTGGTGGCCGATGCGGAACTGGCCTTAAAGGCCGAGACGGCGAACATCGACAGTCTCGTCACGGCGTGGGAAGAGGAGATCCGAACGGCGCTGGCAAAGCCTCAAGAGGCCTGGGAATTGTTCGAACCGCTCGAACTGCGCAGCGTTGGCGGCGCGACCTTCCGAAGGAGCGAAGACGGCTCGTGGTTCGTGGAAGGCAAGCTTCCGCCACGGGATACCTATGAATTCGAATCGCTCGTGCCGGCCGGGAAGTTTGGCGGCCTGCGGCTGGAGGTGTTGCCCGACGCCAGTCTGGCCGGCGGCGGCGGCTTCGGCCGCTCGGGAAATGGCAACATCGTGGTGACGAAGCTGGAGGCTGAGATCGAGCCGCCTGGCGACGCCAAGGTGATTCCCGTGGAACTCAAGCGGGCCGAGGCCGACTATGAACAGGATGGTTGGCCGGCAGCGAGCGTTCTGAAGGGAGAGAAGGGGAAGGGCTGGGCGATCGAGGGTCATCTGGCCGACAAGCGGCAGCCGCGTCACCTCGCCGTTTTTCCCGACAAAGCCGTAACGGTGCCGGAGAATTCGCGGCTGGTGATCCGCCTGCGACAGGAGGCCTTCGATGGCCATGCGATCGGCAGGTTTCGCCTGGCGTTTTCGCCTGATGAGCCGAGCTTGCTCGGCGTGGCGGGCGTGAAGCTGCCCGATATCGTAAAGGCTGGTCTCGCCATCGACCGCGAGCAACGGACGCCTGAGCAGAAGGCCGAGATCACGAAGTTCTACCGCGCGAACGTCGATGGTCCGATCCGCCGGGCCGGGGTGGCCCGCGACGCCGCCAAAAAAAGCATCGATTCGTTCCGCGATTCGCTGCCGAGCGCCATGGTGATGAAGGAGGGCACGCCACGGGATGCCTTCGTGCTCATCCGCGGCGAATACGACAAGCGGGGCGATAAGGTCGCGGCCTCGCTGCCGGCGTTTCTGCCGCGGTTGCCCGAGGATACGAAGGCCGATCGGCTGTCGCTGGCGAAGTGGATCGTCGCTCGGGACAACCCGCTCACGGCACGGGTGTGGGTGAACCGAATGTGGGAGCGGTTCTTCGGTACGGGCCTCGTGAAGACGAGCGAAAACCTCGGTAGCCAGGCGGAGTATCCGACCCATCCGGAACTGCTCGACTGGCTCGCGGCCGAGTTCATGGAATCGGGCTCGATGCCGGCCGTGAATGGTCAGCCGGCGAAGCACTGGGACATAAAGGCCTTCATCAAGATGGTGCTGATGAGCAGCACCTACCGGCAGCAGGCGACCGTGACGCCTGAGAAGCTCGCCAAGGATCCGGCCAACCGGCTGCTGGCCCGGTCGAACCGGATCCGGCTGCCAGGCGAGGCCGTCCGCGATGCGGCGCTGGCTGCGTCGGGACTGCTCGTGCCGACGATCGGTGGACCGAGCGTGCGGCCCTGGATGCCCGATGGCGTCTGGGACGAGACCAGCAAGTACGGCGACCTGCGTGGGTACAAGGCCGACACCGGCGCCGGCCGCTACAGGCGGACGATGTACACGATCTGGAAGCGGACGGCCGGGCCGCCCACGATGTTGCTCTTTGATGCCCCCAACCGCGAGACCTGCACGGTCAAGAGGTCGCGCACGAACACTCCTCTCCAGGCCCTTGCGCTGTTGAACGAGACGACCTTCGTCGAGGCGGCCCACGGCCTTGCCAAGCGGATGCTTGCCGAGGGAGGCGTGACACCAGCCGAGAAGATCACGCACGGCTTCCGTCTGGCGATCGGCCGCCGGCCGACGCCCGACGAACTGGCAACGCTCGTGGGTGGCTTCGAGGCCGACCTGAAGCAGTTCACCGCCCAGCCGGCTGCCGCGGAGCACTACGCGACGGTCGGGCTCGTGGCGCGGCCCGAGGGCGTGCCGGCGGCGGAGTTTGCGGCCTATTCGCTGGTGGCGAACGTGATCATCAATCTCGATGAATTCGTGATGCGGGAGTGACGTTTTATGAGTCTGTTCCGGAACCTGTCCACAGCCGATCACCAGATCCTGCGATCGCAGGATGCCCTCAACCGCCGCGTGTTTCTCGGCGGTTCTGCCGGAGGGTTGGGCTACGCGGCTCTTGCCAGCCTGATGCAGCCGGACGTGGCCCGTGCCGCGGCTGCGTCGACGCCGGCTGCCGGCCCTGTGGCCGGTGCAAAATTCCCGAACTTTCCGCCGAAGGCGAAGCGGGTGATCTATCTCTTTCAGTCAGGTGCGCCCTCGCAGATGGATCTCTTCGACCCGAAGCCCGGGCTCGAGAATCGGCGTGGCGAGGATCTCCCTGAGTCGATCCGGCAGGGGCAGCGGCTCACCACGATGACCAGCGGCCAGAAGAACTTTCCCGTGGCGCCGTCGATGTTCAAGTTTGCACAGCACGGCGAAAGCGGGATGTGGTTCAGTGAATTGATCCCCAACATCGCCCGGCACGCCGACCGCTGGTGCATGATCCGCTCGATGGTCACCGAGCAGATCAACCACGACCCGGCGATCACCTTTTTTCAGACGGGCCACCAGCTGGCCGGTCGGCCCAGCATCGGCTCGTGGGTGAGCTACGGCCTTGGCAGCGACAATGCCGACCTGCCCGCCTACATCGTGCTGACGAGCTTTGGTTCCGGCCGCAAGGACGACCAGCCCCTTTACGACCGGCTCTGGGGGGCTGGCTTTCTGGCGACGAAGCACCAGGGCGTGCGGTTTCGGAACTCGGGCGACCCGGTGCTCTATCTGGCCGACCCGGCAGGCATCGACCGGCAGATGCGTCGGGCCACGCTCGACCGGATCGCGAGCCTGAACGCCGCCCGCGGCCAGGCGATCGGCGACCCGGAGATCGCCGCCCGGACCGCCCAGTATGAAATGGCGTTCCGCATGCAGCAGAGCGTGCCAGAGATCGTGAAGTTCGCCGATGAGCCGAAGCACGTGCTCGACGCCTACGGCCCTGATGTCCACCGCCCCGGCAGCTACGCCTTCAATTGCCTGCTGGCCCGCCGGCTTTCCGAGCGGGGCGTCCGGTTCGTGCAGTGCTTCCACATGGGCTGGGACCACCACGGTGGACTGCCGGGTGCGATCAAGGGACAGGTGCAGGACACCGATCAGGCCACGGCCGCCCTGCTCGACG
>JBBAVO010000251.1:0-4295 GCA_040397635.1 Pirellulales bacterium
TGATCGACTACGTTCCCTGTCGAGAGTTTCTCGCCGAGGACGCCGAACGGCTGGCAACCGCCCCCCCGAGTGAGGCCGTGGTGCCTCTCCAGAGCGTTCGCTCGGAGTCGCCCGCGGGCGCAAGCCTCACGCCCTATCTCGCGAGCCTCTACCAGACCAGGCTGCTCTCCAAGGACGAGGAGCAGTTTTATTTCCGCCGCATGAACTGGCTGAAGTTCCGGGCCGCCACGGTCCGTGGCCGGCTGGACCGACGGCGGGCAACCCAGCGGCAGATCGACAGGATCGAGGGCTGGCTGACCGAGGCAGAGACCGTGAAGTCGATCATCATCACGTCAAACCTCCGCCTCGTTGTCTCGATCGCCAAGAAGTTCGTCGATGCGACGAACTCGTTCGAAGAACTGGTTGGCGAGGGGAACGTTGCCCTGATGCGAGCGGTGGAGAAGTTCAGCTTCGCACTGGGCAATCGTTTCAGTACGTATGCAACCTATGCCATTCAGCGGCATTTCTTCAGATTGTCGTTCAAGGCTCGGCAACTTCGTCAGCGGTTCGTGTCTGACGACCAGTCGTTCAAGGGGCTGCAGGCCGCCGAGCCCAACGCCGAGCAGTGTTCGTCCGAGCAGATCGCCTTGCTCAAGGAACTCTTCGCCAAGTTCCTCGGGGAACTCGAACCGCGGGAGCAGCAGATCATGGTGGCCCGCTTCGGATTCGATGGCCAGCCGCCACGGACGTTCCGCGAATTGGGAGCCTCGATGGGCGTCTGCAAGGAGCGGATCCGGCAGATCCAGACGCGGGCCCTCGACAAACTCCGCGGCATGGCCACCGAAGCACGGCTCGAGCAGACCGTCGGCGACTGGCTGTAGGCTGGCGGGAACGCAGGTCGACTGGAGTCGTGGCCGACCGACCGACCTGCTATCCTCTCCGGCATGAATACCACACCTACCGCTGCGCCGACGTTTCGTCTCTGGCTGATGATGGTGCTCGAGTTCGTGATCTGGGGCGCATGGCTCCCCTTGATCTGGGGCTACATGGGCACCTCGATCGCCGATGGGGGCCTCGGTTTCACCCCTGCGCAGATCGCCTGGGTCGGCAGTGCCTTCGCGATCGCCTCGATCGTGGGCATCTTCTTCTCCAGCCAGTTCGCCGACCGCACGTTTGCCGCTGAGAAGTTCATGGCCGCCAGCCACTTCATCGGCGGCCTGGCGATCCTCGGGATGTATTGGGCCAAGGACTTTCCCACCTTCTTCGGCCTCATGCTCGTCCACTCGCTGCTCTATGTTCCCACGATCTCGGTCTCGAATTCGATCGCATTCGCGCACATGAAGAACGCCGAAAAGGAGTTTGGCCTCGTCCGGATGGGCGGCACGATCGGCTGGATCCTTGCCGCCTGGCCGCTGTTCTTCCTGCTGGAAGGAAAGACGGGCGTCGCGGCGACGACCGCGAAGGCGAACATCTTCCTCGTCGCCGGCATCGCGTCCCTGCTTCTCGCCGCCTACAGCCTCACGCTGCCGCACACGCCGCCGAAGCGGGCGGCCGCCGGCGAAGGAGGGTTCGCGTGGCTCAAGGCCGCGAAATATCTCTCGAAGCCGTTCCTGCTCGTGCTCTTCGTGGCGACGTTCATCGATTCGGTGATCCACAACGGTTATTTTCTGCTGGCCGGCAATTTTCTCGGCGACAAGAACGCCGCCAACATCGCGCAGCAATGGATCATGCCGGTGATGAGCATCGGGCAGGTGGCCGAGATCCTCACGATGGCGGTGCTGGGGAGCGTGCTCGCCCGGCTCGGCTGGAAGACGACGATGATCCTCGGCATCCTCGGCCATGCGGCCCGCTTTGCCGTGTTTGCCTTCATGCCGCAGAACCAGGCGATGATCATCGCGGTGCAGGTACTCCACGGCATCTGCTATGCCTTCTTCTTCGCCACGCTCTACATCTTCATCGACGCCGCGTTTCCGAAGGATGTGCGGTCGAGCGCCCAGAGTCTGTTCAACCTGCTCGTCTTGGGGTTGGGCGACCTGGCGGCCAAGTGGCTGTTCATCCCGCTGCAGGAGCGGCTCACCCATGACGGCACGACCGACTACCGGCAGCTCTTCCTCGTGCCCGCAGCCATGTCGCTGGCCGCGGCCGTGCTGCTACTGGTCGCCTTCTGGCCGCCCCGGTCGCTGGCCACGGCGTCGGACACGCAGGACGATCTTGAGACGGAGCCGGAACTGGCGCGGTAAGCCCAGCACTCCCGTGCCGCTGGGCCGGTGGCCCGGCCCACGGCTGCAACCCGTCTTGCACCACGCCCTCAGGCTTCCTACCCTCCCGACCCCGTTCGTGCCCTCCGATTACCCACGCCGGTATCGGAGCGGGCCGACGCCATGGAGGATCCCATGCCCATCTCGCTTGAAGAACTCGCCCGCCATGTCCAGGGAACGGTCGTCGGCAACACGGCAGGGCCGTCGATCACCGGCGCGGCCACGCTGGAGACCGCCGGATCGACTGACGTCACGCTCATCGACGCGGCCGACAAACTGCCTCTCCTGGCGAAGAGCCGCGCCTGTGCGGCGATCGTGCCGCAAGGGTCAGGCCCACTCGATCGGCCCTCGGTCGAGGTGGCCGACGTGCATGCGGCGTTCGCCGCGGTGATCACCCGCCTGCGGCCGCCCCGCACGGCCGCCCGCATCGGCGTCAGCCCGCGGGCAGTCGTCGATCCCACGGCCCGCATCGGCGCTGATGCCGACATTCACCCTCTCGCCGTCATCGGTGCGGATGTCGAGATCGGGCCAGGCTGCACGATCCACTCGGGCGCTCAGATCATGGCCGGCTCCCGGATTGGTGCCGGCACCGTGATCTTCCCGAATGCGGTGCTCTATGACAGCACGCAGGTGGGGGCAAGGTGCGTGATCCATGCCGGTGCCGTGCTCGGAGCCTATGGCTTCGGTTACAAGGTGGTGGACGGCAGCTACACGCTCTCGGCGCAGCTGGGCTGGGTCGAGGTGGGCGACGACGTCGAGATCGGTGCCGGCACCACGATCGACCGCGGTACCTACGGGCCGACGTCGATTGGCAACGGCACGAAGCTCGATAACCTCGTGATGATCGCCCACAACTGCCGACTCGGCCGCCATAACATGATCTGTTCGCAGGTGGGTGTGGCGGGCAGCACGACCACGGGCGACTGGGTCGTGATGGCCGGGCAGGTGGGTGTTCGCGATCACGTGCACATCGGCGACAAGGCGATCCTTGGAGCCCGGTCGGGCGTGTCGAACGATGTGCCACCGGGAATCACGGTGCTGGGCGAGCCCGCCATCGAACTTCGCGACCGCAAGCTCCAGCTTGCGACCATGAGCAAGCTGCCTGAGATGCGGAAAGACCTCAAGCAGCTCAACGCCCGCGTGGACGCCATCGAACGGTCGCGGTCCCAGGCCCAGTCCCAGCCCCATTCACAGGGCGGCTGCGGCACCGAGGCCGCCTGATCCATCATGGACCTGCTCCAGGCACGGGCCGGTGGAGCCGCTTCATCCTCATCCCCTCACGCACAACCTCATGCATCCGACCCTGCCTCACGATCCACGCCCGCTCGCGGGTGAGACGATTGGCATTCTCGCCGGCTGGGGCCGGTTTCCGGTGGCCGTGGCCGAGGCGGTCCGCCGTCGGGGCGGCCGCACGGCCATCCTGTCGATCCGCGACCATGCCGACGCGGCGCTCGAGCCGCTGGCCGACGTCCATGGCCACGTCGGCGTCGCGCAGCTCGGCGGGGCGATCGACTTCTTCCGCCGGCACGGCGTGACCCGCGCGACCATGGCAGGAAAGATTCACAAGACGAAGCTCTTTGGCCGCCATGCCTGGATCCATCACCTGCCCGACTGGCAGGCCCTGATGACCTTCTGGCCGCATTTCATCAGCCGCCGCCGCGACAATCGCGACGACTCGCTGCTGGCGGCCATCGCGTCGGCCTTCGATGCCGCCGGCGTGACGATGTGCCCCGCCACCGACTTCGCGCCGGAGCTGTTGGCCGACGAGGGCGTGCTCGCCGGCAGGCCGCTGTCGGCCGGCGAACAGGCCGACGTCACCTTCGGCTGGCAGCTCGCCAAGGAACTGGGGCGGCTCGACATCGGCCAGACGGTGGTGGTGAAGAACCGGGCGCCTCTGGCGCTGGAGGCGATCGAAGGGACGGATGAATGCATCCGCCGCGCGGGTCGGCTCTGCTCGTCGGGCGGTATGGTGGTGGTGAAGGTGGCCAAGCCGCGGCAGGATCTACGGTTCGACATGCCGACGATCGGCCGTGGCACGCTCGAATCGCTGCGGGCGGC
>JBBAVO010000252.1:0-1365 GCA_040397635.1 Pirellulales bacterium
GGCTTCTCGGCGAATGCCGGGCCGGCGATGTCAACGTGGGTCCAGGGAATGCCGCCCACGAACCGCTCGAGGAACTTCGCCGCCGTGATGGCGCCACCCCAGCGGCCATCGCCGACGTTCTTGATGTCGGCCACGTCGCTTCTGATCTGGTCGTCGTAGTCGGCGTACATCGGCAGCTGCCAGACGGGCTCGCCAACGGCGCGAGCCGCCCGGGCGAGATCGTCGCAGCAGGGCTGATCGTTGGTGAAGAGACCGGCGACATCATGCCCAAGCGCCACCATGCAGGCCCCGGTGAGCGTGGCGGCGTCGATGATCCGCTTCGGCTTATAGCCGCGGACCACGTCGAGCACGTCGGCCAACACGACCCGCCCCTCGGCGTCGGTGTTGTGAATCTCGATCGTGGTACCGCTTCTCGCCGTGATCACGTCGCCGAGTTTGTAGGCCGCCGGGCCGGTCATGTTTTCCACGAGGCCGATCGCGACCACGAGATTCACCGGCAGCTTCAGCGCGGCGATCGTGGCGGCCGCCGCCAGCATGGCGGCCCCTCCGGACATGTCGCACTTCATGGCGAGCATCGAATCGGAGGGCTTGAGCGAGAGACCACCAGAATCGAAGGTCACGCCCTTGCCGACAAGCGCGATGTCGGGCTGACCGTCGTGAGCCCCTGGTCCGCGGTAGCGGAGGATGACGAGCCTCGGCGCACGGCTCGAGCCCCGGCCGACCGCAAGGATCGCGTGGCAGCGTTCCTTCGCCAGTTGCTCCTCGTCCCAGATCTCGATCTCCATCCCGGTGCGGCCGGCCACGGCCGCCGCCTCCTCGGAAAAGGTCTGCGGGTAGAGATCGTCGGCCGGCATGTTGACCAGCCGCCGTGCCAGATTCACTCCCTCGCTGATCACCACGCCGTGGGCGACGGCCTCGGGAGCCGCGACCAGCCAGACGGTGCTGCCGAACCGTGTGCGTTTCTTTTCGGCGCGGTAGAGATCCTGCCCCACCATGCCGACAGCCGCGCCGGCCACCGCCTGCTCCGTCTGCCGGGTCGACCAGGAGCCTTCGGCAACAAACACGACCTTTGTGCGGGGACGGCCGGCCAGATGCTTCGAGGCCGTCGCCGCCGCGCGGTAGAGCACGCCGGCGTCGAGATCCTCGCGTTTGCCGAGTCCCACCACCACGAGCTGCCCGGCCTTGAGACCGGGAGCCGCGAGGACAGGCACGCACTCATACCGCTTGCCAGTGATTTCCCCGGCGGCGGCCAGCCTCGAGAGAAGTCCACCGGTCGCCCGATCGATCTCGGCGACGGTGCCGGAGCCGATGCCCCCCTCGGTGAGAAACGTCACGATGGCGTCGGCCTCGATCGCTTCGGGCCTC
>JBBAVO010000252.1:1465-4288 GCA_040397635.1 Pirellulales bacterium
GAAAAGATCATCGCCCGGCCCGCGGTCTGGTGGGCAGTGGCGAGTGCGGCGGCGATCGGCTCCCCCGACGCGAGCCGGCGACGGAAGGCCGCGAGGTAGTGGATCGAACTGTCCACCGAGAGCCCCATCGACACCGCCGCAATCATCGCCGTGCCCATGTTGATCCGCTCGCCGGCCCAGCCGAGCAGGCCGAGCACCACGAAGATCGGCAGGGCATTGGGCACCAGCGCCACCGTCGCCACCAGCAGGCTGCGAAAGCTGACGGCCAGAAGCAGAAAGATTCCCGCCGCGGCCAGCAGGAACGTGAACCACTGATCGGAGAGCATCCTGTCCACGAGCTGCGCCAGGAGCACGAAGAAGCCCGTCACCGCTCCGGCCGGCCGACCATCCCGGGCCGGAAATTCCTCGGCCACGATTCGGTTGACCTGGTCGATGATGGCGCGTTTCTGCGGCGCCGGCTGTCGTTCGTGGGCTCGCAGCATCACCCGCAGCCAAGTGGAGCCGTCTTCGGGGTCGCGGCCGATGAACGTACGGCTCAACTGCGGCACCTGCTTCTGAATCATCTCGATCGCGCCGGCCACGAGCCAACTGCCCAGTTGGGTGCTCTGCAGCCGCTCAAGTGGTATCGGCGACACCGCTGCCATCACGTCGGTCAGCCCCATCACCTTGGTCAGCGCGGGCACCGGTCGGCCCCCGTCATCGGGAATCGTGACCTCGGTCCGCAGCCGGTTTTCCAGCCGGGACATGTCGCCGAGCACCTTGCCATCGATCGCCTCCCCCGCGGGCAGGAGTACGTCCCACACGCCAGCTCCTCCCAGGCGTGATTCGATCATGTCGTAGGAGGCGACCACCGGGCTCGACCGGCGGAAGTTGCGGGTGAAATCGGTCTCCACCTCGAGCCAGGCCATACCTGCCATGGCCGCGGCCACCAGCAGCGTTGACCCGAGCAGGATCGGCCCCGGATGGTGCACGATCCGCTGCACGAGCCCGTCGAGCCCGAGTTCGAGCACACCCTCGCCCCAGGCCCGCTTCGGATCGGCGTCGAATCGTCCCCAGAGCGCCAGGAATGGCACGACGAGCGCCGCGGCGACGAGCACCATCACCGCGCCCACGCTCGTCATGATGCCGAAGTCGTGGACCGGCCCGACGCTGCTGGCGATGAGTGATCCGAAGCCGATCACGTCGGTGACGATCGAGCCGACCACCGGCCAGAACAGGATCGAGATCGTGCGTTCAAGGGCCGTGGCCGGGGGCAGCCCTTCCTCCCGCTGCCGCCGAAACTCCACGATCAGGTGCACGACAGTGGCGATCGCCACCACCGTGACCATCGCCGAAAGCATGGTCGAGACCATCGTCAGTTTGAGCCCGATCACGGCCAGCACGCCCCGCGTGCTCCAGAGCGCCAGGAGCACCACGGCCAGCGGGACGACCAGCCAGCGAACGCTGCGAAATGAGACGAGCAGCACCGCGCCTGCCAGGACTGCGCTGGCCGTGCCCAGCAGATTGCCGTCGCGCTTCAGCATCGCGAACCCGTCGCGGAGCATCACCGGCTCCCCCGCGACGGTGCCTGCGGGCAGGTCGGCCATAACGGCGCGAAGCCGGTCGATCGCATCGGCGCGGAAGTCCGCCTGCGGCTGTGAAGACCCTGTGGTGGGAGTGTCGGGAGACTCCGCAGCAGGAGCCTTCAGCACGCAGACGACCGCCGCGGTGCGGTGGTCGGTGCCGACGGCATACCCTTCCAACAGTTCGACGAGGCGCCGCGCGGTCGGGCTCGTGTCGGTCTCGATGATACGGCTGCCCAGCGGCGTGTCGGCGAGGCTCGTGGCCGAGGCGATGCCCGGAACCGCGGCGAGCGTGTCGGTGAGCGTCCGCAGCCGTTCGATGCCCGGAGGGGAGAAGAGGTCCGGGTCGTCGTAGGCCGCCAGCACCACTTCGCTCGAACCAAACGCGCGAATCATCCGGCGGTAGGGGACGAGCGCCGGATCGGTGCGGTCGAACATCGTGTCGATCGACCTTGAGAACTCGAGCCGTCGCGATTGGGCGACCGACAGGATCGTGGCCACGACCGCGACAACGGCGAGCAGATTCCGGTAGCGGACCAGCCAGCGTGCGACACGATGCTCAATCGCAGGCATGGATCGAACGACTCGCGTGAGGATGGAAGAGGAGGCCGAATGACGGGGCGGGCGAGCGATGGGGCGGGGCCAGGGCGGCGTGGGCAACCCACCAGAGCCGCGGGCAGAGCACGAGCCACACAGTCCGGAGAAGTATGGTACCGCGGCGGGGAGAAGCGGGCTGGGCAGACGGCGTGAGCCCGAAGGTTGCCTGGGTTGCCAGAACGGTCGCTCTCCGGATAGCCCAGCCTGCGTGGCCTGTGGGGGCAGGGCGTTGCGGAACGGCCCGGCAGGCACAGGCCTGCGGTCTGGTCTGGGATGCCCTGCGCACGTCGGTAACCCCGTTTGCAGCCACGACTTGCGGAGTCTGAGCGGCGGCGGCAACGCCTTGACCCGTCGGCGCGGGCACTCCTATAGTCCCGCGCATTTTCAAGCTCGGCCCAGTTCCGCCCTCCAGAGACGCTCCTGCACGCGTGTTTTTTCCACTCGACCACGCCACCGCTGCGCCCTCGCGACATCGGACTCACGCTCCATCGCGCCGAGGTTCTGCGCGCCTGCGAATCGATGCGGTGTGGGGGCTGCTGACATGCCTACTCGCGGCCGTGGTGACGATGATGGGCACACGGTCGGCCGCGGCGCAGCCTCCCGCTGCCGTGCAGCCGCTCAACGTGCAGTTGCTCAAGGAGACCGCCACCGCCGGCGCGCTCGC
>JBBAVO010000253.1:0-2890 GCA_040397635.1 Pirellulales bacterium
CGAATCGACACCGGCGCGCACGAATCGACACTGGCGCGCACGAATCAGCGCGCCGGCGCGCACGAATTGACACGGGATCGCCCTTACGGCTGACGCGGCTACCGGGATGCGGCATACTGAAGATGGTGAGTCGGGCGATCCCTACCCACGCGCATCAGCGATCACCCCCTCGGCGGCAGCTCCCATGGATTCGACTCCAATCGCCCGCTTGCCCGCTTCGAGTCCAACGGGGGTTGTGCCGCCAAGGATCGCGGCGCTTCGGCGGTCGCTGCCGCGGTGGCGGAGGCGGATCTTCTGGGCATTCCAGGTCGTGTTCTGGCTGGCAATCGGCGCGGCCGTAATGGGGATGAGTATGGCCCTGAAGCCCGGCGAGCCGATGCCGTGGCTGCCGGTCGCGCTGCGGGTGGTCACTGGCTTCGTGGTGTCGAGCCTTGTCTATCTGCTGTTCGAGACGCCGCGGCTCCGCGAGCTGCCGCGGAAGGTGCGGTGGCCGCTGATGGTGGGCGTGGCGGTGGCGGCGCTCGCAGCATCGATTCTGCTGCTCATCGGAGTCGGCGTGGGCGGGCCCACCAACTGGACTGGCGAGACGACGCTCGGGCCGCTCGTGCCACGGCTGATCGCGGCGGGCCTCTGGTGCTTGATCGTCTTCGGACTGGAGCTGATCGAGGATCTCTACCGGGCAAAGATCCTACTGGCGGAGAACGAGGCGACCGCGATGGATCTGGAACTTCGGATGCTCAAGGCGGAGGCAACCGCCCGCACGTTCGAACTGCGGCAGCTGCAGGAGCAGATGAATCCCCACTTCCTTTTCAATGCGCTCAACGCCGTGGCGGCCAGCAAGGACGATCCTGAGGCCGTCGAGAGCGTCACACGCGACCTCGCCGACTACCTGCGGTTCACGCTCGCAGAGGCCCGGACGTTTGAGCCGCTGTCGCGGGAATTGCAGGCCCTGGAGAAATACCTCGCCGTTCAGCAGGTGCGGTTTGGCGACAACCTCGTCTGCCGGTTCTCCTGCGATCGGGCGGCCCATGCCGTGATCGTGCCGCCGATGATGATTCAGCCGATCCTCGAAAACGCACTGCACTATGGAGCCCAGACGAGCAGCATGCCGCTGCGGGTGAGCGTGACGGCGAAGGTGGTTGATGGCTGGCTCGAGGTGGTGGTCGCCAACACTGGCCGATGGGTGCCACCCGACACGTCGCGGTCGCCCTCCACGGGGATTCGTTCACTCCGCAAGCGGCTGGCCCTGCTGGTCGATGAAGCGGCCACCGTCGACACGGTGATCGACCCAGATCTCGACGGCGGCTGGGTGCGGGTCGTCATCCGGATGCCCGCGACGCTCACGCAGCCATCGCCGGCCGTCCACGAACCGACCCCAGCTGCGGAGCTCGTCTGACATGCCTTCATCCTCACCGGACGCTGCCACGCCCCGGGATAGCACGACGATCACTGCCCTACTCGTCGACGACGAACCTCGGGCCAATGAAAGGATGCGGAAACTCCTCGCAGCCCATCCGGAGATCAATGTCTCCGGCATTGCCGGGAACGTCGCCGAGGCCCGGGCCTTTCTCGCAACGCATTCGCCGGACGTTGTGTTTCTCGACGTGGAAATGCCGGGGGGGAGCGGTTTCGACCTGCTCAAGAATGTGCCCGATGCCACGCAGGTGGTGTTTGTCACGGCCCGCGAAAAGTATGCGGTGCAGGCGTTCGCCGCTGCGGCCCTCGACTATCTGGTAAAGCCGGTCGATCCCGAGAGGCTCGCCGACACGGTCGCCCGCCTCCAGAAGCACGCGGACGGCACGCGGGCCAAGACGCACGGCGATCGCGAGCCGGGCACCGACGACAACCTCGACGCGGACGAGGCCACCGCAGCGGCGGTTCTTGGGCTCGGCGACGTGGTGAGCGTGCCGCTGGCCGGGAAGACCACGTCGTTGGCGTTGACGGTTGGCGACATCTGCTGGATCGAGTCGCTTCGCAACTACACGCGGGTCGCGGTCAAGCCACCGGTAGGCGTCATGCTCTTCCGTCGCCGGCTGAGCTACTGGGACAAGGTTCTGCCTGCGGGCTCATTTGCGCGGGTGGGCCGGTCGTACATCGTCCAAGTCGCAGCGGTGGAGCAGATCGAGTGGTCGTCACGGACCGAGACGGTGGCGACGTTTGGCGAGGGCGTGGAACCGCTCGCCCTCGGCCGGCTCCCGGGCACGCGGCTGCGGGAGATTCTCGGCGGCCACGCGTAGCGAATGGGAAAGGGGTGGTTGCCATCAAGGCTGCGGCAGGCCGAATTCCCTTGCTTACGCTGCGGGCTTGGATGACATCCCACTCCCATGCAAGCCCGACGCGCAAGCGAGGGAATCCGCGATGCATGTTTGAAGCCCCGCACCTCCCCGCATTGACTTTTTGGGCAACCAAAACTAATATTTTGAGGAATCAAAATAGAGGTTTTGAGGAGCCAAAACATGCGGCGTCGCGGATTCACGCTGGTTGAGCTGCTGGTCGTGATCGCGATCATCGGCGGGCTCGTGGGCCTGCTCCTGCCTGCGGTGCAGGCAGCGCGGGAGTCTGCCCGTCGGGGACAGTGTGGCAATAGCCTCCGCCAGATCGGCATCGCGATCCAGAGCTTCCTCGATGCACGTCGTCACTTTCCGTCCGGGTATCTGGCCGACACCGCGTCATCCTCGCGTGATGCCGAAACGTTTGACGCCCCACCGGGCACCGGCTGGGGCCTGGCGATCGCTCCGTATCTGGAGGAGGGGGCTGGTACGGCAGCCTACGATGCAACGGCGGGCGTGGCTGCCGTCGCTAATCGGCCGATCGTTTCAAGCCGGCTGACGACCTTTCTGTGCCCATCGTCAACCGGCCTTCGCGATGCGTTCGCCGTCCTCGATGCAAG
>JBBAVO010000253.1:2990-4246 GCA_040397635.1 Pirellulales bacterium
AGGCGGCAGTTGGCGATCTGCGTTTCAATGATCGCTGAGGCGCCGATGGCGTCGAGCCGCTCCATGATCGCGTGGGCCTCGCCTCGCTTCACCATCGCCCGCACGGCGCACCAGTCGGGGTCTTCAAGTCCACTGACCGTCGGTGAGTTGAAGCCGGGGGTGATTTTCTCGGCCTCAGCCAGCCGCGTTCTCGGCACGTTGTATTCGAGCAGCGACCAGTTGCGGGCGATCACGATCCCCTCCAGCCGCCGCACGATCCGGTCGGCCGTCGCCGCGTCGCGAACCTTTTCGTTCTGCACGAGCACCGTTTCATAGCGGCCGATCTCGTCGAGCACGCGGAGCCGATTGGCCGCGAGCGTGCTGCCCGTCTCGACCAGGTCCACGATGGCGTCTGCCACGCCGAGGTTGATCATGATCTCGACGCTCCCGGATAGCTCCACGAAGTGGGCCTCCACGCCCCGCTCCGCCAGCCACTGCCGCGTGATCCGCGGGAAGCTGGTGGCAACCCGCTTGCCAGCGAGCTGCCGCGCATCGGTCACGGGGGAGTCGTCGGCGACACAGAGGGCCAGTCGGCAGGAGCCGATGCCGAGATCGAGCCGGTGGATGAGCTTCTCGCCGCTCTCGGCCACGAGGTCGGCACCGGTGATGCCCAGATCGATCGCTCCCTCGGCCGTCAGCACCGGGATGTCGTCGGTTCGCAGGAAGATCACTTCGACCGGCATGCCGCGGCAGAGCGCGAACAGGCTCCGCTCATTGCGGCGGAAGGAGACGCCGGCGTCATTGAGCAGTTGCGCGGAGATTTCCGCGAGGCGTCCCTTGCTGGGAACGCCGATTCGCAAGAGCGGTGTTTTGGCGTGATCACTCACGATGGGGCTCCGTCGGTGCGTTGAGACGTGGAGGGCGAGTTGTGGTGGCCGCCGGCGGTACGAGCCGCCTTCTCGTCGAGGCCGGAGATGCCGAACCGGCGGGCGAGTTCGTCCTCCACTTGGGAGAGGCCCACGCCGCGGCAGGCGAGAAGGACGAGCATGTGGTAGACGAGGTCGGCCGCCTCGGAGACGACCCGCTCGTCGGTTTCATGGTCGGCGGCCGCGACCAATTCGCCCGCCTCTTCGGTCACCTTGGCCCCGATCGCGGGCACGCCGCCGGCAAGCAGCCTGCTGGTGTAGGATCGTGCGGATGGGTCGCCCTTCCGCGCCGCCACCACCTGCTCCAGGTTTTCCAGGGTTTCGCCCAACCGACGCATCGATGGCTCCAGA
>JBBAVO010000254.1:0-1607 GCA_040397635.1 Pirellulales bacterium
CCTGCTTCTGCTCCGGCTGCCGCTCGTCCCAGACGACGACGCGGATCGGCCCAGGCTCCTCGCAGCGGGCGTCGATCGCCGCCCCGACAAGAAGAAGGCATGCAAGCAGCCGACAGGCTGGCTGACACCAACGGCTCTGCAGGACAATGAAAGCGAATAATGTCATGTTAGGTTCTTCCTCAACCCGGTAGGAAAAGCTCCGCCGGAGAGAGGGCGGCGTCTGGCTGGGCGAGCGGCCGCACGAGCTGGTCGCCACGGTGTGTGGACCGGCTCTCGTAGCCACCCGACCGGGGCTCACGAAACACGATCACAGCGCGGCTGACCAGATCGACCACCCAGTAGTCGGCGATACCGGCAGCAGCGTAGAGCGACGCCTTCGCCGTCGTGTCGAACTCGAGGCTCGTGTCGGCCACCTCGACCAGGAGCGACACCTCCTCTGGCAGCGGCCGGCGGTCGGCGTAGCGGCGGAGGGTCACCCAGGCCATGTCGGGCTGCGGCGCACTCTCCGAACCAGGAATCGAAAGCGGGTTTTGCACCCGCACGAGCAGCGACTGCCGATCGATGGCAAGCGTGCTCCAGCGGACCAGCCAATCAACCGCGTCGGCATGGCGATCTCCGATCGGCGACATCATGTGCAGTTCTCCTCCGATGAGTTCCACCCGATGCGCCTCGGCCGGGTCGAACACGCCGGCGGCGATCATCCGGTCGTACATCGCGAGCGTGATCGGGGCCTGCCGCGGAAACCCGGCTGGAGGAGCGGCGGACTCGGGAAACGGGCGGTCGACGATGCTCATGCCGGTCTGTGCTCACAGGAGTGGCGACGCCATCTAGGCGTACACCGTAAGTGTACAGGCGTATTCATTTCGGGTCAACGAAGGCGTGTCATACTTTTCGTATGCCGATCCCTTCGCTTCAGTTCCGGTCTTCCATGGATCCCCGGCACGAACCTGTTTTTCAACCTTCATGAGGAGACTCTCCATGCGTCGAATGCTGTTCGCCCTGCTCGCCATCCCCATGTTCGCCGGCACGGGAGTGGTCCCTGCCGCGGAGCCGATCGCCTTCCCGCGGACAACGATCGATCTTGGCACGGTCGTGACCGATCTCGAGAAAAGCGTCCGTTTCTACACCGAAGGCATTGGGTTCCGTGAACTCAAAGGCTTCGATGTGTCGGCCGACATCGCCGCGTCCGCCGGCCTCACCGACTCAAAGCCGCTCTCGATCCGCGTGCTCGTGCTGGGGGATGGCCCCGAGGCCACGAAGCTCAAGCTCATGCAGGTGGCCGGCACGTCGCCGCGTACCGGCGATACCGAGTTCATCCATTCCCACACCGGCTTTCGCTATCTGACGATCATGGTGGACGACACGACCGCGGCTATCGAGAGGCTGGCGAAGCTGGGCGTGAAGCCGCTGGCGAAGTCGCCCATGGCGTTGCCTGAGTCGCTCGCCCCCGGGTTGCATCTCACCTGCGTTCGCGATCCCGACGGCAACATCGTCGAGCTGCTCGGCCCGCGGAAGTAGGCGGTGGCGCACCGAGTCACAACCCATCGTGACCCTTTGTGGCAGCGAGTTTTCAACTTGCTGAATCCGCGTCGCTGCATGGACAAGTT
>JBBAVO010000254.1:1707-4233 GCA_040397635.1 Pirellulales bacterium
ATGGACAAGTTCAAAACTTGTCCCCACGAGAAAGAGCGACGCTCCCATAATCACCGACGAACCGCTACCGTCGCGGGATCTTGCCGGCCTGCTCCAGCCACGCGATCACCTGATCGGCCAGTTGTTCGGCCGGCGTGGCCGCTGAATCGACGACAAGCTCGGCCGCGAGCGGCTCCTCGTAGGGATCGTCGATCCCGGTGAAGCCCTTGATCTCGCCGGCACGGGCCTTCTTGTAGAGCCCCTTGGGGTCCCGGCTTTCGCAGACCTCGAGCGGCGCCCTCACGTGGATCTCCACGAAGTCACCTGGGGCGAGCATGGCCCGTACGGCGTCGCGATCCCGGCGATAGGGGCTGATGAAGGCGGTCAGCGTGACGATGCCGGCCTGGGCGAAGAGTTCGGCCACGGCGCCGATCCGGCGAATGTTCTCCTCGCGGTCCTGGGCGCCGAATCCCAGGCCAAACCGCTTGGCAAACTCTTCGCCATGCCGCTCCTTGAGGAGGGCGGGCGCCGCGTTCAAGCCCAGCCGCACGTTGTCGCCGTCGAGCACAAAACTTCTCACACCACGGCCGTGCAGACGGTGATCGACGAGGTTGGCCAGTGTGCTCTTGCCGCAGCCGGAGAGCCCGGTGAACCAGAGCACGCAGCCGCGGTGGCCGGCGGCCTGCTCGCGTTCGTCGCGACTGACTGCGTGGGCGTGCCAGCGGACATCGACCGTTTCGCCCATGCCGTGGTTCGCCTGTGTGTCGGTCTTTGTCATTGGCACCCCCTCTCCTTGCACACCATTCCTGCACACGTCGCCGGGCCGGATACCTTTCCCTGGCCGGATCACTCCCAGCCGCCCAGCTTGACCGTTCGCTTGAACCGCTGCGGCTCATCACCCGGATTGGCCCCACCACGTTCGATCTCGAGTTCGATCGTGTCACCCGGTCCGCGACGGCCCACCAGATCGGTAAGCGACTCGAAGTTGGCTACCGGCTGGCCATCGATATGGAGGACGATGTCACCGATCTGGACGCCTGCGTCTGCTGCAGCAGACCCGTCCTGTACGTGCGTGATCAGGCAGGGGCCGATCACCGACTGGCCTGCCACGCCCAGCTTGCCCCCCTTCCTCACATCGATCTTGGTGTCGGGGAGCTTCGCCGCGATGGCCGCCAACGCCGCGTCACTGGCGCCTGTTCCATAGAGTTGCAACTGTTCCAAGCCTCGCAGTCGGCCGAGCACCGCCAGACTCGCCTCGTCGAGCCGCACGCCGTGCACGCCCACCTGCGCCACGCGGCGCAGGCGTGTCAGCAGCCGCAGGTCCTCGCTGGTGCCGGTCCACGTTGCGTTGAAAAGCGCATGCAGGCCGCGCTGCCCGCTGGGCAGGAATCCCTCAGTGATGATCGCCCCCAACGCTTCGAGCCTGCCGCGGGCCGCCTCGGCCAGCCCCACCGTGTGAAAGTCGAGCGTTGCCTCGGCCAAGCCGGCTACAGCGACATCGGAACCCTCGGCAAGGTTCTCGAGCGTCCGCTCCGCGGCAGCCGCCAGATCGGCATCCTCGGCGGCCAGCATCTCCCGTAGGATTTCGACCGCCCGGCTGCTCACCTCGAGGTCACCCCGGCCGATCGCCTGTTGCAGGGGCTCGATCGCAGGCTGGCCAGCTGCGGCGAGGCTGCGAGTCGCCGCCTCCCGCTGGGCAAACTGCTCAGCCGCCAACTGGTCGATCCAGCCGCTGATCTGGCCGGGGTCAGGCGGAGCCGCCGGTTCCTCCGCCACAGCCAGCCCAGCGGCGATCACCGCCGGCAGGATGAGCCAGGCATGTCGAACGCGCAGTGCGAGGGGAAAAACTGGGGCGGTCATACCGCAAATATACCCGTTTTTCTCAGAGAACGATCGGATCAGCATCCCCATCCGGATTCGTCTCGGGGCGGGATTCCCCGGGGTACACTTCCCGTGTCGCACAAGAGCCCGCCGTTCCCCGCCCAAGCCACCCACCATGTCCCTCTCCATCTCTCCCGACCGCACCCCACGGCCACCGCTGCCGACGACCCGGGCCGAGATGCTCGCGCGGGGCTGGGATTCGGTCGATGTGGTGTTTGTCAGCGGCGATGCCTACGTCGATCATCCGAGTTTTGCCAACGGCCTGCTTGCGCGGCTCTTGGAGGCGGCTGGTTTCCGGGTGGCGGTGCTCGCCCAGCCCGACTGGAGCACCTGCGACGCCTGGCGGCAGTTCGGCCGGCCCCGCCTCTTCTTCGGCATCTCGGCCGGCAACATGGATTCGATGATCAACCACTACACCGCCAACCGAAAGGTCCGTAACGACGACGCCTATTCGCCTGGTGGTGCCATTGGCCGACGGCCCGACCGGGCCACGCTCGCCTACTGCCAACGGTCTCGGGAAGCGTTTCCGGGAGTGCCTGTGGTCGCCGGCGGCGTCGAGGCGAGCCTCCGCCGGATCGCCCACTACGACTACTGGAGCGACACGGTCCGCCGTTCAATCATCCTCGACTCGAAGGCCGATCTGATCGTCTTCGGGATGGGGGAGCG
>JBBAVO010000255.1:0-4205 GCA_040397635.1 Pirellulales bacterium
AGTCAGCATCGAGTGAGCGAAGGACAGCGGGCACCGATCCGCCCGAGGCGGATTGGTCGACGAAGCGAACGTCCGGCGACGGGGCATGGGCAACCCCGGGCCACGCGGCACACGCTCGACGCGCATCAGTTCCAGCGCTGCCAAGGCGTATTGTCCGAGAGGCTCTGGAAGCAGGAGACGGTGAGCATGGCGAACATGATGCCGAGGTAGGGCTCGTTGTGCGTGTAGCCCCACCAGGCAACCGCGGCCCCGGCCGCCACGCCGATCATGGCGGCGATCCTCGCGGCATCCGCCACGCCGAGGCTGAGCAGGCCCTCCCGCACGATCTGACCGCCATCGAGCGGCGGCACCGGCACGAGGTTCAACAGCGGCCAGAAGATGTTGACCTGAAGGAGGAAGACAACAAGCGCGTACAGGAAGCGGGAGCTGATGTCGGCACCGTCATAAAGGCCCAGCGCCGCCCCCACGCTCGGCACCGGAAACGGCACGGCGTAGCCGCCGGCCTTGAGGACCGCGACGATCGCCGCCGCCACCGCCAGTTGTGCCAGTGGCCCGGCTGCCGAGACGATCAGCCGCTCGGCGGGCCGGCGGGCACCGCGGCCACCCCAGGCCGTGGGAATCGTGAGGCCACCGAGGTGATAGAGCACCACGTGTGCCGACTGGCCGAACCAGCGGTATGCCAACGCATGCCCCATCTCGTGCACGAGGAGCGAGAAGAGTACCGCAACCATCCAGATCACCAGATACTGGAGCAACTGTCGCTGGTCGCCGCGGGCGAACGACAGACAGATACCCCAGCCGAGCAGCGCCGCCCCCACCCAGAACCAGCCCGACACGCGGACGGGAATACCAAACAGCGAAAACTGGAGATCCGCGGGCGTCGGCTGTGGGGCGGCGAGAAACATGGATGGCATTATGCCGCATGGGCCGACGGCCGGCAGGGGGTGGAATCGGCTACCGGGCCGGAGGCCCCGGAATCCCATCCACCCTGCAGCCCAGCCTGCAGACCAGCATGGCCCCGCGAGGCGACGACGAGCACCGCCTCGGCCGCCCGCTCAGCAGAACCACCGTGCGCGACGCGGTCGGCCACGGCATCGAGCCGGGCGATCACGGCCTCCCGCGCCGCCGGTTGCGTGAGCCATTCGACAACGTGCCCGGCCATGTGAGCTGCCGGATCCTGCACCGCCAGGTATTCCGGAAAGATCGCCTCCGGGTCGGCGGGGGCGACCTCACTCGGAGCCCGCCACGCGGGTCGCGTGGGACCGATCGGCTCCCGGGCCGCCAGCAGATTGACCAGCGTGATGGAGCGGGCGTGTCGGAACCAGCTCTGCACCACGTGAGCGAAGCCGCTGATCCGATAGACGATCACGGTCGGCACCCGCGCGGCGAGCAGTTCGAGCGACACCGATCCGCTCACCGCGATCGCACAGGTTGCCTCGCGCATCAGGATCCGCGTGCGGCCTGTCTCCACGCGGAGATCGAGGCCGTCGAGCGCAGGCCCGAGAGCGTGGATCGTCTGCTGCACCCGCGTGGCATGTTTGTCGTTGAGCGCGCCGACCACGAAGCTGGCCTCGGGTACCCGCTGGGCCGTTCCCGCGGCCGCCCGCAGGATCGTGTCGAGATTGGCCTCGATCTCCTGGCCACGGGAGCCGGGCAGCAAGAGCACGACGGGGCGTTGCGAACGATCCGTCGCTCGGTCGCGGGAAGCCGATGCCGGGCCGGGAGCATCGGCTGCGGCGAACTGGGAGGCGTGGAGTTCGTCGAAGAATGGGTGGCCGACGAGCGTGCTCGACACGCCCTGCGCCAGGAACCAATCGTGCTCGAAGGGGAGCGCGGAGAGCACATGGTCAACGAGCCGCCGCATCTTATGGATCCGCCAGCTGCCCCAGGCCCAGATCTGCGGTGGGCAGTAGAAGACCACCGGGATGCCATGCCGCTTGGCACGCCAGGCCAGCCACCAGTGGAAGCCGGGGAAATCGACGAGCACACAGACGTCGGGACGGGCGTCGAGAAAGCTCCGCTCGGCGCGACGGGCGAGGTCTACGAACTTGTGGAGGTTGAGGAGCACGCGGAGAAACCACATCACCGCCAGCTGCGTCATGTCCGCAACGAGGCGGCAGCCCTCCGCCGCCATGCAGGGCCCGCCGAGCCCGACGCACTCGACGTCGGGCTGCCGGGCCTTGATCGCCCGCACGAGCACGGCGGCATGATGGTCGCCAGAGGGTTCACCCGCCGAGAGAAAAACGCGCATGGACAAAAAAACTCCGCACCGAAGGGGGAAGCCCACGTCGGTGCGGAGTATTCCATCAAGCAGGAGAACGACCTAGGCCAGTTCCGGGCCTGCAAATGTGGCGAAACCTGCGAGTAACTGGATCAGCCCTACTTGGCCGCGGGGGCAAAGCCCTTTTCCACATTGGCAAACACCAGGGTGACCTGCTCGTCGGCGCTGGCCTTCTCAACCTTGCCCTTGCAGTTGTTGCAGCAGAAGCCGACCTCGGTACCGCCGATGTCGAGCTGCGTGCCTGCCTTCACGGCGCCGCCGCTGAAGGGGCAGCCCTTCTGCACGAGCTGACCGGTGGAGACCAACTGCTGGTGGGCCTTGGCGGCAAACTTGGAGGAATCGCCCTTGAAGGCGTTCTCACAGTTGCCGCAGCAGAAATAGACCTTGCCGCCGGCGAAGTCGGTGGCCTTGTCGGGGTTGCAGCCCTTGCCCGACACGGGGCACTTGGCGTCCTTCGGCTCCTTCGGAGCAGCCGACACGAGAGCAGCCGAGCAGACCATCGCCGCGACCAACGTCATCAGCCCAATCATCCGGAAAGACTTCATGGCACATGCCTCTTGGTTGTGTTGAAAACACGCACAGACATCCGTGCGTCCCGCAGAGCATACGGGCTGAACAACACCCGGGCAATCGATTTTTGGGGGAAATTCAGCCCCCTGTGGCGACACGTTTTCAACTTCCCCGTGTTTTCTCCCCGTGGCGGCAAGTTTTCAACTTGTCCGTGTCTCACGGCATCGATTCCACAAGTTGAAAACTCGTGGCCACGGGTCGAACTCGCGGCCGCGTCGACCACCCCTCACCGGTGCCGGGGCTCGGGCAGGCCGATCGCGAAGATTGCACCCGCAGCGATCACCGCAGCACCCACAATGAAAATCGGCCGGAAGCCGAGCCAGTCGACCCCCATGCCCACCAACGGCGAAATCACGAACGGTACGGCGAGTGCCGCCCCCACGATGCTCACATACCGCGGATGATCCGCCGCCGTCGGGGCAAGCTCAAGCGCGTAGTTGGTGAAGATCTTCAGCGAGATCGGATTGAGTCCCAGCGGCACATAGACGATCCAAAACCATTCGACAGCGTGCTCGTGTGGCACGAACGAGAGTAGCGTCACGACCAGCGGCGTGAGCGAGGAGAGTGCCACGAGCCAGACGAGCACGATCCGCGTGCCGCGGCGGTCGGAGAGCGGGCCCGCCACGAGGCTCACGACACCGGTGGCTGCATTCTGAACAATGACCCAGGTCAACAGGCTCGCCGTGCGGCTGCCGAGCCTGTCTCGTGCGAAGGCCTGATAGTGGGGAAAGAGCATCAGCACCGCGGAGAAGCAGGCGGCCACGACGCAGAGCCGCAGAAGCGGCCGATCCCGGCGAAGCGTCTGCCGCCACGACGCGATGCCCGCGCCGACATGTTCGAACAGGCTGCCGACAATGCCGCCCGATCGACCGGAGGTGACCGCCGCGGACGGCGGAGTGTCCGCCGGCTCGTCGAGAAACACCGGTGCGATCGCCGCCAGCGCGAAGAACACTCCGGTGGCGGCGAAGATCTTCGGAAAGCCATCGGTCTCTGCCAGCCAGGGGCCGAGGAGCAGGACCGCGGCGACGATGGCCAGCACGCTGCCGAAGGCCACGCTCACCACCATCGCACGGCCGCGGTGTCCGGGTGAGATGAGCTTGCCCTGCAGGGCGGCGAGCACCAGCTGATTAAGCCCATTCATCGCCGAGAAGAGGGCGTAGAGCACGAGGAACAGCACCGCCAGGAGATCGGGCCGCGTGGCGGCAAGCGCCGGCCAGGCCACGGCCAGCAGACCGAAGCAGGCCGCCATTGCCAGGCTCGTCAACACGAGCGACCACTTCTTGCGGGAGACACGGGCGAGGGGCCCCGCGGCGAACAGCGGCGGCACGCTCTGGCCACCCCGGTTGAGCACCGG
>JBBAVO010000256.1:0-4191 GCA_040397635.1 Pirellulales bacterium
CGGGCAGCTCGTTCGACCGGGATCGCATCTCCGCCACGATCGACCGCGGCCACCTCGATGCCACGAGCCTGATGGAGGCCCTGATAGCAGCCGGAGTGCCGCAGCGGACCGCCCACGAGCTCGTCGGCACGTTTGTCCGCCGGGCGATGACCCAGGGCGTGTCGCTGGCAGAGCTTACCGATCAGGAGTTTTTGCAGGATTATGCCGGCTGGAACGCCTCGCTTCGCAGCGCACTTGGGGCATCCAGGGCAGTTGAACGGATGGTGAGTTTCGGCTCGACCGCCCCGGCGCAGGTTGCCGACCAAATAGCAGCGTGGGATCGCCGGCTCGCCTGAGAGCGTGGAGCCACCCACGCCTGACGCGGGGGTGGCGGGTGGCGACGGGTGTTTCCAGCAAGGCTTCGGCATGGTGCGTGATCGCACTGGCGACCGCCTGCGTGGCTCCTGCCAGCGCGGCCGACGGCGTGCGGCCGATGCCCGATCCGCTGGCTCAATCGGTGCTCGACTCGCTCGCCTTTCCGCCGCGAACGACCCCACCGTCCCTGCTCGACGCCGCGATCCGGGCCGCGGATGTCGAGGCCTACGATGTCTCCGCACGCTATTTCTCCACGCTCGCCGACCTGCTCGAGAAGGCGGGCGACAAGCGGCTCGATTTGCTCGCCGATCTGGGCGACTCCGCCGACCCCGCCAGCCTTCGCCGGCTTGAGCGGGTACTCGGAGACCGTGACGAAGACGTGCGGCCCATCGTGGAGGCGATGCGTGACGCAGCGCGGCAACGACGGCGCGACCCCGCCCGGCTCACGCAAGCTGGCGACGATCTCTCCAGCGACAAGCCATCCACGAGGGCTGCCGCCTTCGACCAACTGGCGCGGGCCGGCGTCGATGCCCTGCCCGTGCTCGTCAACCTGCTGCAGAGTGAAGACGCGGAGCACGAGCGAGCCCGGCAGCTTGCCAGGGAACTCATCCGCACGCTCGGTGCTGATGCCAGGCAGCCGTTGTTGGCATGGCTGGGCTCTGACGACGTTCAGCACTGGCCTGGCATCATCGAGGCCTTGGCAGCAGGGGCCACCAACGACGATGCAGCCGACCTCGCCGATCATCTGCTGGCTCCGGCACTCGTGCCCGATGTGCCACCCGAGGCCCGGGATCGGGCCATCCGCCTGCTCAAGCAACTGTCGGGACGCGGACTGCTGCCCGCGGAAGCGATGGCCGACAACACGGTGCCGCCGAGCCCCGGCACCGCGATCTCGTTGCTCACCCGCCGACTCGACCGCGTGCTTTCCATCGACGGCCTCCCCGCCCCGGACCATCTCCTCATGGAGCCAGTGCTCGATCCGGCCATGGCGGCTGCCGCTGGAGGCAAGACGGTGGAGCGGTTCGTCTGGAATTCGGAGTCGGGCCGGCTTGTGCGTCTTCATCTGCCACCCCAAACAGCACGGGCGCAGGAGGCGATCCACTTGGCCCGCGATCTGGCGGCGCTCAACGCCACCGAGCCCGACGCCGTTCGACTTGTGATCCTGGCGAGGCTCGAAGCGATGCTCGCTGCCGTAGGCGATCCGCTCACGGCGCTCGATCGCGTGCCCACTGAACAGTTTCAGGCTGCGGTCACGGGACCGGAGGGCTTTGATTACGAGTCCACGGCCGACGTGCTCGAGCTCGCAGCCTCACGCGGCATGTTCGCGGCGGCCGCTGGAGCGGCACGAGCAATCGCGGCCGCCCATGCTGCGGCGGCGACACAGGCATCTGAAGAACAGGCGACCGACGAACACGCATCCGACGACCGGGCCGCTGCGAACGAGGTTGCTGCCCTCACCCCCGCTGTGCGAACGACCCTGCTGCGAGCGCTGACGGTGCCCGACGCCACACTGCAGTTCGAGGCGGCACGGACCCTCGCGTTGACCGGCGGCGATCCGCCCTACCGTGGCTCGAGCCGTGTCGTCGAGATCCTGCTTCAGGCCGCCACCAGCACAGGCGAAGAGGTTGCAGTGGTGGCACACGTCGATGCGACCGTGCGGGAAGAGTTGGCAACGGGACTTTCCCGATTCGGCTATCGCGTGGAGAAGGTCCCCTCGGGCCGTGACGCGATTCTCGCCACGCGGGCCAACATCGACACCGTACTCGTTGTGATCGCAGCCCGTACCGTCCGGCCGACGGCCCTCGAGACGGTGCAGTTCATCCAGCGGCAGGCGACGGGCGACGTGCCGCCGGTGCTCGTGGTGGTCGATCCACTCGATGACGATGCCCGCGGGAAATTCCTCACGCAACTGCTCCTGAAGTTTTCCGATCTGGACTGCGTCGGGATCATGGATCGCCTCGACAGCCTGTTTGTGCCGCGGGTCGATCTGGTCACAGGGAAGCTGGTCGGACCGCCGCGATTTCCTGACCACTTGGCTCAGGTCGCCGGTCCGCAGGCTGTCGATCCAGTGGCCCGGCAGGCCCGCGCCACGCAGCGGCGGACGCGGGCGAGCCAGGCACTTGCCCTGCTCGCCGAACTGGGTCGCCGAGGCTGGGATGTGTCGGCCGCCGAGACGACCGCGCGACTGGCGGTCATGCAGGGCCCCCAGCCGGGACGCCCCACCGATCTCTACGGTCCGGCGGCGGCCCTACTCGGCACCATCGGCTCGAGTCGGGCACAACAGGCTCTTCTGGGGGAGACGGAGCGGGCCGAACTTCCTGCGGAGTCGCGCAAACAGGCTCTGGCAGGCTTTGCGGAGAGCGTGAATCGCTACGGCGTGCTCCTTGAATGCGATCCCCTGCGGGCTGCCTACGCACGGTACAATCAATCGACCGCGTCGGCCGACCGTGCCGTGGCAGGCGCGGTCCTCGACGTCATTGAAACGCCCTCCAGGAAGGCCCGCTCCGTCTCCGCCGATGCTGCGCACCCCCGGCCAACACGGTGACGAGACCAGCTCCCCGATCAAGGGTCTGATCGGGTCGGGCCCGGCGATGATGGAGGTCTATGCCATGACGCGGCGGGTGGCCGCGTCGAATGCGTCGGTGCTCCTCGTGGGCGAGACCGGCACGGGCAAGGAACTGGTCGCCAAGGCAATCCACCAGCTTTCGCCGCGGGGCAGCGGTCCCTTCGTCCGCGTCAATTGTGGCGCCCTCTCCGAAAGCCTTCTGGAGAGCGAACTCTTCGGCCACGTCCGCGGCTCGTTCACCGGCGCCATCGCCAATCGCACCGGGCGTTTCGAGGCCGCCCACACCGGCACGATCTTTCTCGACGAGATCAACTCCACCACGCCGAAGCTGCAGGTCAAGCTGCTGCGAGTGTTGCAGGAGCGCGAGTTCGAGCGGGTGGGCGACACCGAGACGATCCGCGTTGACACCCGCGTGATCGCGGCGAGCAACCGCGAACTGCTCGACGAGGTGGCGAAGGAAAACTTCCGCGAGGACCTCTACTACCGGCTCAACGTCGTGCCGATCTACCTGCCTCCCCTGCGGGCACGTCGCGAGGATATTCCACAGCTCGTCAGCCACTTCCTCGAACACTACAACGAAGCCAACGACCGCTACGTCGTGCACATCCAGAAGGAGGCCGCGGCGGCACTGGCGAAGTATCACTGGCCGGGCAATGTCCGCGAACTGCAGAACGTGGTCGAGCGGTGCGTGGTGATGGCTACGGGCGACGAACTCTCGCTCGACCTCCTGCCGCCGGCGATGCGGGGCGACCGGCCGACGGTTTCCCTTCCTGGAAGAGGAGGCGATCTCGACAGCCTCGCACGCGACCTCGTCGAGCAGGGAATGACGACGGCCGGCCCCGACGACGAGAACCTCTTCGACCGCATCGTCAGCCGCGTGGAACGGGAGCTGATCGCCCAGATGCTCGCCGACTGCAAGGGGGTGCAACTCAAGGCCGCCGCCCGGCTCGGCATCAACCGCAACACGCTCCGCAAGAAGCTCCAGGAGCACGGCCTCGAAGAGGCGGAGTGAGGGCGCGGGTGTGTTCACGAAAAACACGTCGTTGTGCCGTCTTGTTTGGCACAGTAGGTGCTCCCCCCTGTGGCGGCAAGTTTTCAACTTGTCCGTGATATGTCGCGGATTCCACAAGTTAAAAACTCGTGGCCACGAGGCGAACTCCTTCGGTCTCGTGCTTCATGCTGAGACAGCCTCAACTCCACTCTCCGCTTTCACTCCACGATCATGCCGTCTTCGGCCATGTCGCGGGCGTGGTAGCTCGACCGTACCAGCG
>JBBAVO010000257.1:0-4165 GCA_040397635.1 Pirellulales bacterium
ACTTTTGGGATCGGCAGGTCGGTCGTCGCCAGGAGGTGCTTCGCCCGCTCAAGCCTCACGCGGCGGATCTCCTGGGCCGGCGACCGGCCGAGGAGTTCCTGGAACGCCCGCTCGAGGCTGCGGCGGGAGAGCGGAACCACCCGCAGCACGTCCTCCACGCGGATCGGCTCGGTCGCATGCTCACGGATGAAGCCGATCGCCTGCACGAGCAATGGATCGTTGATGGCGAGCGTGTCGGTGCTCTGACGGGTGACGATGCCAAGCGGCGGCACCCGGATCGGAGTTGGCGGCAGAGGCTTTCGTTCCATCAGCAGCTGGAGCAATTCGGCAGCCTGCTCGCCGATCTGCTCGGCTGCGACCGTGATGGCCGACAGGTGCGGCATGCAGCATTCGCAGAGGAGCGGATCATCCACGCCACTGAGCACCGACACGTCCTCTGGGACGAGCAGCCCGGCCCTGCGACAGGCGTCGATCACCGCTCTGCCTTGGACGTTGGCCCATGTCAGCAAGCCCACCGGCTTGGGGAGCGATTTGAGCCATTCGATCAGTCGGCTCGGCCGGCCCGCCGTTTCCAGGCCGGGGTTCAGCCCGAGCGCATGGCACGAGTGACCGGCCTGAGCGAGTGCGGCTGCAAAAGCTTCCTGATGCTCACGCACGTAGGCCAGTTTCGGTGGGCCCACGTAAGCGAACGTGCTGAAGCCACGGTCGAGAAAATGGCGGGCCGCCATCTCGCCAGTCGCCTGCAGGTCGTTGAACACACGGGGCACCCGCTGGCTGACTCCCTCGAGCGTGATTCCAGAGACGTTTACCACCGGACAGCCGATGCCGAGCAGCGATCTCGCGACCGCCGGCGTCGAGACCCGCGCGATGATGCCATCCCCCTGCCAGCCGTGTGGCAGCGTCTTTTGCTCGCCTTCGGGGGCCACGTGCAGGTGCCAGGGGCCGTGTCGATTGGCGAAGTCCGCGACCCCCTTGATGATGCTACGGCCCCAGCCGGTGCTCGCCGGCACGAGAACGGCGACAAGGGGCTGCGCGGCGAGACTGCGGGACGGCTTCATAGGTGGTGCCCGTTGTACACCACGGCACGACATCCTGACGCATTCACAACGTTTTTTGGCGTGTTTGCGTTCGCGTGCACGTGGCCGTGGCACGTCGCAAGAAACGGTGCCTGGCACGGAATGCCCTCCCAGTGGCGGCAAGTTTTCAACTTGTCCGTGTCCCCGCTCTCCCCGTGGCGGCAAGTTTTTAACTTGTCCGTGACCCCGCCCTCCCAGTGGCGGCAAGTTTTCAACTTGTCCGTGTCCCCGCCGTCGATTCCACAAGTTAAAAACTCGTGGCCACGGGTCGAACTCCCTCGGCGTGTTCACGGTGCGCCGCAGGCCGGCAGCCATCGCAGCCAGTGCGGCCACAAGCCGCCATGCTCGGCAGGCTCGCCGCCGCAGCAGCCGGTCTTGCCGGTGGCTGAACACTGGCAGCAGACATACTTCACCTTCCGCTCGATCACGGAGACCTCCTCGTCCTTCGTCTCCTTGACGAGCGTCTTGCGGTGCCGCACCCAGGCTCGGCAGGCGTCGGACTGGCAATCGGTGCATCCGCCACCGCGGTGGCAGCGAGAGAAGGGCCACGGCAGGCCGCTGCAACGGGGCACGCAGATCGGGTCGCACTTGGCCTCGTATTCGGTTTTCGGCTTCTTCTTCGTGCCACACTCGCAGACACACACCGCCTCGAGGCCGCACCGGGCCCCGCAGTGCATGCACGTGGGAGGCTCTTCCTTGGACTTCTCCTTCTCCTTCTTGCTCTCCTCTTTCTTGCTCTCCTCTTTCTTGCTCTCCTCTTTCTTTTTTTCGGTGTCCGTGGCAACGACGGTATCGGCCGCGACAGCAAGATCGCTGGCCGACATCAGGCTCGGGATCAGGCTCAAGATCAGTGCCGCGATGATGGCGTGAAACCGCATGGTGCCCTCAAAAATCGAAGTCGATCCGGGTGCCGTACGCATCGGTGAGGCTGTTTCCATTGCGCTCGTCCTCGAGGAAGGCGCGGATGTAGTTGAACTTCCAACGCGTGTACGGGTTGAGATACCAGTTGAGGCCGATGGTGAAGTCGGTCAGGTTGTTGCCCTTCACGTTCTTGTCGTTGAGCACGATGTTGGAGAACCGGGCCGCGACCTCCCACGCCCCGAGGCCGTTCTGCACGCCCTGCGACTTCGTCCGCACGCGGAAGAAGTCCTCGAACGGCTCGAGCCGCTTGTGGATGCCCTGCTTGCGGTCGTAAGGTCGGTGCTCGCCGGTGAGGAAGTAGCTCACCTGGGCCATGTAGGCATTGAAGAACAGCGGCTCGCCCTTGGACTGATCCACGAAGGCGAACGCATATTCCGACTGCAGCGAGAGGGGCCCGAGGATCAGGGCGAACTCGGGGTCGAAGAGTTGGAAGTCGTCGGCCTTGATGTTGCCGGTGTCGACGAAGATCGGGGCGAACGGTCCCGGCACGCCGTTGATGTAGTTGCTGGGGCTTGGCGGCCCCACGGGACCGAACGTGCCGGACGGCTGCTGCTTGCGGATTTCCGGAGTGTTGCGGAAGCGGACCTGGTTCTGAAAGGCCTTGCGGTAGCTATAGGCCGCGCCGAGGTGCATGTAGAAACGGCCGTCGCTCGGCTCGTCCCACCAGGGCAGCCACGTGCCCCGCATCGTCAGCGCCTGGCCGCTGTCGAACGAGTCGTTGCCCGTGTTGTCGCTGTTGGTGCGAAACGTACCGATGGCCCAGGTCGCCAGTTCGTTCTCCGTGTTGCCGTAGGTCATCACCCCCATATTTCGCGCGGGGGCGAACGTGTCGACCAGTGACCGCTCCATGAACGTGTTGTTGCGGTTCTGCGTGACGCGTTCGAGCGAGAAGGGCTCGAAGTAATGGCCGGCCCTGATGTTCTGCAGGTAGGGCAACTCCTTCCACTCGAGGTAGTTGTCGAGGTAGCTGGGCTGGTTGGCCAGCGCGAAGTCGACGCCGAGCGAGTATTCGAGCACCTCGAAACTGGTGCCGCGGGCGCCGATGCGGAGTCGACGGAACTGCACGCCGTCCTGGAGGTCGCCGACGTCAGCGCGGCTGGCGGCATCCTGTCCAAACCAGACCTCGTCGGCCTGCACCTGGCCGCTGAAGACAAACGACGGCTTCTTGGCGTCTTCCTTCTTTTTCTTGTCGTTTGCGTCGAAGAGTTTGCCAAGACTTTTCTCGACGGTGGAAAGCCGATCGGCTACCGGACTCTCAGCCTTCTCGCCAGCTCTCTCAGTCTTCTCGCCAGTCTTGCCACCGGCCCTCTCTTTGTCCGCGGCCTTCGGCGGTGCTTTTTCACCACCCGACGCGGCGTCCCTGGCGGCTTGCAGTTCGTCGATCTGCTTCTGCAACCGCTTCAGTTCCGCCGCGATGTCTGAGGGCATCTCGCGCGGCGCGGGCAGTTCGGCTATGGCTGCCTCAGCCGGAATCTGCATCGGGGCATTCAGTCCCTCGAAGAGTTCGGCACCTGCAGCGGTTCCGAAGGCCTTGAAGCCCAGCGCCATCAAGAACAGCGCAATCAAAAACAGCAGCCAGGACAGACGCCCTGGCTGAGCGATGACAGGGCGATGACGCAACTGACTCACGGGGTTGTCCCCTTGAAGTGCGTCCTCCGGTTGATCCGGTCAGACCTGGCCGCCCCGGGAGTGGTGCCTCCCGACGATCGGGGCGGCTACCAGGCGGACTATCCATACAATCGACATTTCCGGCACAAGCCATGAAACCCGTTCACGCGACTCAGTTTGCCCAGACTGCCGAAATAGAAAAACCTGCACAACCGGCACATCCGGACCCGATTCTGATGGTGGTCGATTCCGCCCGCCCCATCCGCTCTGGCCCCCTCTATGCCCCGGCATCCACGCACCAACGCATGGTCTGGCGGCCGCTGGCAGTGGCTGCGCTGGCTCACGTGCGCGGCTGCGCTGACGGTGTCTGGAAGCTCCGCCTTCGCCCAACTGGTGATCGATCCCGTTGAGGAAGAACAGGCCACCGTCGGGGATGTCATCGGGGGCGATCCTACCGACGATGCCACGCCGCCGGAGGATGCTGTCGTCGAGTCGATTCCTGTCCCCGAAGCGTCGCTCACCCCCGAGACATCGCTCAGCGCAGAGGAAATCCGTCAGGA
>JBBAVO010000258.1:0-4132 GCA_040397635.1 Pirellulales bacterium
TTCGCGCACTATCCCAAGACCGCCGGTCATTCCCTCACGCGTTGGTTCCGGGAGGTTTTTCCTGATGCGCGATTGGTAGAGCCGCACCCGCTTTACGAGGTGAATCACCTTCCCGTTCGGTATTCGCTCGAGCAACTGGGCCTGGTGCCACGACAGGATCGGTCGCTGAGGAAAGGTCGCCGGCTGATGCGGGCCTGCGCCAGGCTGGCACGCAGATTCGATCACTGGTGGCCGTTGGGCCGCCCCGGAGCGAGCACGGCTGGCAGGCCATGCGCGACGCGGATCATCGGCGTCGTCCGGGAACCGTTCGAGATGCTCGTGTCGCTGTTCGAATATTGGCGTTCCTATGAGTTCGCCGAAGAGCCGACGGAGCCGCTGATTCAATGCGCCCGCAGAGGCACCTTTCGCCGGTTTGTCGCGATGGCGGTCGCGGAAGGCGGCCTCGCGAACTACCGCGACTTTTTTGACATGCACGGGCCTGCGGCGGCCAACACGCGACTGCTCGACTTCAATGCCCTGGAGCCGGCTCTCGTGCAGGTCTGCCGTGAGTTCGGCCTGAACGTGGCGGAGTCCAAACTCGGCCTTTTGAACGTCGGTCCGAGCCGCCACCGCGACCTCGAACGGTATCGCACTGAGGCGGGATCGCTTCTGGCGGAGGTGCGGGCTCACTTCCGCTGGTATTACGAGGAGGGCATCCATGTCATGGCAAAAGGGAGCGTCGCGGCTCCGGTGGTGACTGATCGCCGCCACACCCACCGGCTCCCGGGGGCGGCGGACATCGGCCAAAAACCCCGGGGCACCGTTGGTCACTTCGGCAGCCGCTGGGCAGGGCTCGCGGTCGCCGGCGGAACTGGCTGAACAGCTCCCGGAACAAAACTGGCAACGCGCAAAAAAACGGGCGGTGCCATTGCGGCACCGCCCGTCGTTTTGTCGTGCGGCATGATGCCGCAGAGCAAGGCTTCGGTGAGTCGAGCAGGGCTCAGCTCACCACGGCCTTAGCTCACCATGGCCTTCAGGTTCTTGAGCGCACGCACGCGAACCTTCACGCTGGCCGGCTTTGCGGGCCGGTCCTGCAGTTCGCCGGTGAAGGGGTTCTTGACACCCTTCTGAGCCGGGCGGGCTGGCACCTTGCGGCGCTCGATCTTCACCAGGCCGGGGATGGAAAACACCCCGATGCCCTGGCCCTTGAGGGACTTTTGAATTTCGTCCGTCAGAGCCTCCATCACCGCGACCACGTCCTTCTTCTGCAGACCGGTCGTCTCGGAGATGCTCCGCATGATTTCGGTCTTCGTCATCGGCTTGCTACCCGACTTCTTCGCCATCGCCATTACCTCCAAAAAGCCAAAAAAAATTGTGTGCGGTAGTTCCCCACCGCGAACCGGAGCCCGGCACAGATGCCGAAGGCGAGGCCGATTAGAGACTCTGGGAATGAAAATGCAACCCAAAAATATGGTTTCAGGCCCGGAAAATCGGGGTTTCGCCGGTGTTTGTGCCGAAAAATGGCCGTTTGAGCGGCGTTTTGTCCCGTCGCGAACGCTTCTCCAGCCGAATTCGTAGGCTGTGATACGATGCAGGAGGCAATGGTTTCTGGCCCGTCTTCTGGGCCGTTGCGGTGGTTCGGAGTGATGAAACGTCCTCTTTGTGGGGCCAGCCTGATGCGCCCGATACACCTGAGCGGGTTTTGGTCTGCGGCTGCCTGCCCGTGGGCCGCTGTCGTGTTGGTTGGCGGCCTGCTTGCGGTTGGCTTCGGCGTTGGGGGAGGGAGCCTGGGCAGGGCTGACGATGCCGATGACGCCGTCGAGCAGCAGGCTGATGGCGAACCTGGCGACAGTGAGGACGGGGAGAGTGAAGGGGGAATAGGATTCCCCAGCGACCGGCTGCGTGAACGGCAGCTGGATCGGGGCCGCCGGCTCGTCGCCGATCAGCGTTGGAGCGACGCCGCCATGCTGTTCGACGAGATTCTGGCTGCGGACCGCGACTGCTTCTTTCGTGAAGACCGCCAGCAGCGGACGTGGCAGAGCATCAAGTCTGAAACAAATCGGCTGATCGGCGGACTCGACAAGCCCGGCCGCGAGGCCTACGAGCTGCAGTTTCGGGCCCGGGCCGACCGATTGCTCGAACAGGCCATTGCATCCAACGATACGGCCGGCATCGTGGCCGTCGCCCGACGCTGGTTTCACACCCCCGCCGGATACCGCGCCACCCTGCTGGCCGCGATCGAGTCGCTCGAGGCGAATCAGCCATTGGCGGCGGCGGCCTGGCTTGATCGACTGGCGTCGGCGGACGGCGGTGTTTCCTTCGAACCCACGCTCTCAATCATGCGGGCCATCGCGTGGCTGCGGGCAGGCGATCGCGTGGCCGCAACCGCCATTCTCGAGCAGGCGCGGGCCAGCGGCAGAAACGTGGTCCGCATTGCCGGCAAGGATGTCACCGTGTCGTTTCCCGCCGGCGGCGGGCTCGCCTGGCTGACGGCGCTCGTCGGCGAGCCGAAGAGCAGGCCCGGGAGCCGTGCCGGCGACTGGGCGATGCACCGTGGCGATTCGGCCCGCAATGGGGTTTCAGCGGCGTCGTGTCCGCTCCTGGCACCGCGGTACCGCGTGCCACTGTCCCGACATCCCGAGGAATCGCGGCAGCTCGATGCGCAGCGGCGACTCCATGCCGAGCAGGAGATCGCGGTGCTGCCGGCTGGCACGCCGTTGGCAGTGAACGGGATGATCCTCGTGCGCACCACCATGGGCCTGTTGGCGGTTGACTTCGAAACCGGTAAGCGGGTCTGGCTGCAGGCCGGGCCTGGCGCGGGCCCGCTGCAGGCGTCCGCAGTCGGGGGTGACGGTGCCGGCGACGCGGCCGATACCGATGCCGTCGGCTCGTTCACGAGCGTCTTCGACGACGCCACGGGCGGAACCATGGCGAGCAATGGTCGGCTGGTGTTCGTGATCGAGAGCCATCCCGATGCCGCTGCTCCGCCGCAGGCCGGGGGCATGAACTTCCGACCTGCGATGCAGGGGATGGGCATGCGTGCGGCCGGTGGCTGGAAGGGGGGCAACACGATCTCCGCCTACGACATCGCCGATCGCGGTGGCCTGCGATGGCGGCTTCCCGCCCGCGGTGGTGCGGGCAATGACGCGGTGCTGCCGGCCTCGTCCACGGCCTGGTATCTCGGTGCTCCACTTCCCGTGGGGGAGCAGTTGCTCGTGCTCGTCGAAGAGAAGGGGGAGATTCGGCTGGATGTGCTCGATGCCAGCACCGGTCGATTGGAGTGGTCGCAGCCGTTCGCCGAAGTCGATGAGGAGCGGGCGATCGACAATCGTGACAGCCATCTCCGCCGGCTCGCCGGCCTCTCTCCCGCGCTGGCCGAGGGGGTGCTCGTCTGCCCGACCGGCGCCGGTGCCGTCGTCGCGGTCGATCTCGCGACCCGCACCCTGCTCTGGGCGCATGAGTATCCGCAGCCCCGTCAGACTGGCGTGACGGTGCTTCCCAACGGAATCCGCGTGCCGCGAAACGGCTTTGGCGGCCCCGGCGTCGTAGGCGAGGGTGGCCGCGAACAACGCCTTGGCGGCTGGCTCGATTCAGCCCCGATCCTGTCGGGGGGCCGCGTGCTGCTGACGCCTGGAGAGTCTCAGGACCTGCACTGCCTTGACCTGCGACGGGGCACGACCGTGTGGCGGCTGCCACGCAAGGATCGGCTCTACGTCGCCGGTGTTGTCGATGGCCGGGCGATCGTCGTCGGCAGACGAAGCGTGGAGGCCCTCGATCTGGCGAGCGGCCGCCCGCTCTGGCAGCGTCCCCTGACTGCCGATCATGGCAGCCCCAGCGGCCGCGGCATCGTCACGGCCAACAGGTTCTTTCTGCCACTCGACACTCCGGAGGTGCTGGAGATCGACCTTGCTGACGGCCGCATCGTCAGCCGGTCGGCGGCTCGCGGCAACGCAGTGCCCGGCAATTTGGTGGCCTATCGTGGAGAGGTGATTTCGCAGGGGGGCGACTCGCTCGATGTGTTCCATCAGTCCGCGGCCCTCGAGTCGCGGATCGAAACGGCGCTCAACACCAACCCGCAGGATGCATGGGCGCTGCTGTGGCGCGGCCAGTTGGACCTCGACCAGGGGCGGATCGCCAGCGGCATCGCGGCCGT
>JBBAVO010000259.1:0-4107 GCA_040397635.1 Pirellulales bacterium
CCACACTGGCCGCCAGCGGCACAAGAGTCCCCTCCCACTCGATCTCGTCCACCTGTTTGGCCCTCAGGCCGAAGAACTTCTGCGCCTTCTGCACGGTGTGCGGGCCGGCCTCCTCGCCCGACTGGTCGGTGACGACAAACACCTTCTTGCCGCGATGGCTGGCCCAGCGGCCATGGAGGTGGTCGTAGCGGTAGCGGCGTTTCGATTCGCGGCAGTCGATCATCCAGTCGTGAAAGAGGTCGAAGTGGCCGGAGACCTTCCAGACCTGCGGATGCATGATGATCGTGCAGTCGAGGCCGGTCATTTCATAGGGCGTGGGGGCCCCCGGGAGCGTGGACAGTTCGTCGTGGCCTGCGACCATGTCGTGCCACCAGCTCTCCTTCAGGTTGCGTTTGAGCGCAACACCCAGCGGGCCGTAGTCCCAGAAGCCGTTCAAGCCGCCGTAGATCTCGCTCGACTGAAAGATGAAGCCGCGTCGCTTGGCCAGCGACACGATCCGGTCCATCCGCGACTGGTCGTTTTGTTTTTCCATGAACAGATGCACTCGGCGTGAGAACGGTGATGACAGGAAGTGGGGCTGGAAGCTTGTGGCTTCCACGCCCAAACCGAGGAGTGTAGTAAGCCCGTCGCGCTGCGGTCCACCTCAGGCGGGATCCGCGGCGTCAGGGAGCAGCCAGCCTGCTTCGACGTCTTTGGGCCCGCGGCCGCGATCGAGCCGTGGCACGACCGGCAGGCTGTCAATGGCGGCGGCGACAGGGAGATCGGCCTGCATACCGAGGTCGACCAGATTGCGGCCGCCCCGCGACGTGGCGAAAGCGGCGGCGATCGCCAGGGCGGCATCGGCGCCGCCCGCCGCCGCCAGCACGCCGCGAAATTCTGCCCGGGCGGCCATGGCGGAGGCGTCGAGCGTGTCGCGATCGCTGCCGGCCAGGCGGCTCGCTGCATCGAGAATGCCGCCGGCGGCAAGGAGATCCTCTTCCGTGACCTGACCATCTGTGCCGGCGCAGACAAGATGGATGTTGGCGACACCCTGTGACCTGGCAAGTTCGCAAGCCCGCGCCGCAACGGCGGTGCGGTTGACGATCGCGCCGATGAGCACCTCGGCGGCCGCCCCGCAGACGTCCAGGGCGGCCGTGCCGTTGGTCGTTGTGATCACGATCCGCCGGCCTGCGACGCGGGCTGGAGCATATTCGAGCGGGGAGTTGCCGAGGTCGAAGCCCTCGATCCGCAGGCCGCCGCGCTCGCCCCCCAGGAGCATGGCGGGGCCAGCCCCGTTACGAGCCGCCAGTTCCCGAGCCTGCTCGATCGTGAGCACCGGCCGGACACCGGCCGCCCCGTGGGCCAGGGCCGTGATGATCGTCGTGGAAGCCCGCAAGACGTCGATCACGACCGCAATCCCTCCCGCAACGGCCCCCTGCGGGATACGATTGTAAAGTTCGTGACAGCGCCAGTGCATCGAACGGCTCAGGAGTGCCCGTGACCAACCAAACGACCGCTACCTTAAAACAAGCCGCGGGCGGTGTCGACCAGGGCGGTACCGTGGATAAAAGTGGAAACCGGGTCCGCGGCATGTTCGCCGAAATCGCCCCCCGGTATGACCTCGTCAACCGGATGCTCTCCGGCGGTATCGACGTCTGGTGGCGGCATGTCACAGTCTCCCGGGCGGCTCCACCGCGGACCGGGGCCATCCTCGACGTCTGCACCGGCACGGGCGACCTGGCGTTGGCCTACCGGGCGAAGTGCGGTCCCGATGTCCGCGTGGTAGCATCCGACTTCTGCCGCCCGATGCTCGACCGCGGCATCGAAAAGTCCGCGAAGACGGGGGCGGCGATTGAATGGGTGGAGGCCGACGCCATGGCCCTGCCCTTCCCTGACGCGACGTTCGATCTGGTGACCGTGGCGTTTGGCCTCCGCAACATCGCCGACACCTCCCGCGGTCTCGCCGAGATGGCCCGGGTCTGCAAGCCCGGCGGCAGGCTGGCGATCCTCGAATTCTCGCTGCCCAAGAATGTGATCATCCGCAATGCGTATCTCTGGTACTTTCGCCGCGTCCTTCCCTTCATCGGCAACACCGTCGCCCGCAACCGCTCCGACGCCTACACCTACCTGAATCAGAGCGTTGAGGCCTTTCCGTCGGGGGAGGCTCTGGCGTCGCTCGTTCGAGCCGCCGGCTTCGACCGGGTCGAGATGGTGCCGCTCACGTTCGGGATCGCCACGCTCTCCATCGCCACCCGCGCATCGTGAAAGCCACCATGTCCGCCAGCCAGCACCCAGCCCAATCACCGCTCGTGCTCGGCATCACGGGCGCGTCCGGCGCCGCCTATGCGGTGAGGTTGCTCGAGGTCTTGCTCGAGACGGGCCGCGACGTGCACCTTTCGATCAGCCCGTCGGGACAGGCCGTGATCGGCGAGGAGTTGGGCCTCCGGATCGACCTCGACCGTTTCGAGCCGGAGACGCTGCTGGGCAAGGCTTCGCCTGCGATCAGACAACTCGATCATCTCTCCTACTATCACCACAAGAACCTGATGGCTCCGATCGCCAGCGGTTCGTTCCTGACTGCCGGGATGGTGATCTGCCCGTGCAGCGGCAGCACGCTCTCGGCCGTGGCCCACTCGATGGGAGAAAACCTCATCCACCGGGCGGCCGAGGTGCATTTGAAGGAGCGGCGAAAACTGGTCGTGGTGCCCCGCGAGACGCCGCTCTCGCTGCCGCAGCTCAAGAACATGCAGGCCATTCACGAGGCGGGCGCGGTCGTCCTCCCCGCCTCGCCGGGCTTTTACCACGGGGCCACGACGGTCGCCGATCTGGTTGACTTCGTGGTGGCGCGAATCTGCGACCAGCTCGGCGTGGCCAACACCCTGATGCGCCGCTGGGGCGAGGCGACCTGATGGCGGCCACCCTCCGGACCTATCTGGAACTGGTGCGGTTCAGCCACACGATCTTCGCGCTGCCGTTCGTGATCATGGCGGTGCTGATCGCGATTGCGTCTGGTGGCAGCCCTGCCACCGCCACAGGAACGTCGCCGCTGCCTTGGTTTCAGTCCCTCCTTGGCATTCTGATCTGCATGGTGACGGCCCGGACGGCGGCGATGGCCTTCAACAGACTGGTCGATCGCACGATCGACGCGGCCAATCCGCGGACCGCATCCCGCCATCTGCCGCGGGGCGACGTCGGTGTCGCGGAGGTCCTCGGCCTGGTCGTCTCCTCATGTGCCGCATTCATCGCGGCCACCCTCCTCTTCCTGCCCAACTGGCTGCCCGTGGCGCTCTCGGTGCCAGTGCTCGCCTGGCTGCTCGGCTACAGCTATGCAAAGCGGTTCACGATGCTGGCCCATGTCTGGCTGGGCATGGCGCTTGGGCTCGCGCCAGTGGCGGCGTGGATCGCGCTGCGGGGCCAGCAGATTCTGCGCGATCCCGCGGACATCTTGCCCGCCGTCATCCTCGGTCTGGCGGTCACTGCCTGGGTGGCAGGCTTCGACACGATCTATGCCTGTCAGGACGCCCTGTTCGATGCCACGCATGGCCTGCAGAGCATTCCGGCGAGGCTCGGCGTGCCGCGGGCCCTCACGCTCGCGGCGGTCCTGCACGGCCTGACGCTCCTGCTCCTGGCCCTGCTCCCACTGGCCGTGCCTCCGCTGGGGGCGATCTACTGGCTGGCCCTGGTGGCGATCGCGGCGTTGCTTCTGTGGGAACACTCGATGGTCCGCCCGAACGATCTGTCGCGGGTCAACGAGGCATTTTTCAACGTCAACGCCATCATCGGCCTGGTGCTGCTGGCGGCGATTGCCGCCGATCTGTGGTGGTAAGCCGTGCCTTACGTGGCTGTTTTTGGCCCACTTTTGCCCGATTCGGGCTGGTCTGTTGCAGATTGACCCGGGCTGCGGTTTAAGCTCGGGCGGCGATGCTGCCCGCCACCGTCGGCCACGCCGCCCACCGCAGGAACACCCATGATCCGCGCCATCACGCCGTCGCTCGACCCCATCCGCGAGAAGATCGAGGCCGGGGAACGCCTCAATGCGACCGAAGCCGAGATGCTCTGGGACGAACGGCTCGATCTCCATGAACTGGGCGAACTGGCCAACCTCGTCCGGGAGCGGAAGAACGGCAA
>JBBAVO010000260.1:0-4080 GCA_040397635.1 Pirellulales bacterium
TCTGCCTGCTCGTGCTGATCACCGGCAGCTTCTGGTGGTATGGCAGCAGCACCGAATCGCTCGTCTACGCGACGACGCGGAGCACTGGCCGGCATCTCGTCGATGCCATCATGCTGCAATACCACTGGAAGACGCTCGAACCGGAGCAGCAATATGCCAGCGCCATTGAGTTTTTGAGCCGCACGCTCCAGAGCGAGCAATACCAGAGCTGGCTGCTCGAGCCCGACGCCATCCCTGAGGAGCGGGGAAAATACTCCCGGCTCGACGCCGCCGTGCTGACCTATTTTCAGGACCGGCTCCCTGATGCTGCGCCGAAGGGCGGGCCGCCGTCTCCATCGACCGAATACCGGGAGTTCCGCACGGCCGACAATGCGGAATACCACTACTACCAGCCGGTGCGGTGGCGAAGCAGTTGTGCCGGCTGCCACAAGTATCGCGGCGTGATCGGCGACGCCGCTCCCACGCTCGATGCCGAGTCAACAGGCAAGCCGCGCACGCTTCTGGCCAACAACGATCTGATGGCGGTGGTCAAAGTGGTGATGCCCGACTCCTCCACCCGCAAGGCGATCAATTGGAACCGGGCCATTCTCGCCGCCACGGCGATCATGACCGTGTTTCTCGCGATGCTCGCCGCCTATGCGATCGTGCGCTATGTGATCGTCAAGCCGCTCGAGCACCTTCGGGATGTGGCCGACGAGGTGCGAAGGGGCAACGTACAGGCCCGTGCCGAGATTCACACGGCCGACGAGTTCGAAGAACTCGGGGTCGCCTTCAATCGCATGCTTCGCGGCCTCGTGGACTCCCAGGAGGATCTCCGCAAGGCAAACAGCAATCTCGACGACAAGGTGGACGAGTTGGCGCAGGCCAATCTCCATCTCTACGAGATGAACCGGCTGAAGAGCGATTTCCTGGCGACCATGAGCCACGAACTCCGCACGCCGCTCAACAGCATCATCGGCTTTTCTGACGTGCTCGGCTCGATCGAATCGCTCGATGACCGGCAGAAGCGCTACGTGCAGAACATCCGCTCGTCGGGCCGCATGCTCCTGGAGATGATCAACGACATTCTCGACCTCGCCAAGATCGAGGCGGGAAAGATGGAGGTGCGGCCGGGCCTCTTTCGGCTCGAGTCGCTCGTGTCGGCCCAGTGCGACATGGTCAGGCCGCTGGCCGAGCGGAAGCGGATCGACCTGGCATTCGACATTGGTCCAGGGCTCGACGAACTCGAGCAGGATCCCGCGAAGGTGCAGCAGATTCTCGCCAACCTGCTCTCGAACGCCGTGAAATTCACCCCCGAGGGGGGCCGGATCGACGTCCGGGCCAGGCTGGCGGACGAGGCGGGCAGCGGTTCCGAACTGCTCATCGATGTCATCGATACCGGCGTAGGCATCGCGGAGGAGGAGCAGCAGGCGATCTTCGAGAAGTTTCGCCAGGGGCGTGTCTTCCAGACGGGCGACGACGCGATGACGCGGGAGTTTTCCGGTACGGGCCTCGGGCTCTCGATCGTCCGCGAACTCTGCCGCCTGCTTGGCGGCGACGTGGCGGTGGAGAGCCAGCTGGGCCGGGGCAGTCGGTTCACGGTGCGACTGCCGGTGCGGCTGTCGGCGCGAGGGCAGGGGCTCCATGTCGAGGGTGAACCCGCCGATGGTCCCGGGGCGTTTGCGAAGGCGACTCCTGCGCGGGAAGTGGCATAGGAACGTTCACCTGAGAAGGGGTTGGCATGGCGAAGGAGCAGGGTGCGGGCGAGGTGGTGCTCTTCACCGACGGAGCGTGCAGCGGCAACCCGGGCCCGGGCGGCTGGGCCTATATCCTCCGGCATCCGCAGAGCGGCCGCGAGACGAGCGACTCGGGCGCCGAGCCGGTATCGACGAACAACCGGATGGAGCTGACGGCCGTTGTGCAAGGCCTGCAGCAATTGAAGCGGCCCACGATCGTGGAGCTCGTGACCGACAGTGTCTATGTCGGCACCGGCCTGTCGGAGTGGATGCCGAAGTGGAAGCAGCAGGGCTGGAGGCGGAAGGAGAAGGGAAAGTTCGTGCCGGTGAAGAACGAGGACCTCTGGCGGGAGCTCGACAGGCTGGCTTCGTCCCACACGATCCGATTCACACATGTGGCCGGTCACTCGGGCCACGCCGAAAATGAGCAATGCGATCGAATGGCCGTCGAGGCCTACAAGGAGCTCCAGCGCAACGGCCAAGTGTAGAGATTAGGTGGAGAGATCAGGTGTAGACACATGGATGCTTCGCCAGCCGCCGGTCAGCCGCCATCCCCGCATGCCGACCGCCCGCGGAGCCTCTCGACACCGCTGGAGCGTCTGCCCGGCGTCGGCACCGCTCGCGCGGAGAAGCTCGTCAAGCTGGAGCTGGTGACGGCGTCTGACGCCCTCATGCACTTTCCCCGCGAGTATCGGGATTTCAGCGGGGCCCATGCTGTCGCCGACTTCCACGAGGGAGACCACGCCTCGATCGCCGGCGAGGTGACGAGCGTCGCCGCCCGGACGACCGCCGGCGGCCGGCCGCTGCTGACCGTGCTGCTGGCCTGCAAGGATGGCAGCGTCCGCGGCGTCTGGTTCAACATGCCCTTCATGAACCGTCGCTTCGCCGCCGGCATGCGGGTCGTGATCGCGGGTGTGCCGAAAAAAAGCGGACTGATCTGGGAGTTCAGCCACCCTGAGGTCCGCTGGCTGTCGAGCGAGGAGCAGCCTCACGCTTCCGATTGGCTGGCCATCTATCCGCTCGCCGAGGGCGTGCCGCAGGCGGTCGTTCGGGCGGCGGTGCAGGCGGCACTCGCCCACGCCGCCGACCTGCCCGCCGAGGCCTTTCCGCCCGATGTGCTGGCGGCCAAATCGCTGCTGCCGATCGGCGAGGCCTTTCGCGAGATCCACTGTCCGTCGAGCCAGGGCATGATCGACGCGGCCCGCCGCCGGTTCGTCTACCAGGAGCTGTTCATGCTGCAGCTGGCGCTGCGGATGCACCGCGAACGGCAGCAGCGCGACCATGCGGCGCCGATCATCGACGTCGATGCGCGGCTCGACAGTCGCATCCGGGCCAGGTTTCCGTTCCCGCTCACGCCCGCGCAGCGGCGGGTCTGCGGAGAAATCGTCGCCGACATGCGGTGCCCGCGGCCGATGAACCGCCTGCTGCAGGGGGATGTCGGCAGCGGCAAGACGGCCGTCGCGATCTACGCGATGCTCGCTGTGGCGGCCACAGCGGTGAAGGCAGGCGAGGCGGACTCGGCATCGGCACCGGGAGAGCTACCGGGCACGCAGCCCCCGGTAAAATCGCTGCGGTATCAGGCGGCCATCATGGCCCCCACCGAACTGCTCGCCCGTCAGCACATGGCGACGCTCGAGCGGCTCCTCGCCGGCAGTGGCGTCGAAGTGCAACTGCTCGTGGGCGGGCAGCCGGCGAAGGAGCGGAAGCGGATTCTCGCCCGCATGCAGTCGGGCGAGGTGGGAATCGTCGTCGGCACGCAGGCGCTCGTGTGTGGCGAGACGGCGAAATTCTGCAATCTGGGCCTCGTGGTGATCGACGAGCAGCACCGCTTCGGCGTGCTCCAGCGGGCCACGTTGCAAAAGGGGGCCACCGATCCGCACGTGTTGGTGATGACCGCCACGCCGATCCCGCGGACAATCGCCCACGCCGTCTATGGCGACCTCGACGTTTCGGTACTCGATGAGCAGCCGCCGGGCCGCCAGCCAGTGAGAACCTACCGGGTCGGCCCGGAGCAGCTCGATCAGTGGTGGGAGTTCTGGTGCAAGAAGCTCGCGGAGGGCCGGCAGGGCTACGTCGTCGTGCCGGCTGTCGAGGAATCAAAACGCGAATTGGCGAGCATCGCGAGCACGTTCGAAGCCCTCGCCAACGGTCCGCTGGAGGCCTTTCGGCTCGGTCTGGTGCACGGCCGCCTGAAACCGAAGGAGAAGGCGGCGATCATGGATCGATTTCGGGCCGGCGAGATCGACGTGCTGGTGGCGACGAGCGTGATCGAGGTGGGAATCGACGTGCCGCAGGCGACGCTGATGACGATTCTGGATGCCGATTCATTCGGCCTCGCGCAGCTCCATCAGCTCCGCGGCCGCGT
>JBBAVO010000261.1:0-4079 GCA_040397635.1 Pirellulales bacterium
GCGATCGGCAGGGAAATCGGGTCGTCAATGGCCGGATGCGTGAGCCAGACAACGCCCCGCTCAACTCGCTGGAGGTTTCCGGTCAGTCGGGATCCAAATCGGTCGGTTGCCTGCAGGGCCGGACGCCGAACGTCTGTTGCTTTCTCCGTCGCCGCCGCCGCCGCTGGGAACACGATCTCATCGAGGCTGCTCATAGGAAGTCGCTGCGATTCCCCATCCGCCGGGCCGTCCGGGTCACGCACAGCCACTTCGCCTGAGTCTGGCTCCATCCCTTCCACGACCGCGGTCAGCGTCTCGCCGTCACGCATACGAATCGATCCCGCTCGACTGGCGTCGATCCCGAGCGAGCCACCCCGCCACGGTGAAACCCGCAGCGACTCGAGCGCCGCGGACCCCGCAGAAACGGAGAGTGAAAAGCCACCGTCACGCTTTCCATCGGCGGGCGGAATCGTGAGATCCGCAACCGGCTTGTCCGCGTCGGGAAGCATCACCGCCAGCCTGCCGGCCTCCTGATCGACGAACACCGCCACCGTCAGGCCGCGGTCGGGCAGATCGCAGCAGCGTTCGAGGTCGGCGCGACTGTCGTCACTTTCTTTTGGCCCCTTCTCCTCCCGCACCGCCACCACCCCGTCCGGCCGCACCTCGAGGCGGTAGCCGCTCGACGTGTCTTTGGATTCTTCGCGTGCCATCGCAATCCGCAGGGTGGGCCGCTCCGGCCAGGAGAGCGTGATGTCGTACCGCGTGCGAACCCCTGCTCGGAGATCGCGAAAGAGCATGGCTCCCGGCGCGGTGCTGGCAAGGCGTCCCGCCTCGTCCCGCCACGCGCCCGCAGGTGACTGCTGCCAGCCACTGAGTCCAACATTCCCGCCTCCGCCCCCGAAAGAGGTCGCCCCAGCCTCACCACGAAACAGGCTCCGAACGGCATCCCGTCGCACGCGCAGCCTCACGGGGGCATCGGCCGGACCGACGCCCATCACCACATGCCGCTGGTCGATCGCCTCGATCTTCCCCACGAGTTGACCGCCGTCGGCAAGTTCCATCCGCCATTCCCCGACGGCCGCGGGCTGCCGTTCCTCGGCCGGCTGCGGAAACCGGATGCCCACGACATCATCGAGGAGACACTCGAACGGTTTGACGAATGCCAGCGACTGCCAGAGGAACGTCTTCCGCGGCCCGTCCACATCGGCAGGGACATCGAGAAGCCGGCCCCGGAGAAACCCTTCTCGCGGCAGATCAAGCACTGCAGATGGCGGCTGCTCGCCAGCCTCCGCGGCACACATGGTGCGGCACAGCCCGACCGTCAGCAGCACCAGAAACCAACGGCCGCGGACAGGCCGTCTCATCGGGAAGGAAGCGTCGGGCGGCATGGTTCACCACAGTCGATTGAAGGGCAAAGACGAGTGCTGTTTCGCGCGGGCGATCAGCGTTCGTAGATCGGCAGAAAACGGTAATTGACCGCCAGCGATAGGAGCGTGAGAGAGGTACCCGCGATCCCACCATCCGCCCCCGGCTGCGCTGCAAGGCTGCCATCGGGCCGCCGCTGGGACTTGAGTTCCTGCACGAGCCGATTGTTCCACTGCTGCCAGGCCTCGACGTCGGCCTGAAACAGCGCCTGAGCGCGGTAGTAGCGGGTGTAATTCGGATAGGGGCTCTGCTGCGTCGTCCCCTGGCTGTGCTGCTTCAGGTATTCCGAAGCCAGTTTGTATTGAGTCAGATCCTTCCGCCTCGCGATCGCCATCACAAGCGTGCCGATCGAGGTCGTGGCATCGGTGCCACCCTGGGGGCTCGAGTAGCCGACCTGACCATTCGGGCCGGTCATGACGGTAAAATACTTGATCGCCCTGTCGACCGTTTCGTCGGGCACTTCGATGCCGGCATTCCGCGCGCCCAGAAGTCCCATCAGGATGGCGCCGCTGACAGATGTGTCGTGATCCTTGGCATCGGGAGAATATCTCCACGCTCCGTTCGGATTCTGCTTGGCGGAAGTGACCGCGAGCTTCACGGCCAGTTCCAGCGACTGTCCGATCGACCTGCCCTTGCCATCCCCTCCCTCCTCCGACCAGAGCGTGCGGTCGTCAACGACTCCATAGGCCTCCGCGAGGGCCAGCATCGCGAAGCCGTGCTGGTACATGCTCGAGTTCCCCCGGTTCGAACCGCCGTAAAAACCGCTGGCCGCATCCTGCGACGCAATGATGCTCCGGATCGCGCGACGGATCGGCGTGCGGTAGCTGCCGTGATTCGGGTCTTCACCTGAGGCCAGGAGCACCATCATCGCCATGCCGGTAACGCCGGGCCCCTCCTGGGCATCCTTCCAACTTCCGGAGGGTTCCTGCGACATGACCAGATACCGGCAGCCGGCATCATAGAGTTCGCGAACATCGCGTGGCACCGGGTCGCCCGAGCGGACCACTGGCAGTTGCGCCGCCGCGGACCCGATCAGCAGGCACGCCGCGCAGCATCCCCCGATGACCAGACGCATCGACACGAACAGCTGCTCGGCACGCATGATCGGCCCTCACTCGAAGAGTATCTGCTGCTGCTTGAGATGGATCGCCATCCCCTTGCCCTGCCCGATGCTTTCGCGAAGCGTCTTCTGCTGCCGCTCGCTCAGCAGGGCCTGGAGTTTCGCCCAGTCAACCAGCGACAGCCCATACTTGCAGACGAACGGGGCGAAATGGTTGCCGTGGAGGCTCAGCTTCGCATGGTTGATGCGGAGCGGCTTTTCCATCAGGAGAGCACACATCGCATCGTGCTGCGCGGAGGTCAGCCCTAGCGTGATGTCGAGCTGCGTCATGCCGGCATTGACCACACTCTGCCACTGATACCGCCTCCGCAGCTCCGACTCCCGACGCCATGCCACCTGCTGCACGTCGTCAAGAACCCCCGCGATGACCTTGGTCATCAGGCTCTTTCCACCCCCCACATCCTGCAGCCTTGCCTGCACGGTCTGCGCCTCCTGGAGGAATCGTTGCCACGCCTGCTGACCGGCCGGGTCCTGCAGGTTGATGGTCTGCCCCGCGTACCGTCGCCGCACCGCATCGATGTCGTCGATCGCCTGCGCCACATCGAGCCGCGCCGCCGTCTCGCATTTGAGCCGCTGACCGTCCGACAACTGGCACACCTCGTCGAGGGCCGAAACCTCCAGCAGCAGCCGGCCGAGGCACTGCCGAACCGCTTGTTCCTCATTGCCCGAGGGCTGGAAGAACATGCCGTTCATCTGTTGATCGAGCATGACCTGCTGAGCCTGCTGGGACTGGTCGTTGGCCCTTCTCGCGGCGGCATCGACGACCGTGTCGTCCTCGCCGCGGATCCACGGGCCGCCGCACACCAGCGCGGACAGCAACGCCAGACCGACGCTGCAGCATGTTCTCCATGATCCGCCTTCTCTCATCGCATCCTTCCTGTCATTGAAACCACCATGGATCCCGGACCGCCGACTGCGCGCTGTTGAGCGCGTTCATCCGCATCCACGTCTGCCTCTGCGCCGCCCCGTTCCCCGCGCTGTTCTCCTGGACGGGGAACAGTTTTCGCTGGGACTCCGTCAGGTGGGGGCTGATGCAGTCGGCCGACAGCCCGGGAAACACGCGACGGCCATCAACGAAGTGCATGCCCTCCAACGCTCCCGTCATGGCGTCGCTCCATTTTCTCAAGAGCGACCGTTCGATCTGCTCCCGTTGCGCGGCCGTCAGAAAGAGTTCTCCGTCCAACACCGCCACAATGGCATGAACAGCCGCAGCCTGACGGCGTTCACTCCGCGCGGCGATCTGCCTCGTAAAAGCAGCGGCCTGCAGGCTGCCGACATGTTCGGCCAGACTCTTTTCCAATGCCGTGGAAACCAGCTCCGCCGGATCGTCTGAAGCGTTGTTCTGATCTCCCTTTCTGCCGCCAAACTGCAGTTCGGCCAGCCACACTGCAGCCTCCTTTACCGCCTTCTCACCATCCCGCGCGATCGCCTTCCGTGCATCCCGCGGGATGTCGCCCGTGACGGAACGAATCAGTTCCAGATCTCCGTAGAGCAGTTTGGTGAGCTGCTGCTCCCAATGCGTGGCCTGCTGCTTGATCTGCTGCCGCCGCTGCAC
>JBBAVO010000262.1:0-1232 GCA_040397635.1 Pirellulales bacterium
CAGCGGGGGTGGTGGTCGCGGCCGTAGTTCTCCTTGGAGAGCCCCCCCTGCGAGTAGACGGTGCGGCCGAACTCGCCGCCCCAGATGACAAGAGTGTCGTCCAAGAGCCCGCGGGCCTTGAGGTCCTGGATGAGGCCGTAACAGGGCTGGTCGATGTCCTTGCAGCCGCTCGTCAGCCGGCCGACGACGTTCGAGTGGGTATCCCAGTGGTTCAGATAGATCTGCACGAACCGCACGCCTCGCTCCACCATCCGCCGGGCCATGAGGACGGAATTGGCGAAGGAGCCGGGATTCTTTACATCCGGCCCGTAGAGACCGAGCGTGCTCTCCGACTCGCTGGCGATGTTCGTCAAATCGGGCACGCTCGACTGCATCCGGAAGGCCATCTCGTATTGGGCGATCCGTGTGCGGGTCTCTGGGTCACCGATCTGTTCGAGCATCCGCTGGTTGAGCGACTGCAGACCGTCGAGCGTCTTACGACGCACCTCGGAGGCCACGCCCGGCGGATTGTTGATGTAGAGGATCGGGTCGCCGGCCGAGCGGAAGCTCACGCCGGCATACTCACCCGGCAGATAGCCGCTCGACCAGAGTCGGGCCCCGATCGCCTGCGGCTGCTCCGGCTTGGTCGATCGGGCGACGAGCACGACGAATGTCGGTAGATCGCTGTTCAGGCTGCCGAGGCCGTAGCTGGCCCACGAGCCCAGGCAGGGCCGGCCCGCGATCTGGTTGCCCGTCTGCATGTAGCAGATCGCCGGTTCGTGATTGATCGCCTCGGTGTGCATGCTCCGGATGAAGCACATCTCGTCAACCATCTTCGCCGTGTGCGGCAGCAACTCCGACACCCACATGCCGCTCTGGCCGTGCTGGGCGAACTTGAACTTCGAGGGCGCGATCGGAAACCGCGACTGCCCAGAGGTCATCGTCGTGAGCCGCTGGCCGTTGCGGACGCTCTCGGGCAGGTCCTTGTCGTACCAGTCGTCCATCTTCGGCTTGTAGTCGTAGAGATCCTGCTGCGGCGGGCCGCCCACCATGTGCAGATAGATCACGTGCTTCGCCTTCGGCGCGAAGTGCGGGCCGACCGCGCCGGCGACCCTCTCGATCGCAGCCGTCGGTGATGAAGACGCGTTGCCGAGGGCCTGGCGATCACCGAGCAGGCTCGCCAGCGCCGCGCCACCGAGCAGGTGGCTGCCCTGCTCGAAAAAACGCCGACGGGTGAGATTCAGCCCCAGTTC
>JBBAVO010000262.1:1332-4079 GCA_040397635.1 Pirellulales bacterium
GCAGCCTCCACGAACTGCGGGTCGTTGAGCGTGACGAGCGCCTGCAGCGGCGTGTTGGTCCGCTCCCGCTTCACGCAGCAGTTCTCCCGCGACGGCGCATTGAAGATGTCCATCGACGCCGGCGGCGCCGAACGCTTCCAGAACCAGTACATGCTGCGGCGGTAGAGGCCTTCCCCCTTGTCGCGGCTGTACTTGTTGGTGTTGCCGCCCATCGACACCGCCTCCCAGACGCCGTCGGGCTGGTAGGGCTTCACGCTCGGGCCGCCGATCTGCTTGACGAGCAGGCCGCTGGCCGCAAGGGCATAGTCGCGAACCATCTCGGCATCCATGCGGAACCGCGGCCCCCGGGAGAGCAGCCGGTTGGCAGCATCTTTCACGAGCTTCTCGGACGTGGTGGTCGCAGCCTGCCGGTAGGCGGCGCTGGTCACCATCATTTTGAACAGCTTCTTCACGTCCCAGCCGCTCTCGCGGAATTCCACCGCCAGCCAGTCGAGCAACTCGGGGTGACTCGGCAGTTCGCCGGTGATCCCGAAGTCGCCGCTGGAACGGACGAGCCCCGTGCCAAACACCTCCTGCCAGAAACGGTTGACGGTCACTCGCGACGTGAGCGGATGGTCCTGCAGCAACAGCCACTGCGCGAGGCCGAGCCGGTTCCGCGGCGCCGCCTCCGGAAATGCCGGCAGGATTTCGGGGGTATCGGGCTTCACTTCGTCCACCCGCTTGTCGTATTCGCCGCGGCTCAAGACATACGCTTTGGCCATCTCGTTCTTCTCATGCATCACATGGGCCACGGTGCCCCGCTTCCGGATCTCGGCCTGCTCTGCCTCGAGCTTGGCAATCTCCGCAATCGCGGCCTTGAATGGCTCGTCGAATGTTCCCAGCCACCACGTGGTGAGGCTGCCGGCCTCGGCCGGCCGGTCCGCAGGCTCAAGTGGCAGGAGGGCCTCGAGGGCAGGCTGATACGCAATCCGCTGCACTTCAGGAACGGACAGACTCCGTGGCCAGATGGTCAGGTTGGCGAGGCCGATGCCGGAGGCGAGCAGTTCGCCACCCGTGCGGCCGCCCACCAGCAGCGGCCCATCGGCCTTGATGGTGCCCTTGGCGAGCGTGTCTTTCGTCGTGCGCATCGCGACGGGCTGCCCGTCATATGACACCTTCACGCCGGCGGCGGTGCCCGAGCCGTCGTAGCTCACGGCCACCGCCGTCCAACGGTCGGCGGGGATCTGCTTGTCGGCAGTGACACGGATCGACTTGTCGCTGCCATCGTGGCAGAGTTCGAGCGTCACCTTGCCGCCGTCGTGGATGATGGTCCAGCCACGGCGATTCGTGCCGGCCGTGCTGCGGCTGACGAACGCGCCGGAATGCGGATCCTTGCGGCTGATCGTCCAGAACGTGGCGGTGAAGGGCTGGTCGAATTCGAAGTCGCCGGCGCTCGAAAGTTCGGCCGCGACACCGTCGAGCAAGAGCGCCGGCCGGCCGTTGGGGCCCGCCTGCCAGGCGGCCTTGTTCTGCAGCGTGAGCGGCAGGTCGATCTCCTTCGCTACCTGCTTGATCCGCGTCGAAGTCCCCGATCCCTCCGCAAGCGGCATCTCCACAAGCGGCGTCTCCTGCGGTGCAGTGCGGGCCAGCGACTCAGGAGTGAGCGCGGCGAGCCAGGCATGAAAGGCATCCTTCGCCTCGTCCTTGCGCGCATCCCGACGCGTCGCAGCCAGTTTCAGTTCCTGCTCGATCGCAGACGCCCTGCTGCGGTCGGCCACGGTCGGCACCGGCAGGATCGGTGGCGTGTCGTGTACGTTGCCATCCATCGCCGCCTGCGTCGTGTTGTTGAAGAACGCAGAGAGTTCGTAGAACTCCTTCTGCGAGAGCGGGTCGAACTTGTGGTCGTGGCAGACGGCGCAGCCGGTCGTCAGCCCCATCCAGACCGCCGACGTGGTTTCGGTGCGATCTCGGGTATAGAGGACAAGATATTCCTCGGCGATCGCGCCTCCCTCGCTGGTCGTGATGTTGCAGCGGTTGAAGCCGCTGGCGATCCGGTTGTCGAGGATCTGCTCGGGCGTCGCTGCCTGGCCGTGGTCGGTCACCAGATCGCCGGCAAGTTGCAGAATCGTGAACTGGTCGAACGGCATGTTGCGGTTGAACGCGTTCACCACCCACTGGCGGTAGGTCCAGATTTCGCGGTAGTTGTCGATATGGATGCCGTTGGTGTCGCCGTACCGGGCATAGTCGAGCCAGTGGCGGCCGCGGTGCTCGCCCCACTCGAGGCTCGAAAACATCGTGTCTACGAGACGGTCGTAGGCATCGGAGTGCGGATCGGCGACGAACGCCTCCACGATCGCCGGCTCCGGCGGCAGGCCGGTGAGGTCGAGCGAGAGACGTCGGGCCAGCGTGCGGCGATCAGCCTCTGGCGCGGGCGAGAGGCCTTCCGATTCCAGCCGTGCGAGGATGAACCGATCGATTGGGTTCCTGACCCAGCCCTCGTTTTTCACCGCCGGTGGCTCCGGCCGCGTCGGCGGAATGAACGACCAGTGCGGTTCGTACTCCGCCCCCTCAGCGATCCACCGCTTGAGCAGTTCCTTATGCTCGGGCGACAGTGGCTTCTTCGCGCTTGGCGGCGGCATCACCTCTTCGGGATCGTCAGAAAAAATCCGATCGAGCATCACGCTCGAATCGACGTCCCCCGGGACGATCGCGCCCGACTCCACGGCGTCGTCCCGCTTGTCGAGACGCAGATCGGCCTTGCGGCCGGC
>JBBAVO010000263.1:0-4070 GCA_040397635.1 Pirellulales bacterium
CCCCGCGGGCCGATCCAGCGATCCCACCCAAAGCCGCAGGCCGCCTCGCAGGCGACCCGTGCCGTGACCGCCTTGGGCAGCACGCTCTCCCGGTAGGCTTCGTCCTGCGCCTCGAAGTGATCCCAGCTCGGCATGCTTACCACGCGGGCCTGCACGCCCTCGGCGGCCAGTTTCTCGGCGGCCTCGAGGCAGAGTTGAACCTCGCTGCCGGTGCCGATCAGGATGCACTGTGGCTTGCCATCGGCGGCGTCCTTCAGCACGTAGGCTCCCTTGGCAACGCCCGCGGCTGAGCCATAGGCGGCGCGATCGAGCGTGGGGAGGTTCTGTCGGGAGAGCACGATCACCGCGGGACGGTCGGCCTGCCGGATGACCTCACGGTAGGTCTCCGCCACTTCGTTGGCGTCGCCTGGCCGGAACACGCTCAGGCCGGGCACGGCCCGGGCGCTGGCGAGCTGCTCGATAGGCTGGTGGGTCGGGCCGTCTTCACCCAGGCCGATCGAGTCGTGCGTGAGCACGTAGATCACGCCGAGGTTGCCGATCGCGGAGAGCCGCAGGGCCGGCTTCAGGTAATCGAGGAAGACAAAGAAGGTCGCGCAGTAGGGACGCAGGCCGGAGAGCGCCATGCCATTGCAGGCCGAGGCCATGCCATGCTCTCGAATGCCGAAGTGGAAGTTGCGGCCGGAGAACGAACCGTGGCCGAAGTCGCCAGCTCCCGGCACGAGCGTCATCGTGGATGGTGCCAGGTCGGCAGAGCCGCCGAGGAACCACGGGATGGTGCCGCTCAACGCCTGGATCACCTTGCCGCTCGACACGCGGCTGGCGAGCCCCTTGGCATCGGCAGGAAAGCAGGGGATGGCCGATTCCCAGCCCGCGGGGGCCTGTCCGGCGAGAAAGGCGGTTAGTTCCGCCGCCAGCGCGGCGTGAGACTTCGCCTGGTCGGCCACCGTCTGCCGCCATGCCTCGCGGGCCTTGTGGCCGCGGGCGGCCATGGTCTTTGCGAACTGCTCCGGCACCTCCGGGGGCACGAGGAACTGGGCATCGGTCGGCCAGCCGTAGGCCGCCTTGGCCCCCTTGATTTCGTCCGCGCCCAGGGGTGCGCCGTGGGCTTCATGCGAGCCCGCCTTCTTCGGCGCCCCGTAGCCGATCACGCTCTTCACGATCACGAGCGTCGGCTTGTGCTGCTCGCTCTTGAAGGCCTGCAGCGCCTGCTTCAGGCTGCCGGTGTCGTTGGCGTCGGCCACGTGCTCCACCCGCCAGCCCAGGCCCTCGAACTTCTTCGCCATGTCTTCGCTGAACGCGAGATGGGTTTCGCCTTCGATCGTGATCGAGTTGTCGTCGTAGATCCAGCAGAGATTCGCGAGGCCAAGATGGCCGGCGATGGAGGCGGCCTCGCAGGCCACGCCCTCCATCAGGTCGCCGTCGCTGCAGAGGGCGTAGGTGTCGTAGTCGAAGACGACATGGCCGGGCGTGTTGTAGTGGGCGGCGAGCCACCGCGATGCCATCGCCATGCCGACGGAGTTGCCGCAGCCCTGACCGAGCGGCCCGGTGGTCGTCTCGATGCCGGAGGTCATGTGGTGCTCAGGATGGCCCGCGCAGACGCTGTCGAGTTGGCGGAACTTCTTGATCGACTCGAGCGACACGGCCGGCTCGCTGGCGGAGCCTCCATGCGACGTGGCCCGGCGGATGCCGGCCAGATGGATCAGCGAATAGAGCAGCATCGACGCGTGGCCGCAGGAGAGCACAAAGCGGTCGCGGTTGGGCCAGAGTGGATCGGCCGGGTCGTACCGCAGAAAATCCTTCCACACGGTATAGGCCACCGGTGCCAGCGCCATCGGCGTGCCGGGATGGCCGCTCTTGGCGGCTTCGACCGCGTCCATCGAGAGGGTGCGGATCGTGTCGATCGCGAGACGATCGATGTCGGTGGCGTGGGCCGCGCGCGCGGCGGGAGCGGTGGGTGCAGCCATGGGACGGTCTTCTCCTAAAGATTCGTTGGTAAGTGGGGGGAAGTGTAGAAGCCCGCGGGAACCGCCGTCAACGCGTGCGTCCCCCGCTCATCACCTGCTCATGTGCCGCCGATATTCGTCGTCCAACTCGGCGTAGCTCTTCCGACAGAGGCGGGACAGCGTGTCGGCATCGACCGTGCCGGTGTAGATCCGCGTCAGGTATTCGACGAACGCCTCGCGATACGCGGCCCTCCGGCCGTTCATGAAAAAGTCGGCTAGTCCTGAGATTTCACTGTAGATCTGGGGCAGGCGGTCGTCCGACTGGAAGGCCGTTCGGCCGAGCGCCGTAAGTTCGGCCAGCGGCACATGAAAGCCATCCTCGACCAGGCGTTCCCGGGCCATCGGCGCCCGCCCCGCATCTCGGCCGCCCACGGTCCAGCCCCACGGCGTCGGCTCCAGGCTCTCCATGTAGCAGGCCGCCGCCTCGATCGCCCAGAAGCCGCATCGCTCACCCGCAAGCGGGCTGGTGCGACGCTTCTCGGCAAAGAGCTGATGTGTGGCCTCGTGATGGACCGTGGTCGCTTGCTGTCCCTCACCCTCGAAAAACCAGGCCGTGTGCGTGGGGGTCCAGTAGATGCCAAGCGTGCGGGCGATCAGCGGCTCAAGCGGTTCGAGCGCGGCGACATAGGCCTGCCGGTCTGCCGCGAGTTTGGCCGCGAAGGGCTCGAGGGCCTTTGGCCGCCCGCGGCCCTCCAGCCGCTGCTTCCATTCAGCCGGCTCGTACTGAAAGCCGCCAAAGACCTGAAGCCAGACGGCGTGGGCATCTTCCAGTTGCACGGCCAGCTTCGCGGCCGCCTTCTCGTCGGCGGTCGTCGTGATCTGCCAGTGATCGGAGGCAAACTTCCAGCCCTGCTTGTCGATGTCGCCAGGGGCCGTGAACGGACGGCGTGCTGTGTCGGCCTTCGTCCAGCGGCCGTGGGCGTAGCGTTCGCCGGCCGCGTAGCGCTTCTGCCGGCCCTGCGGCAGCCAGCCGAACTCGGGCGAATACTCCTCACCTTTGTCGAGTCGCCGCGCTGCCTCCGGCCAGACCCACTTCCCATCCCGCTTCACCCAGCCGCCCGCCTCCCGGGCCCTCGGGTGGTCGGGGTCGTCGCGGAGGGCGCGGGAGACAAGCCGGATGGCCTCCTCGGCGCCGAGACGGAGCCGAGTTTGCTCGGAGTCGTCCGCCTCAGTGCGGCGAGACTGGGGCGCCTCGGGCTGAACCGCTGCCACGGCCAGCGCGAACGTGCCGGCGGCGCGGGTCCGTCGGGCTGTCAGAAAGTCTTCCCAGATCGTCTGCTCGGCAGGCGTGTCGAGCCAGTCGGGCGGGGCGTCCTGCGGTGACACCGCGGGAATGGCGAGGACAAGCTGCTGTTCCCCTTCGTCGGGGAGCTGCCAGCCGCTGACCAGTGTGGCGAGTTCACGATGGCCGCCAGCCTCAGCTCGCCGCACAAGATCAGCCGCCGTGGTTGCCCACTCCTCGTTGAGTTGAGCTTCCGTCTTCACGACAGCTGGTTCGACCGCGATCCCCGCTCGCGACCACGGCGGGATGATCGCCATCGCAGCTGCGATCAGCAGGGTGAGTGCACGGCAACGGTCCAGCGTATGCATGTCGGCCGCGATTCAACTCTCCTCGGCGAATGCGGAGTCGAATTGGCGCTTGCTCGGCGCGAAGTCGATTTGCTGCACGAATGCGCACGCCTCGGCGGCGCCGTGTTCGCGATCCATGCCGCAGTCCTCCCACTCCACCGACAGCGGACCCTCGTAGCCGATCTGGTTGAGAGCGCGGATGATCTCCTCGAAGTCCACGCCGCCGCGGCCGGGGGAGCGGAAGTCCCAGCCCCGGCGAGGATCGCCGAAGTTGAGATGGCTGCCGAGGATGCCGTTGCGACCGTTCAGGAGCGTGACGGCATCCTTCACATGGACGTGATAGATGCGGTCGTGGAAGGTGCGGATGAACTCCACCGAATCGACGCCCTGCCAGTGGAGGTGGCTCGGATCGAAGTTGAACCCGAACTCCTCGCGGCGGCCGATCGCCTCGAGAGCCCGCTGGGCCGTGATCGTGTCGAAGGCGATTTCCGTCGGGTG
>JBBAVO010000264.1:0-4069 GCA_040397635.1 Pirellulales bacterium
ACCTCGAGCGCGAACCGCACGCCGCACTCGGCGAACACGTCGAGGATCGGGTGCCAGCGGTCGGCAAACTCCTGAAAGCCGGCGGCCAGCATCGATTCGGGCACGGGCGGAAAAGAATAGAGGAGATGCCAGATGCTCGACCCCGTGAAACCGTTGACTACCGACACGCCAAGCTTTTGGGCGGCACGGGCGGTCCGCTTCATCTCCTCGGCGGCCCGTTTGTTGACGCCAGCAGGCTCGCCGTCGCCCCACACATGCGGCGGGAGGATCGACTTGTGACGCTCGTCGATGCGGTCGCAGACGGCCTGCCCCACGAGGTGGTTGGAGATGGCATACACGGAAAGGTCGTGCCGCTCGAGCGTGTCGCGTTTCGCAGCGCAATAGCCGCTCTCCTCGACGGCCTTGGTCACGTCAAAGTGATCCCCCCAGCAGGCGAGCTCGAGGCCGCCATAGCCAAATTCACGGGCCTTGCGGGCCAGGTCTTCCAGCGGGAGATCGGCCCACTGACCGGTGAACAGGGTGACAGGACGCGGCATGCGGAACTCCTTGTGATCAGAGCGACGGAGAGCGAAAGGTTACCGGCGGATGACGCTGCGGAGCAGCCACAGACCCCAGAGAGCGACGAGCACGTTGCCCATCCAGACGGCCGGCGGTGGGAGCGAGCCCGACTTCACGCGGGAGACGCCCAGCATGAACACGGGATAGTAGACGAGGAGGATCGGCAGGAAGCAGAGAAAGAAGCTGGTGAGGAAGTCGGCGTTTCGCATCCGGATCGCCATCGGCGCGCCCACCAGCACGAAGCAGAGGCAGCTGAATCCATTTGCCCAGCGGCGCCAGGGTTCCATGATGATGCGGGTGAGCCGCGACTTCGCCCAGGTGGCCTGCTGCAGGTCGGGCTCGACGGCGGCGGGCACCGTCTGCTCCATGTGGCCGGTGACGATGCCCATGGCGATCTTTCCCGACGCCACCTGTTCGAACTGATCGATCTTCGCGATCTGTTCGGTGCGGGCCCTGGCGAAATCGGCCATGGCGATTTCCGAAGGACTCGTCGAGGTGCTGCCCTTCCGGCTGACGGCATCGAGCGGCACGACCCGCTCGATCGTGTCGGGAAACACCGCCTTCACGTCGCCGACATGCACGGTGCCATCGCGGCAGGTGATCGTGAGCGTGCCGGCGGCCGCGTCGGCACGCAGCGAGGCCTCGGCGGCTGAGACCGTCACGGGTGGGCTCGAGCCGCCCGGCTGAAACGAAAGCGTGGGGCGGATGAGACGCCTGCCATCGACGCCCTTCACGTTGATCGAAAGCTGCGACGTGCTGTACGACCGCTGCTGTCGAAGTCGGCCGTAGATGATGTCCTCGACACTGCTGATGACCACCCGACGCACGCCATCCCGTCCCCACGATACGGCGATGTCGTTGAGCCACACCGACACGAGGCTCACCACGATGGCGAGCACCGCCGCGGGCCAGATCACGGCCATCGGCGTGATGCCGGCGGCCTTGAGGGCGGTGATCTCGTTCGACGCCGACATCCTTCCAAACACGCTCGCCACGGCAAACAGCATCGTGCCCGGCACCGCGAACCGCATCGCCTCGGGCAGCACGTAGGGAACGAGCGCGAGGATCTGCATCATCCCCAGCCCCTGCTGCTGCGCCTCCTTGACCAGGCCCACGACGAGCATGAACAGCGTGAGGGCGGACAGCGCCACGAGAAAGACCTGCAGCAACTCGCTCAGAACGTAGCGGGTGATGATCTTCATGGGAGTCCGGTCTGAAAACGTTGGGGAGCCCGGTCTGGAAATGTCGGAGATCCCGGTCTGGAAGCATGCGTTCAGGCGTGGCCGGGCGGCGGGGAACCCGCGGAGGACTTCGGGGTGATGTTCGTCACGTCGCCGCGTGCCGCCTCGACGGCGTTGGTATGGATGGCGATGGCCTCGGCGGCGGCCGTCACCGCCTCATGGAAGGCACCGGCGGCGGCATGCTGCCGCGCCCGAGACACGATCGTGACCGTGCGGTCGCGATCGGTGGCCGGGAGTTCCTCGGCGGCCCGCTCAATGCTCGTGGTGATCCTCTCCACGAGTTGCTCGGTCGGGGTGCAGTCGTAGCGACGGTAGGGGCCCTTGCCGAGCATCTCGCCCGCATGAAGCGTCCGCCCTCGCGATGGCGACGGCGCGAGAAAGCCCAGTACTGCCATCAGGAGCGCGGCGATTCCCGCCATCAGGGCGCCGAGGCTGCCAAACATGCAGACGGCGTGCATCAGTTCCGAACTGTCGCACCGCGACTTGGTAAGCGGGCTGAGCGGGTTGAACATCAGTGCCGCCAGCAGGCACGCAGCCGCGAACGTGAGCGCGATCCAGGAGCGGCTGGCCTGCCGCTGGTTGTTCGTGGCCTCCTCGCTGAGCGGCCACGCCGCGTCGCTCCGGGAAGGCTTCGATGCCTCCTCCTCCCCGGCCCTCGCCACGATCACAGTGACATTGTCGGGAGCGCCCCGCACCAACGCCAGGCCGATCAGGGCGGGCACCGCCTCCTGTGGCTCGAGTTCGGCGGCAAACAGGCCGATCTCCTCGTCGGCAACCTGCCCTGAGAGACCATCGCTGCAGAGCAGGAACACGTCGCCCTTCGTCACCGGAAACGGTCCTTCGAGATCGACATCGACGTGGGGATGCGGGCCCATCGATCGGGTGATGATGTTTTTTGGCGCGGCGTCATTGGCCTGTTCGCGGGACATGCCGCCGGCCGTTTCAAGCTCCCAGACGAGCGAATGATCCCGCGACAACTGTTCGATCGTGCGGCCCCGAATGCGGTAGCAACGGCTGTCGCCCACGTGGCCGACGATCGCACCGCGAGGGAGGAGCACGAGCGTCGTGCAGGTCGTTCCCATGCCCTTGAATTCATGGCCGCTCTCACCCTTCGCGTTGATCTCGGCGTTGGTCCGTTCGAGGCTCATCCGCAGGGCCAGCGGCGGGGAAAACTCGGAGCGTTGTTCGTAGATTTTGGGCGCGCGGTCGGCCACGATGGCACTGGCCAGTTCGCCCGCAGCGTGGGCACCCATGCCGTCGGCCACGATGAACAGCCACCCGCGCGTGCGAAACTGCTGCGGGCTCGCAGGCAGCACGGCCTTCGAGTCTTGATTGTTCGAGCGGCGGCGACCGATGTCGGTGCGGTCGCAGTAGGCAAGGCTCGTCACTTTTCCCACGCGTCGACATACCTCGGGCGGGTGGCGGAAAAGAGCGGATTCTAGCCTGATGGCGTGGCTCAGGCGAGACATGATTGTTCGGGCAAAATACGTAGAAACAGGCTGGGCTGGCGACGGGCAGGGCAGAAATCTATGGTTTCCGGCCACTGGAACCCTGGCCGCCAAGGATCCCAACCATGAATGCACAAGCAGCCACAATTCGATCGCGGAGTGGGCGTGCGGCCGGGGTCTGCTGCTGTCTGCTGGCGGGGGCCGCCTTGATGGCAGCCGGGGGCTGCGTGCAGCGGAGAATGACGGTCCGCAGCAATCCGCCGGGGGCCCTCGTCTACGTCGATGACTACCAGATCGGCACCACGCCGGTATCGACCGACTTCATCTATTACGGCACGCGGAAGATTCGGCTCGTCAAGGACGGCTACGAAACGCTGACGGTGCGACAGCCGTTCCCTCTCCCGTGGTACCAGATCTTTCCGCTCGACTTCGTCACGGAGAACCTCTGGCCGTGGGAGATTCGCGACGAGCGGGTCGTGGATCTCGCCATGACCACGACGGCCTCGATTCCGCCGGAGTCGGTCGTCGCCCGGGCCGAACAGGCCCGGCTGGCCGCCGGCAGTCTGCCTGCCCCGCCGCCGGCTCCGGTGGTGCAGCAGCCGCTCGTGACTCAACCGATTCCAGCACCGCCGCAGCCGCTGCTGGGCCCGCAACCGCTGCCGCCACCGGGCGGCGGACTCGTGCTGCCTCCTCCGTCGCCATCGCCGATGCAGGGATTGCAGGCCCCTCGGCAGAACGCGCCATCCCAGGGCATCCCGGGACTTTAGGCCGCCGGGACGGCAAAGCTTCCGTCGCTCGGAGCTTCCGACTTGTCACCCGGGA
>JBBAVO010000265.1:0-2128 GCA_040397635.1 Pirellulales bacterium
CGTCGCCCCGCTCCCGACAGGCGGCGAGCAGTTCGTCCCATGAGTCGGCGGCGGTTGCCAGTTCCACCAGCGATGGCAGCATGCCGCTTGCGAGCATGGTGCTCGGCATCGGTCCCTCGGCGGGCCGTTCGAGGGCGGCATGGAGTGCCTCGCTGGGCCGGCCCAGCCGCGCGAGCAGCAGCACGAGCGTGTCAGCCGGGAGCGTGCCCGATTCTTCGATACGGGCCCGCGCTGCCGATCGTCGGAAAAAGCCGATTGCGCGATCGACGTCGTGGCCGAGCTGCGCACCGAAAAACATGCGCGACGACTCGCCCACGTTCTCGAAGGGTGGCTCGCCCGGATAGACGACCTCCGCGGGCAGCCGGCAGGCATAGCATGCCAGTTCCCAGGCCTCGCGGATCACGTCCGGATCGGTACAGACCCGCGCAATGCGGAGCACCGACTGCAGGTGCGACACATCGACATGGATCGAGCCATCGTCCGCGCCGCCGATCTCCTGAAGCAGATCGAGCAGCGGGATGATCGAGGCCGCGGACGTGTCTGCGGCTGAGACTGCTGCGCCGCGCTGCGCGAGGTCGGCAGCCAGTGCGCCGGCCACCTCGCGATGCAGATGATGGACGAGCACACCGGCGGCCGGTGCCTGCCGCCGCGCGGGTAGCCGGGAGACCGCCTGTTCGTAAGCGGTGATCGAATTGCAGGTGCCCTGCGTCCGGATCACGAGGTCGATGCCGAGCGCCGGATCGAGGCTCTCCCAGAGCGCCACATGCACGATCTCCTGGAGTCGGGCGGCGGTCTCTTCGTCGTCGATGGCCTGAAGGTTTCCTGCAGAGTCAGTGATGCCACGGACCAGACGGTCCAGTTTCTCGGCGACCTCCGCTGGCGTGGCGGCGGCCCGCAGATACATCCAGGCGGCGGCCACCTGACCCTCGTCGAGCAGCGGCCAGCCCACCTCGCGGCAGGCGGCGAGCGACCGTTCGTCGAGCTGGTCGCGGTCTTCTGGCGAGATGTCGCCCTGCGATCCCTCTCCTCGCAGCTCTCCGGTCGGCGGCAGGCCGAGCGAGATGCGGGCCTGGAGGAGTCGCAGGTCGAAGAGGGCATGCCAGCGACGACGGACCTTGAGCGACGTCACCAGCGTGTCGAACATCGCCGCAGCGCCGGCGGCGTCTGCCGTGGTGGCGAGTTGTGCGAAGATGTCGTCGGCATCGGACGGAGAGTCGTTCATGCGTGGGTTCCTGCTTGTCGTACAGCCTCGTAGGCGAGTACAGCGGTCGTGGCTGAGACGTTGAGACTGTCGGCGGCGCCGGCCATTGTGAGCCGGACTGTTTCGAGATGAATGGTGCTGGAATTGGCGGCCTGCTGCCAGGCCCCGGAGATACCGTGGGCCTCACTGCCCAGGAGGATCGCCGTGGAACCGGCAAGTCGGGCCTCGTACCAGAGGATCGTTCCGGTGGGCGTGGCGGCAACGACGCGGCGGGCATGTTTCCGGCACCAACTGATCGACTCTCCGACAGAGGCCGCTGCCAGCGGTACCGTGAAGACCGTGCCGAGGCTCGCACGAATCACAGCCGGATTGGCCGCGTCGGTGCGGCCATCGCAGACGACAACGCCCGCCAGCCCAGCCGCATCGGCCGTCCGCAGGATGGCGCCGAGGTTCCCCGGCTTTTCCACCCCCTCGATGACGAGTACAGGCCGGTCCGTCGCGACGGCAAAGTCCGCGAGCGTGCCGGCACGGTAGCGGGCCACTGCCACGACGCCTTCGTTGCGACTGCCAAACGCGATCCGCTCGAAGGCCTTTCGCGACAGGCCCGTGATCCGCGTGCCGCGTGCGGCGAGGTCGGCGAGACACGGTTCGTCGGGAGTGACTGGCGATGCCGCGGCGGCGTCGGTCACGTCATCATGCAACAGCGACGTGGCCGAGTCGGCATCGACAAACACCTCGTCGATGGCCACGCCCGCTGCCGCCGCGCGGGCCAGTTCACGCCGGCCGTCGATGAGCGTCAGACCGGTCTCGCGACGGGCGTCGGCATCCCGCAGCCGTGCGGCCTGTCGCACCCGTGGATTCGCGGCGCTGGTGATGGTGTCGTGTGGGATCATGGCAACAGTTGCGCGGCGCCGGGCCGGCAGAAGT
>JBBAVO010000265.1:2228-4060 GCA_040397635.1 Pirellulales bacterium
CTCGTCGCTGGGCGAGGATACGCCCAATGCTCCTCGAGCTTCCGCCGATCCCGGCTCCATTTATCGTATTGAAATCTGATCAGCGAGGACACCGACGGGCGAAGTCGCCGAGTTCGAGCTTTCGGCCGGCGGCGTCGGTGCAGATGAGCGGGTCCGACTCGATCCGGCCAGATGGAAAAACCTCTGTCAGTGTGTCGCGGAGCCGCTGATGATGCCAGCGGTTTGAGTGGCAGGTGAGCAGGATCGGTCCGGCGGGGCCGCCGGGAGAGGTTGCGGCGGTGAGGTCAGCCAGATCTGTTACGAGCGGGAGGAGGTCGCGGTCGATGGCGAAGGCCTGTCCCTTCGGGCCGTGGCCCCATGAGGGCGGATCGAGCACGACGCCATCGTATCGCGCGCCGCGGCGGAGTTCTCTCGTGACGAAAGTCCGGGCGTCCTCGCAGACCCAGCGGATCGGCGCGGCGGCGAGGCCAGATGCCTCCGCGTTGCGACGGGCCAGCGCGATCGCCTGCCGCGAGGCATCGACATGCACGACTTGGGCTCCGGCCGCGGCCATGGCCAGCGTCGCTGCGCCGGAGTGGGCGAAGAGCGAGAGCATATTCGAGCCCGCCGGCGTCTCTCGTGCTAGCCACTCCCACTGCTCAGCCTGCTCGAGGAACACGCCGATCTGGCCCGACGGGGCGGGGCGGACCTCGAGCGACAAGGTCGCGGCCGCGAGCGGCACGGCCACCCGCCAGGGGTCGGGCAGGGGAGCGGTGAACGTCCATTCGCCAGCGCGGTCGGTGCCGGTGCCCGCATGGAAGATGACCGCGGCGTCGCTCCAGCGGGCACTGTGGCAGCGGGGTAAATCTGGCTGGAGCAGCGGCCGATCGACGAGCACGCCTCCCAGCAGTTCCAGCCGCCGGCCGCGGCCGGCGGGATCGGCACCGAAATCGACGAGCGACGGGTCGCGAAACTTTCCGTGTGCTGGGGCGTTCATTTCAGCAGCAGCATACTGTTGACCGCGAGGCCGCCGCGAAGATGGCGGCTGAAACCAGGGCAAAACCCGCAAGACTTTCAGGAGAATCAACGATGAATCGCACGTGGAAATGGCTGGCCGTGGCCGGGTGTGTGGTGGTGCTCGGGACTGTGGCGGGTCGCATGCATTTCGCACGGGCGGCCGAGGAAGGGCCCGCCTATGAGCGGTCTTCTGAAGCAGGCGATGCTGCCAGCCGCCTCGATCGAATCATTGAAAAGCTCGACCGCGTCGTCGACCGGATGAACGCCGAGCGGACGGGCCCTCCGGGGCCGCCACCGCATCGCGACCGCGGAGAGCATGGCGGGCCGGGCGCACATGGCCCGCGTGGCCATCGCGGTCATGGTGAACGTGGCGAGTACGGCGACCACGCTGGGCCCGGCATGTGGGGCGAAGGCCGTCCCCAGCGTCCGCCGCGGCCCGACATGCCGCCGGAGATGCGGGAGATGATCGAGAGGCGGCTCCAGGAGGGGCGACAGCGGATGGAGCAGTCCCGCGAGAAGTTCCGTGAACTCGAAGAACGTGTCAAGAAGCTCGAGGCCGAGATCGAGCGACTGAAGGCCACGTGAATGCACGGCACGTCCCGAGTGATCCCGCAGCGAACGCAGTGGTTTGGCAGGTCCTCGATCGGGAGCTACACTCAAGGGCCTCCCGCCGATCGATCTGCCGCTGCGTGCAGGTCCGCGTTTGACGACTGGTTTTTTCTCCCGAGAGAAGGCCGCCGAACGGCGACGCGGGTGTTTTCCATTTGAGTCCTTCGGGGATTCGTCTATGGGATGCACCGCTTCGGTGATCGTGTCGGCCTGTCGTGCCTGCCTGG
>JBBAVO010000266.1:0-4049 GCA_040397635.1 Pirellulales bacterium
TGCCGAAGCTGCTCTGCTGCCGCGTTCCCCGCACGCAGTAGACGCACCCCGCGTATGGCGAGAGGAACCCGTTGTAGCTGTAACCCTGCTGTGGATCGACGCCACTGATCCCGTTGTTGAGCAGATACGTCCGCTCGCCGAAGGCAATCGTCTTACTCAGCCCATCTGGGATCTTCGCCGAAGTGCTCTTGCTATCCATGAAGAACATACCGTCGCCAACCCTCATGATGTCGTTCGAGTGGTTGGCGGCGACGTAGTTGGACATCGCCATAAGTGTCGTCACGTTCGATCCCGTTGGGTCCTTGAAATAAAAGGCAGCGATCGTGCCGGCCTGTCGCGTCGCGTCCGATGGGCAGAGGAATGCCGGAACCCGCTTCGTCATCGCCGCCATCTTCGTGGCGTTCGCCATCGCCGTCGCGCAGTCAGTGCCCGCCACGTCGATCGCCTGATAGACGCTGTCCATCTCGACGAATGGCAGCAGGTAGGCGGCCCAGGCCCAGTTGCCCTGCGACGCGGCGGCGTCGGTGGCGGCGTCGTTGGCCGAGGTATTGCCATAAACGCGTTTGAAGCCCGGCGGAAACATGCCCCTGGCCGAGTGGAAGTTGTGGAGCGCCAGGCCGAGTTGCTTGAAGTTGTTCTGGCAGGCCGAACGTCGGGCCGACTCGCGGGCCGCCTGCACGGCCGGCAGCAGCAGTCCGACCAGTGTCCCGATGATGGCGATCACAACCAACAATTCGACCAGCGTAAACCCTCGTTTGGACATGGACTCTGCTCCATTGCGGATGGATTCTGGCCCCCGAGCACGCTCGTCACGGTTCCCCTCGAAGAGGCCCACCACTAACTCTATGCAGCGACCGACGAGCTGTCATTCATCCTCTTCCACCATGCCATTCAGATTTTGCGTACGCAAAATCTGAATGCTTGTGACATTCCGCCTGAATGCCAGCAGGGTTTGGGGCTGTCACACTCTCACTCCCTGGTGTCAGGGGTCGCGGCTCGCGCCGTGATGGGTTTGTTTCGGACGCGTGCCGGTCGTTGTTGCCATGCGGAGACCTACCCCGATACCGCCCCAGCCAGTGCGATGGCGGCTGCCTGGCTCGTCCCGTCATCCTGGCTCGTCCCGTCATCCTGGCTCGTCCCGTCATCCTGGCTCGTCCGGTCATCTGTTTCTGTCGATCGCTCTGTGTGCCGGATTCGCGGCAGCCATGGCGGCCGCCGCAGGGTGCTCCCGCCGTCGTGGCGAGATGCCGCCGCTGGGCCAGGTGAGCGGCGTGGTGTCGCTCGACGGCCAGCCACTGCCCCGGGCATCGGTGGCGTTCGTGCCCTACCAGCGCGGCAACGCCTCGTACGGTTCCACAGACGATGCCGGCCGCTACACGCTCGCGTACGGGGTGAAGCAGCCGGGAGCGGTGGTGGGCCGCCACCGCGTGGAGATCCGGACCGGCGGCGAGGGCCGCGACAAGGACGGCAACTTCGTCGAGACGGCAGAGCGGCTGCCTGCGAAGTATCACCTGAAGTCAGAACTCACGGCGACGGTCGGCCCTGGATCAAACGAGATTGATTTTCAGCTGGGATCGCGGCCCGCCGCAAACCCCCGGTAGCATCGGCCCACGGTTCGAGATCCGTGGCCACCCGGTGTTAGGATGGCATCGGGCTTCAGACCAGGGACCGAACGATGCCGCGGCTGAGCAAGACATCGCGGAAACCGCGCACGGCGGTTGCCGCCGCCACGAACGCGAGTCCCCCGCGGACGACGAAGCATGTCGCCCTCCTGGTGGAGACATCACGGACGTTCGGACGCGAAATACTGACGGGCGTCAACCGGTACATCGCCGAACATGGTCACTGGTCGGTATTCGTCGAACTGCGGGCCCTCGACTCGCAGGTGCCGCGCTGGCTCGCTTCGTGGCGGGGTGATGGAATCATCGCCCGCACCGCCACGGCTGCGATGGCCGATGCAATCGCCGCGACCGGCCTGCCCGGCGTGGAACTGCGGGCATCGAAGCTCCCGCACAAGCTACCCTTCGTAGGCGTGGACAACCGCGATCTGGGTCGACTGGTCGCCGAGCACTTCATCGACAACGGTTTCACCAATTTCGCCGTCTTCGACCTCGATACCGAGCGCTACTTCGAGGAGCGTCGCGATAATTTTCGTGCGGTTCTCAAGTCTCGCGGACATGCGTGCCACGAGCATCATGCGGCCCGCCAGGGGGAGCGGCCGACCAACTGGGAGCGGCAGCAGGCGGAGATCGCCCATTGGGTGGCCGCGCTGCCCAAGCCGGTGGGCATCATGGCCTGCACGGACCAGCTGGCCTTCTGGCTGCTCGACGCCTGCCGTCGGGCGGGGGTGGCCGTGCCGGAGGAAGCGGCCGTCGTCGGCGTCGAAAACGACGAGACGCTCTGCACGCTGGCCTCGCCGCAGCTTTCGAGCGTGGCCTTCGAGGGGGAGCGGATCGGCTACGAGGCGGCCGCGCTGCTCGAGCGGATGATGGCGGGCGAACCGCCACCAACGGAATCCCTGCTGGTACCTCCTCGGGGCCTCGTCGTGCGGCAGTCGAGCGACATCATGGCGATCGACGACCTCCAAGTCGTGGCCGCGGTCCGATACATCCGCGAGCACGCCTGCCACGGCATCAACGTGGCCGACGTCGTCAAGCATGCCGGCCTCTCGCGCACGTTGCTCGAGCGACGGATGCGACGGGCCGTCGGACGGACGCCCGGCGAAGAGATCATCCGGCTGCGGTTCAACCGGGTGAAACGCCTGCTCGTCGAGACGAAGCTGTCGCTGGCCGCGATCGCCGACCGCTGTGGCTTCGAACACCCGCAATACATGGCCGAGGCGTTCAAGAGACTTTTCGGAATGACTCCCGGAAGCTACCGCGCTGGCCGTCGCTGAGAGAGACAGACGACTGGAAAACCTGAATCGGCAGGGGAAAATTCTGAATGAGCGGGACGCTCCGGCGACGTATGATTAAAGACATCCACGAGACCGTCAGGAATTCACCGTCATGTCCCAAGCCATGCCCATCCATTCGAATCCACCCCGTGTGCTGATCGTGGTGGGTGACGCCACCGAGACCGTCGACACGCTCTATCCGTATTACCGGCTCCAGGAGGCGGGGTTCGAGCCGGTCGTGATCGCGCCCGAGCGGCGGACCTACCAGATGGTCCTTCACGAGGTGCGGCCCGGCTGGACGATCACGAAGGAGTGGGAGGGCTATCAGATCAACGCCGATCTCGCCTTCGCCGACGTGCGGCCCGACGACTATCTGGGCATCTTCTACAGCGGCGGCCGGGCGCCCGAGTACATCCGCTACGACGCGGATCTCGTGAGGATCACGCGTCATTTCTTCACCGCACACAAGCCGGTGGCCAGCGTCTGCCACGGGGTCGAGATTCCAGCCTACGCCGACTGCGTACGGGGCCGGAAGATGGCCACTGTTGCAAAATGCCGGTTCGACCTCGAGGTGGCCGGCGGCATCTTCGTCGACAGTGCGTGCGTGGTGGACGAAAACCTCGTGAGTGGCCGCACGTATCGCGACAACGGCCACTTCGTCGGCCCGTGGATCCGGCTGCTCGAGGAAGCGGCGGCGCAGGTCGTCGCGTAGCAGACCGCCTCTCACCAGCCCGGAGGCCGAGTCTGCCGCCGCGGCGCGTGCACACGTCCGCCGTCTGCCCTTGATACAATCAGCATGGCGGCGATCGTGCCGCACTCACCTTGCAGCCCGCAGCCAAGGGGCGACACGCCATGCTCAGCCAGGAAACCCTCGACCAGTATCGCCGCATGACCGGCATCGAGCGGCTGAAACTCTCGCTCAAGATGACGGAGGAAAATATCCCCGCATTTTTCGTCGGTTCTCCAGAACTGATCGAGCGGCGATTCGAACTGCTCAAACGTGAGAACGACGCCCGCAACCGTAACATGCTGACCGCGATCGCCCGCACCCGGAAGCAGCCGTGAGCGATCTCATCCAGACACTGCACGACTTCGCCAAACTGTTCGACCGGCTGCAGGTGCCGTACGCCATCATGGGCGGGTGGGCAGTCCG
>JBBAVO010000267.1:0-4034 GCA_040397635.1 Pirellulales bacterium
GTCGCCCGCAGTGACAGCCACGGGTATGCAATGGCCTGTCGGGGTTCCTGTGGGTGGCAGGTGGGGTATGCTCCGGCTTTTCGCGTGCTGGATTCAGACGCAGAACATTCACCGAGGGAGCCGGAACGATGCCGCAGTTTCAGATCGAGGGTGAGGCAGAGGTTTTCGAAGACGCCGAGGAAATCGACATACAGGGCGAAATTGCCCGTTTCTCGTTCGTGACGGCCGAGAAGAGTGCCAGTGACGACAAGACGGTCGTCATCACGCCGGTCGCCATGAAAGACCTGAGCGAGTTCGAGGGGGTGCTTTTCCAGATCGATATCGACGAAGCGGAAGACGCTGTGATCCTCCGTGAGGTCCAGATGTTCTTCTGGCCGTGGGAAGACGACGAGCCCGAGATCGCCTGACACGAGAGGCCCGCCATGCTCAACCGTAGTGCCGTCGATCGGATAATCGGGGACGGGAGCGAATTCCAATCCCTGCCGTGGAATGCCCCGCAGCAAAAGTCGCTCCCGTCCCCATCTCCGAGTTTGGAGCGTCTCCTTGCATTCCTCTGCGGAGGCGTTTAGTCGCGGGCGACCAGGGCGGTACGGTACTGTCGGTACTGTACGAGCGCCTCCCGAAGGTGGCCTGGAAGCGCCGCGAGCCGCTGTGATGACGCGTGCCCCCGTGCCGCGCGGCGCGACTGACTCGCCTCGGGCCCCAACAGCCAGAGCAGGTAGCCGATCCGCCGTGTCATGCCATCGTGGAGCATCAGGAAGACGGCGTTTCGGCTGAGCGGGTTCATGTCGAACACGGTTTCGGCGGGTCCGAACAGTCTTCGCCGGGCGATCATCTCCAGCTGCCGCTGCCGGCGGTCTGCCGGTGCTGCCGCCAGGAATGCGGCCGGAATCGGCAGGTCGAGTTCCTCCGCGAGCACACGGGCGGGCGCCCAGAAGGCGCGGGGCACGCGACAAGCCTCGGCCCACCGCGTGAGCTGCTGCCAATCACATTCTGCTCCTGCACTTCGCAGCAGATACTCGATATCCCAGCCCGCCTTCGCCCCGTGGCTGAAGAGATGGGTGGTGGCATGCGTGGCGACATGCAGGAGCATGCCTTCGGGGCTCAGCGTCGTAAGCACGCTGAAATCCGGGTTTGTGAGCGGCCGCGCCTGGGCGAGCATCTCCGCTTCCGGAAGGCCCCAGCAGCCGGGCATGATCCGCGTGTGGATTTCGACCGGAACGCCCCTCCAGGAGACGGCCGCCAGATGATGCGGCCCGGAACGGCCCGCCTGCGGATCTCCGGTGAAGCCCTGGCCGAGCAGCCGCTGTCGGAGCGGTATGGCGATCGATGCGTCCACGACGATGTCGATGTCGCCTGCCGCGCGGATCGGCCCTTTGCCGTCCGCCATCGCCAGAATGGCCGCCCCCTTGAGCAGCACACCGCGGCCGCGGAGGGCGACCAGTTCCGTATTGATCCGCCGCAGCGTCTCCCACTGCACAAGTTCACGGAGCCCGTCGCGAAGGGCCGCCTCCCTGATGCGGTCGGTGAAAAACTTCGGCGCCCAGCGATTGAACTCGGCGTCATCGAGCAGCGGCAGGAGCGGCCGCGCCAGCCCGCAGGCTGTGAGCGTCTCCGCCTGCTGCTGCCAGTCGAGGTCGGCCCGACCGAGGATGCGGGCCGACTCCGCATTCCACATGGCAGTCGGGCTGTTGATCGCCCGGTGGAAGAGCCGGGCCGCCCCCTCGGCGTTGACGATCTGGCGGCTGAGCCCGCCTGCCCGTCGCTGATCGGCGATGAGCCGGGCCATCGCGAATCGTTCCGCGGTGTTTCGCGAATCGGAGAGCCGCTCCCGTAGCGCCGCCACAGCTTCCGGACGGCTCGTGACATGGAGGCAGAGCTCACACATGCCGCGGTAATGGTCGCGAAACGGAAACGTTTCAAACCCCGGCAGTCGGGCCAGTTCCTCACGCAGCCGTTCGGGACCGAACGTGCGGATCGTGTCGAGCACGGGATCGTCGCGGTGCGCCGCAAGCAAATCGGCCAGCGGCCGCTCCCGGAGCGAGCCCACGTTGAGCGGATGGCCGGCCGGCGTGAAATAGGAGGGGCCGTTGCAGGCCATCACGCGGCCGTCGTCTGTGATCGCGGGATTGCCGCAGGAGTTGCAGAAGCCGGAGGTCTCACCACGCCAATCGTCGTCGGCGATGGTGCGGGCAGCCGCTCCCACGGGCTGCACGTCATAGAACCGCAGATGGGCCGTCGGCATTCCCTCGAAGGGTTTGACGATCCCGTCGAGGCCCTGCTCGCCCGCCGCGCGGGTGATGTTGACGTTGACGGGAAACGAGAACCGCCGCGCCGCGGCGACGATGTTGACCGCCGGCTCGGGGCCCTGGAACTCCGCGTGGTAGCGATCGTAGCTGACCGTGAGCCGGGTGAGCCCCGCCTTGATGAGCGCCCGCAGGTGTCGCATCGCGGCGGCGGGCGTGCGGCCCCAGAAGCCGTTGGTGGCCATCGCCGAACGCACGCCTAGTCGCTGCGCCTCCCGCATCAGCCGCAGCACGAGTTTCTGCCGCATCATCGGCTCGCCGCCGGTGAATTGGATGCTGGTGACACCGGCTGCTGCCGCCTGCCGCACCACCGTCAGCAGTTCCTGCTCGTTCGGCTGGGCGCCTTCGGCATGCGGGCTCGATTCGACACTGCAGTGGCTGCACGTCATGTTGCAGCGACGCGTGACCATCAACGCGATGTGTTCCGCCGATCGGATGGGGCCCGCGGGATGCGCAGCGACGGTGATACCGGGGCGGGTGGTCATGGTGTGTGGGGCCGGCGGTCGTTTCAGGACAGGTCCGTGCTAGGGCAAATGCACGTGCCGTGTGATTGCTGCGATCATATCCTCGAGCGGGCCGCGGCCGAGGTCGAAGGCAGGCACGTGGTTGGCGAGCGGCTGGAGCCTTTCGAACGCCTCGGCCATGCCGCCTTGCCGCACGACATTGGAATACGGTGCCAGCGACAGCAGTGCCTCGGCCGGGTTGATCGACCGCCACTCCGCCGGCCCGATCTGCACGCCACGGCGGGCCAGGAAGACCACGGCGACCAGCCTGGGCTGCCGGACCGCCGGCGGGCCATCGATCTCGGCTGGATGGAAGAGGCAGCCCTCAGCGGTAGGCATGAACGAGGGCGTCGACGTGATCCGTTGCCAGAGTTCTTCGCCCAGCAGGGGCCGGCTGCCCGACCGCAACGAAACCCGCCGCGGCACCGCCTCCGCCGACACACCCGCCGCATTGATGACAGCCACATCGTCGCCCAGCAGCGACCAACCCTGCCGCCAGAGCGCCGTCGCGAGCGTGCTTTTCCCCGACTGCTGCGGACCGACGACGAGCACCCCCCGGTCGTCACGGCCGAGCAAGGCCGCGTGCAGCGTCAACACGTGCGGATGCCGTGACACCAGATCGACAATCGCCTGGAACTCGGTGACCTGCACGACCTTTTCGGGGGAGTCGCAGAGCCGACGCTTGCCGCTGACGGCATGGGTTAACAGCCAGCCCTGCTGCGGACCGGTTACGAATTCCGTTGCAGTGAAAGAGTCATGGATGGGGACGTGGATCGGGTCACGGATCGAGTCGCATAACTCGACCCGCCACCACGAATCCGTGGCCGGCGACGCCACCTCGGGCGGCGCAATACTGCCCGGCGACACGGCTTCAGCCTGCGGCACCGGCTTAGCATGCAGCACCGTCATGGCCCTTAGCATGACTGGGAGGGTCGCGGAACCGCCCTGCAGTTCGCACGTGTGACCGACCATGGTCCACCGGACCGCATGGCAAGCAGCGACCGGAGAATCAGGCATCGACGGCAACCAGTTCCTGTTCGGAGAGTTGCTCGAGGTACGCCGCGACATCCGACGCCGCCCGGTCTGGCGTCAGTTCCGCATGGGCCGCGAGAAGACAACCCGCGAGGTCCGCCGCGGTCATCGGCGTTGCCAGTGCATTCCAGAGGGACGCACCCGTAGGATTCAGCACAATCGACTTTTGCGTGCGGCGATGCAACAGAACGAC
>JBBAVO010000268.1:0-4026 GCA_040397635.1 Pirellulales bacterium
ATCCAGAGCCGCACGAGCTGCTGCTCGTCGGCGGAGAGCGGCTCGCCATCGGCCGGCATCCGGCTTTCATGGTCGTCGGTGACGATCCGCTTGAAGAGTTCGCTCTCGGCCGGCTTGCCGGGCACGATGCCCGCGGACCCCGAGTCGCCGCCGGCGATCGTCGTTTCCCGCTCGTCGATCCGAAACCCGCTCTCCGGGCTGCCGGCGGCATGGCAGGCCCCGCACTTCGTGGCCAGCAGCGGCGCCACCTGGGTTCGGAACGTTTCGGCGGCCGCGGCATCAGCGGCGGGGGCAGCAAAGGCGGCGTCGCCAGGGACGCCGAGGGCCAGAAGGCCCGCGAGGACAACCACCATCCAGATGCTCGACTGCGAAAGCTTCATGGTGGCACGTTCCGGGAGATTGGGATGCTTGCGGCCCGGCGGTCGCGAATCCAGCTCCCTCAATGATATCGACGCCGGGCCACCCCTTGCATTTCCATTCCAGCCCAAATCTTTTATGTTTTTTCGAAAGTTCCAAGCCCGTCGAGCTGGTTCATGTCCCAGTCTCTTCAGTCGGCTCGCAATGAGGCAATCGGGATCACGGCCAGTTCGTTGGCGATGTGGCTCTTGTGGGTGTAGCCGACGTAGAGATTGCCGTCGTGCTCCACGGCATAGGGGTAGCTGAATTCGGCCCGCGGATCGGAAACGCCCGGGGTCTTCTCCGAAACCGAGTGCCGCACGACGAACACCTTGCTCAGGAGCGGCTGGCCGGGCTTGCTCACGGCGATCGTGAGCGGCGAGCGGCCACTGCCGCTGTCGGCGGTGGTCGTGCATGCGAGGAATCGCTGCCCCGTCGAGAGCGTGCCGGCATAGGGCTTGCTAGTGGTCATCGGGAGATTTGAGGGGATGGCCGGCGTCCAAGTGCGGCCGTAGTCGGCGGCCGTGGATACGAGCGCCACCGGCTTCGCGCCGTAGCGGGAGATGTTCGTGATTCGGCTCCCCTCGACGATGACGGTCGACTCGCCCCAGATATCGCCGAGGTTCGGGGCGGCCTCGATCACGACCATTTCCCACTTCGTGAAGTCGTCGCCCTTGCTGATCGCTACGGCGGGCAGATGACCGCGGACACCGTAGCCGTTGGCGACGCGGAAGCCGGCCATGATCCAGTTGCCGTCAGCCATCTTCTGCGGCTCCTGCATCGGCCAGAAGCCGTCCTGTACGACCACGCCGCGCTGCTCCCAGGCTCCCGTCGGCTCGTCGAGCACGTAGGCACGCGTGTGGGTCTTTTGAAACCTGTCGTAGAAGCCGCCCATGAATGCCCACAGCTGCCGACCGTGCGAGAGGAACACGCCATGGCTGACGCCAAGATTGCCCGCGCCCGCGTCGATCACGACCGGCGTGCCCCACGTCTTGCCACCGTCCTCGCTGACAAGCACATGGGCCTCCTCCGAGGCGGTGTTTTCATCTCCCTTGTTGAAGCCGTAGGACGCATAGAGTTTGTCGTTATGCCACACCAGACCGACGCCGAGCGTCCAGTTGCAGCCGTCGGCGTCGACCCGCTGCTTCTTGATGACGTGAAACGCCACGTCATCAAGCACCGGCGCGGCGGCCCTCGTGGGCAGTGGCACGGCCGGATCCCAGAGTATCGCCGGCTCCGCCGCACAAAGATGACAGCCACTCAGAATGGCGATGCTGCAAAAGACGCACAGCGACAGTCGTGTGTTCATCATTCTCATCTCCTCCAGATTTCGTGGCTGCACCTCCTGCCAGATGATACGCCCGCACGACGGCGAAAGGAACGGATCGCTTCGGCCGTGTCCCAAGGCATGGAACGCGGTGCCTGATTTGCCGCGGGCCTACCGCGACCGGTTCCGCGGCCCGCAGGCCGTCGCGACGGACGGGCAACAGGCGGCTGTCTCCTGGGTTTCTTAGGCCCTCGGTGAGTGCCGAACCGCCTGCCCGACCATGTCGCCGCAACTTCTTTCCGTTTTTGCGCTGTGGCACGCTCTTCTCCGCGGCTACGATGCTGATGGCGTGCAGTGAGAAGGGCTGACAATTCACCCATGAATAACTCCCAATCTGGCCTGCTCTCCCGGTCGCGGATCACCGATCTCGAGCGGTTGCTCGACGTAGCCCGCCACCTGGGGGCGACGGTCGATCTGGATGCCCTGCTCGAGACGGTCGCGGCGGCGGCGACGTCGGTGCTCGATTGCGAACGGGCGACCGTCTATCTCTACGACCGGGCTGCCGGCGAGCTGTGTAGCAGGCTGGCGACGGGCATCGCGGACTCACCGATCAACGAGATTCGGTTTCCAGTCAGCCGGGGCATCGCCGGTGAGGTGGCCCGCACCGGGCACAGCGTCAACCTGCCCGACGCGTATGCCGATCCGCGGTTCAACCCCGACTTCGACCGCGTCAGCGGGTTTCGCACCCGGAGCATGTTGGCCGTGCGGTTGGCCGATCACGACGACCAGACGGTGGGCGTGTTGCAACTGCTCAACAAGCGTTCGGGCACGTTCGACGCTCGCGATGAGGAGGTCGCGGGCTTCCTCGGCGGCCAGGCGGGGGTGGCGATCCAACGGCAGTCGCTGCTGCATCACTTCGCCGAGAAGCAGCGGATCGAGCGCGACCTCAGCATCGCCCGCAGCATCCAACAGGGGCTTCTGCCTCGGGGGCAGCCGAGTGTGCCGGGTTTCGACATCGCGGGCTGGAATCAGCCGGCCGATGAGACCGGCGGCGACTTCTACGATTTTTTCCCCCTCCCCGACGGTCGCTTCGCGCTGGCGATCGCCGACGCCACTGGCCATGGAATCGGACCGGCGCTGGTCGTCGCCGAAACGCGGGCGCTGCTCCGGGCCCTCGTGCATCAGTCGTCGTCGTTGCCAGGTGTCGTGTCGAGCGTCCACTCGCTGCTCTCTCTCGATCTGCCCGACGGACGGTTTGTGACGCTCTTCTGCGGCCTGCTCGACCCGTCGCGGGGCACGGTGCACTACGTGAGTGCGGCGCAGGCACCGATCTATGTCTACGAGGCCGCGACTGGACTGGTGCGTGAGTATGCCGCGCAGGGACTGCCGCTCGCCCTTGTGCCCGAAGCAACCTACGATGAGTCGACCGATATCCATCTGGCAGAGGGTGACCTCCTTGTGCTCCTCACGGATGGATTCTTCGAGTGGAGTCGGCCGGACGGCGAGCAGTGTGGCGAGGAACGTGTGCGCGACATCATGCGACGGCATCATGCCCTTCCGGCGGCCGAGTTGATCGACCTCCTGCATCGCGCGGTCTTCGAATTCGCCGCCGGCACCCGGCAGGGCGATGACCTGACGGCCGTGGTCGTGAAGCGACTTGCGACGCCGGCCGTGGTGTAGACAAATCATGTGACGGAGCCGTGGTGCCGCCCGTGGGCGGCTTGAGCAAGGATGTGAACGATGCCCAGTCCCACCTTCATGCCAGGCCCGTCTTCACGCACGGTTCGCAGCGCCGCCGGCGCGGTGAAGACCGTGCCCGCCGACTGGGTGCTGCTGCCACCCGGCGATGCGGGGCTCACGCGGCGGGTGAAGGCGGCTGGCGATCACTATGTGGTGCAGGAGAAGGTCGGCCGCCGGGTGTTTTCCCGGGGCGTGTGGGCGCCGGCCGCCACGGTGGACCAGATCCGAAAGGAACTCGATGCCGAACGGGCCACGGATGCTTACGCCAAGAAGCAGGTGTCGGCAGCCAAGCGGCGTGAGAAAGTCCAAGAGGAGTATGTCGAGGATTTTCAGGGCGCGGTCGCGGAGTTTCTGCGGTTCCACCAGACGCATGCGGCACTGTCGCGGCGGCTCGCACGGCTCGTGGCAGCGCATGCCACGCCGGTGGGCAGCGGCACCGTGGCCCGTACGAAGCGGATCCCGATCGAGCGGCGGGCGGAGGCGGCAGTGATCGCCTGGATGCGGCACCAGACGACGGCCTACGACTCGATGAAGATCGCCCGAGTGAAGGGGCAGCGACGCGAGGTGCGGCGGATGCTGGCCGCGCGGTCGCGGTCGGTGCTCGAGGCGTATCGCCAGGGGCA
>JBBAVO010000269.1:0-4003 GCA_040397635.1 Pirellulales bacterium
GCAACCCCGACTACTGCGGCGACGGCCCGCTTACCGGGCTTGTGTAGACGGCTTTTCACCGGGCCGGCTCCAAGGGCATCCGGTTTTGGCGCATAATGGCGACTCAACCCCCAGGAGTTTCGTCATGCGCCGCCTCCGCCACTTCGTACTGCCCACCGCCCTGCTGATCTGCCTGGGTGTGGCCAGCCTGCCTGCCGTATGCGCCGCCCCCACGGGTAACCCCGCGTACATCGATCCCGCGAAGGCTGACGCCGACTTCCCGTTTCAAGGTGAATACGCCGGCACGGTCACGCATGATGGTCAGCCGGTGCCTTTCGGCGTGCAGGTGATCGCGCTCGGCGATGGGAAGTTCGACGTGGTCGCCTATCCGGGCGGACTGCCTGGCGACGGCTGGACGCCACCCAACAAGATCAAGGGCACGGGGGTTCGCGCAGGTGAGGGCGACGCCGCCGTCGTGAAGGTCGAGGCCCTCGACTGGGGCGGCAACAAGCGCACGGGAGAACTCCGCAACGACGCGATCGTCGTGTTCTCCGACTCCGGCAGCGAGATCGCCAGGCTTCCCAAGGTGAACCGCAGCAGTGCCACGCTGGGCCAGAAGCCACCTGAGGGCGCGGTCGTCATCTATGACGGCACGGGCACCAGCACCGACACATCGAAGCTCGTCGATGGCCGCGTCTCCGAGGATGGCCTGCTGATGGAGGGTGTGACCACCAAGGACAGCTTCGGCGATGCCCTCTGGCACATCGAGTTTCGTCTGCCCTATCAGCCCAAGGATCGCGGGCAGGGTCGCGGCAACAGCGGCGCGTATGTCATGGGCTGCTACGAGACCCAGATGCTCGATAGCTTCGGCCTCGAGGGGAAAGACAACGAGTGCGGCGGCATCTACAAGGCCGCGGCCCCGTTCGTGAACATGTGCCTGCCGCCCCTGACCTGGCAGACCTACGACATCAACGTCACCGCACCGCGATTCGAGGGGGAGAAGAAGGTGGCGAACGCTCGCATGACCGTGCGTCATAACGGCACCGTCATCCACGACAACGTCGAGGTGCCGACGCTGACCCCGGGCGGTCCCATCAAGCAGGAGGCGACGAAGGGGCCGCTCCACCTCCAGAACCACAGCAATCCGGTCCGCTACCGCAACATCTGGGTGCTGCCGAAGCCGTGAGACGGGAGTCGCCGGTTTCCTTGGGTGTCGATTCGCAGCGGTGCACCTGCACCGTCTGCCCGCTGCTCTGCGACGACATTCTGATCACTGCCGCTGACGTCGTGGAGCAGGCATGCGACCACGGCAGCAAGACGATCCGCGAGGCACTCGCCGCCGAGATGCCTTCGGCGGCGCCGTCTGCCGGGGCCTCCGAGAATGAAGCGCCGATCGACCGGGAGATGCCCCTCGAACGGGCGGCGGAGGTGCTCGTATCGGCTCGCCGAGCGCTCGTCACCGGCCTGGCCAACGCCCCGCTTGAGGCCATCACCGCCGCCTGCGATCTCGCTGAATCGCTCACCGCTGCTGTCGATGCCGGTCTGCCGGAATCGGCCCGTGCCGCCGGTCCCACGATCGCGCGGACCGGCGAAGTAACCGCCGCCTTCGAAGAACTTCGCGACAGGGCCGATCTTGTCATCTTCTGGTGCTGCGATCCATTCGAATCGCATCCGCGGTTCATCGAACGGTTCGTCACGCCACCATTGGCCGATGGTCGCCCGCGTCAGACGATCGCCATCGGACCCGACAGCGTCATGCCAGACGCCTCCTCGCATCGCCACTTGCCGCTCTCCCGTGACCTCGCCGTGGAGGCGGCCCGCTTGCTCCACCTGCGGATTGCGGGCCGTCATGCCCCCGACACGCTCGACGGGCCGCTGGCCTCCGACTCAAGCCAGTTGCACGACGCCATTCGATCGGCCACCTGCGTGGCGATCGTCACCGCCGATGCCGACGATTCAGTGGGGCTCGAGGCCTGGAGCATCGTCCATTTGGTCCGCACGATCGCCCACGAAAGGCAGGCCTTCCAGATTCCGCTTGGCGCGGGCCTCGCGGCGGGCGGTGCCAACGCCGCCGGCGCCGCGGCGGCATGCACCTGGCGGTATGGTGCGGCCGGCGCGATCGCCTGCGCCGATCGGATGGGCAGTCTCTTCCTGCCGGGAGAGTCGGATGCCCGGCGGCTGATCGATCGCGGCGAGGTGGATGCCGTCGTGATCCTCGGACGGCTGAGCGGGCCGCTCGAAGAGGCGATCGCCAAACGTGGCGATGCGGTCTCGCTGGTGCGAATCAGCGATGCCGCGGAGATGCCGCGACAGCCAGCCGGCCGCACGATCCACGTGCGGTGTGCCAGCCTGATAACCGCCACCACCGGCACGATGCTCCGTGAGGATGGCCGCCGTGTCGTGCTGGCTCCGTCCAGGCAGTCAACGCTGCCGCAGATGCGCGAACGGCTCGTCGATCTCGCCGGTGCCGTGCGGCGGTCGCTCGCCGTGGCTGCGGTCGGAGGCCGGCCACGATGAGAAACGCCCCCACGACCAGCCAGGCCGACAGCCCTTCCCCTGCCCCCCACCGCTTCGTCCTCTGCGATGGCACGATTCACGATCCGCTGCACGGGCGCGATGGCATCGTGGACGACATCTGGGTGGAGGACGGTCGGATCGTCGCGAAGCCGGCCGATCCGCAACCCTTCACGCGGATCGATGCCAGGGGCCGGGTCGTAATGCCAGGCGGCGTTGACCTGCATAGCCATGTGGCCGGCCCGAAGGTGAACGCCGGCCGCCGCATCGCTCCGCAACTCGCCCGCAACTCGCCCGCCGCCGTGCCCACGATCCACTCGACCGGCGCCCTCTACGCCGCGCTCGGCTACACCACCGTGTTTGATGCGGCGATCGCCACGGCCGCCGCCGACGTGGCCCACATGGAACTTGCCGACCTCCCCATTCTCGACAAGGGCATCTACCTGCTCGCAGCCGACGATGCCGACGTGCTAGCGGCACTCGACCGCGCCGACAACGCTGAGGGCGACCGCCAATTGCAGCGACTCATAGCAGCTGCGATGCAGGCCGGCCGGGGCTGGGCGGTGAAAGTAGCCAATCCGGGCGGCCCGGCATTCTGGAAGCATGGCCGCCGGGGCGACCACCGCGATCTCGACACGCCGCTGCCGGGCATGTCGCTCACCGCGCGGGTGCTGCTCGAACGACTGGCCCGGGCGGTGCAGGCGGTCGGTCTGCCCCACCCGCTGCACGTCCACACCGCCAACCTCGGCCTGCCCGGCAACTGGCGGACGCTGCTGGAGACGATGCACACGTTCGACGGCATTCCGGCCCATCTCGCGCACGTGCAGTTCCACAGCTACACAGGCGGCGATCTCGATGCCGACACGTTCGGCTCGGGCGTGGCATCACTGGTCGAGTGGTTCAACACGCATCCAGAGCTGACCCTCGACGTGGGGCAGGTACTCTTCGGCGATACGGTGGCGATGACGGGCGACTCAGCCGCCGCGGAGCATCTGGCCCATGCCACCGGCGTGCCGTGGATGTCGCACGACCTGCATCTCGAGGGGGGCTGCGGCGTGCTGCCGATCAGCTATCGTGAAAAGAGCCTCGTGCATGCCTGGCAGTGGGCGATCGGTCTGGAATGGTTTTTGACGGCCGCCGACCCGTGGCGGCTGGTGCTCTCGACCGACCATCCCAACGGCGCACACTTCACCGCCTATCCGCATCTGATGCGGCTCTTGGGCGACGCCGCCTTCCGTCGCGCGGCGTTCGACCGCATCCATCCGGCGGTACGGAAGCGGAGCCCGCTGGCGGGGATCTCTCGCGAATACTCGCTGCAGGAGCTCTGCATCATCACGCGGGCAGCCCCGGCGAAGATCGCAGGGCTCACGGCCAAGGGGCATCTGGGCGTCGGGGCGGACGCCGACATCACCGTCTACCGCCGCGACGCCGATCTCTCGCGGATGTTCGCCATGCCCGCGCAGGTCTTCAAGGCGGGCATGCTCGTCGCGGAAGACGGCGAACTGCGATC
>JBBAVO010000270.1:0-3945 GCA_040397635.1 Pirellulales bacterium
TGCCGCTGCAACTCGCCTTCAGTTCCAATGCCTATCTCGACGTGCCCGTCGAGCAGGCGATCGAGAGGATCGCCGGATTCGGCTACCGGGGCATCGAACTCTTGGCCGACGTGCCGCATGCCTGGCCCGCCGGCCTGCTTCCGGTGCAGAAGGAGGCGATCCGCACGGCGCTCGAGAAAAACAACCTCACGATCTCGAACATCAACGCCTTCATGATGAACGCGATCGCCGATCCCCGGCAGCCCTATTGGCATCCGGGGTGGACCGATCCCGACCGGCACTACCGGGCGATCCGCCGCGAACACACCAAGCGTGCCCTCCGGCTCGCCGCCGAACTCGGCGCGCCGGCGATCTCCACCGAACCGGGCGGCGAACTGGCGGAGGGGCAGAGCCGCGCCGCCGCGACCGACATTTTTTATGACGAGATCATGCCCTGCCTCGACGTGGCCGCCGAGTGTGGCGTGACGCTCCTGATCGAGCCGGAGCCCGGCCTGTTGATCGAGAAGTTCGATCAGTATCTGGAGTTTGCCGAGCGGGTCGATCATCCGTCGCTGGGCCTCAATTTCGACATCGGCCATGCGTATTGCGTGAGTGAGGATCCGGCCGAGTGGGTGCCCCGCATGAAGGAGCACACCCGGCACTACCACTTCGAGGACATCGCGGCGACCCGCGTGCATCATCACCTCGTGCCTGGAGAAGGGGCGATCGACTTTGCCGGCGTGTTCAAGGCGATCGCCACGCACACGCCCGAGATGTGGATCACGGTCGAGCTCTACCCGTATCGCGACAAGCCCGATGAGGCCGCCCGTGCCGCCCGCGGCTATCTGCTTGCCCAGGCCGCCGCGGCCTCGGTGACCATCGCCTGACGTCACCCCCGCAAGACCGCACATGCTCGCATCTCTGCTCGCCTGGGTCCGGCTCCTGCGGCTGCCCAACCATGCCACGGCGGTGGCCGACGTACTCGCCGGCTACCTGATCGTGTCGCAGGCGCGTGCGATCGACTGGCCCGCGCCGGCCCTCTGGTGGGCGATCCTCGCGTCGCTGGGTTTCTATGCGGCCGGTATGGTGCTCAACGACGTCTTCGACCTGGCGCTCGACCGCGAGGAGCGGCCGGGGCGGCCGCTCCCGAGCGGCCAGATCGGTGTGCGGACCGCTGCTGCCGCCGGCAACCTCCTGATGGCGGTCGGGAGCGCCGCTGCATGTGCCACAGCGTTTGCGGCGCGGTCTCCCTGGCCAGCTCTCGTGGGAGCCCTGCTCACCGCCGCGGTCTGGATCTACAACCGCCACGCCAAGGCGACGAGCATGGGGCCGCTCGTGATGGGGAGCTGCCGGTCCCTCAATTGGTTGTTGGGCATGGCCGCGGCTGGCGGACCGCACACGCCCCATGAATGGCTGCTCCCGATCGGCATGGGGGTCTACGTGATGGGCATCACGGTCTATGCCCGCGACGAGGCTGAGGAGAGCCGGGCCGAGACGCTCGCAGCCGGCACGATCATCATGCTCATCGGGCTGGCCACGGCTGGCCTCTCCCCCTGGCTGGCCGCCCGTGCCGGCGATGCCGGGGCCTGGCTCACGGGTGCAAAGCTCTCGAACTGGCTGGTGCTGTGGGGGATGCTCACCGCGTCGGTCCTGCTGCGGGCGGTGCTCGGCATCTTCGATCCGACGAGCGGCCGCGTGCAGCAGGCGGTGGGCAATGCGATCATGGCGATCATCACACTTGACGCCGTCCTCGTGCTGGCCACCTGCGGCGAGCCGTGGTCGATCATCGTCCTGCTGTTGCTCGTTCCCTTTCTTCTCGGACGGCGGTTCGTCAGCCCCACCTGAAGCCTGTTTCACCACTCCCCCCGGCCCATCCATCATCGGCCCACTCTTCATCGGCCCATTCATCATGCTGCTCGGCTTCAGCACCAACAGCATCGGCGACGTCGATCCGCTCGACGCGATCCCCATGCTCCGCGAGATGGGTTACCGGTCGCTGGCCATCACGCTCGACCACCACACGCTCGATCCCTTTGCGGATGATCTGGCCGGGCGCGTCGTCCGTTGGCGGGCCGCCCTCGCCGCTGCTGGCATGGCCTGCGTGATCGAAACCGGCGGCCGCCATCTGCTCGACCCCGTGCAGAAACACGAACCGACGCTGGTGACGGCCGACCGCGAGGCCCGCAATCGCCGCACCGACTTTCTCTGCCGCGCCATCGACATCGCAACCGATCTGGGGGCGACCTGCGTCTCGCTCTGGTCGGGTGTGGCCCGCGACTCCGCCGACGAGCTGTCGATCTGGGGCCGGCTCACCGGTAGCCTCGCCCCCGTGCTCGACCATGCCGCGGCCCGGCATATACCGCTGGGATTCGAACCCGAGCCGGGCATGGCGATCGACACGCTGGCCCGCTATCGTCAGCTGCTCGACCGGATGGGCAGGCCCGACCACCTCCGGCTCACCATCGACATCGGCCACATGGAGTGCATGGGTGAACGGCCGATGGCCGACATGCTTCGCCCGTGGGCCGACCGCGTTGTCAACGTCCATGTTGACGACATGCTCGCCTGCCGCCACGAGCACCTGCCGCTGGGCTCAGGGGACGTCGACTTTCCACCGGTCCTTGCCGCTCTGGCTGCTGGCGGCGCCGCCGTCGGCCTGCACCTTGAACTGCCGCGGCAGTCGCACTGCTGGGTGGAAACAGCCCGCCAGTCCGCCGCCTTCCTCATGCCGCTGCTTCCCCAACTTCCTCGCCCGCTTCCTCGCCAGCTTCCTTCGAAGGAGTCGTCCCGATGAGTGCCGCATCGCCCCCCGTCCATGTGCTTATCCTTTCGATTCCTGGCCTGCGACAGGAGGATCTGTCGCGGATGCCGACCCTCGCGTCGCTTGCCGCAGGTGGCGACTGCGTGCCACTCGATCCGGGATTTCCCGCCGTCACCTGCCCCGTGCAGGCCACGCTCACGACGGGCGTTTCGCCCGCCGCCCACGGCATCGTGGCCAACGGCCTCTACGATCGCGGCTCGCACCATCTCGAAATGTGGATCAGCCCCGATGGCGTGCACCGCGCGGCGCGGCTCTGGGACCGGCTCAAGTCGGCCCGGCCGGAGCTGCGCACGGCGGCCTGGTTTCTCCTGCAGTCGAAGCATGCCACCGCCGACCTCGTCTGCCTGCCGGCGCCGAAGCACAACCCCGATGGCACCGAGACGATGTGGTGCCACACGAACCCCGAGCCGCTCTATGCATCGCTTCGCGACACGCTCGGCGATTTTCCGCTGCACAAGTTCTGGGGCCCGATCGCGGGGATCGAGTCGTCGCAGTGGATCGCGCGGAGCTTTCTGGAGGCATCGCGTGACAATCCGCCGCACTTCGCCACCGTCTACCTGCCGCATCTCGACTACGCGGCGCAGCGGACCGGCCCCGACAGCCCGCCGGCCCATGCGGCCTGCGGCGAACTCGATGCCGAGATTGCGAAACTCATCGACGGCTTCGGAGCGATCGTGGGCCGCGACCGGCTCACGGTGCTCGTGGTGGGCGAATACCGGATCCGACCGGTGTCGCACACGCTCTTCCCCAACCGCGTGCTCCGCGAGGCCGGTCTGTTGGATGTCATCGAGACGGCTGACGGTGAACTGCTCGATATGGTTGGTAGCCGTGCCTGGGCGCTCGCTGACCATCAGGTGAGCCACGTCTATCTTCAGGACGGTGCTGACCAGCAACTCGTTGAAACCGTGGCGTCGCTGTTCCGGGGCAGGGCAGGGGTGGCCCGCGTGCTCTCAGGTGAGGATCTCGTCACAGCCGGCCTGACGGCCTCGGTGCCGCCCGGCATGAATAGCCGCTGTGGTGACATCGTCATCGAGAGCACGCCCGAGAGCTGGCAGAGCTATTTTTATTGGCTCGACGACGCGAAGGCACCGCGGTTTGCCCGCACGATCGACATCCATCGCAAGCCGGGCTACGACCCGCTGGAG
>JBBAVO010000271.1:0-3939 GCA_040397635.1 Pirellulales bacterium
CGCGGAGGCCGCGGAACCCGCGCGGCCTAACGCTCCTCGAGCTTCCGCCGATCCCCTCACCTCGCCGGTCGTTCGTTTAGGTTGATCGAGTCCGCTGGGGGCTAGTTCCAGCCGTGGGCGTCGCGGACGGCGATCATGGTCTTGAGGATGGTGTTCCAGGTGGAGGGGTTTTCGAGGGTTGAGTTCGGGAACATGCAGCCGTCCCAGCAGATGTGCTCGATGCCACGCTTGGCCGCGCCTTCGAGCCAGTAGCCGGAGCACTTCACGATGTCGAGCTTGCCGTTGGGATCGTCGGCTCGGCAGTGCTTGCCCGTCTTGTCGTGCGAGCCGGCGCCGTGCACCTCGCCGTCGTTTTGGGCGACGTGGAAGTCGATCGTCCACGGCCGGAGTTTGTCGGTCATCTGCTTGTAGGCGGCGTAGAACTCGGCCTCCGTGTAGCCAGGCTTCACCAGGGCATATTCAGGCGCGTTGTAGCCAAGCAGATAGAGGTAGGTGTGGGCGAGGTCGGCCTGGAAGCCGAGCGTGTCGGGCATGCCGACCTCTTCGAGCAGGTCGAGGATGTCCTTCCAGGAGTGCATGCCGGCCCAGCAGATCTCTCCCTCGGCGGCGAGCCGCTGGCCGTTGTCGTGGGCGATCTTCGCCGCTTCGCGGAACGTTTCGGCGATCTTCGCCGTGTTGGCCTTGGGATTCTCCCGCCACTTGTTCACGCCAAACTCCGCCGAGTCGATCCGGATCACGCCATACTTCCGCACGCCGTGCTTCTCGAAGACCTTCGCGATCCGGCAGGCCATCTTCACGGCCGACAGGAATTTTTCCTTCGCAGCCGCATCCCCCATCGCCGAGTCGCCGACGGTGCCCGGCCAGACCGGCGCCACGAGCGAGCCGACCGTGAATCCATGGCTGGCGATCTTGTCGGCAATCACCGTCAGTTCCGCGTCGCTCGCCTCGGGGTTCGTATGCGGCAGAAACAGAAAGTAGTCGATGCCGTCGAACTTCTGGCCATTCACGTTTGCCGCCGCGGTCAGCTCCAGCATCCGGTCGAGGCTGATCGGTGGCTCCTGGCCGGCGTCGGTGCCCTTGCCGACGAGGCCGGGCCACATGGCGTTGTGAAGCTTGGGGGCGTTGTGCGTGGGCATCGCGTGGTTCCTTCAAGTGTTCGGACGGTCAAATGGAAACCGGAAGGGGTTGCCCCTGCCATGGAGCCGGCGTTGCTGACAAGCGGAGACAGGATGTCGAAGCGTAGTCAGCATCGAGTGAGCGAAGGCCATGGATGGCCGTAGCGAACGTCCGGCGACATGGTAGGGGCAACCCCGATTGTTCACGCCTTCTTTCCGTGCTTGGGGAGGTCGGCGTGGACGTCGGGGCCAAAATAGCGGAGCGATACGAGCGGGCCCGGGCCGGTGTTCTCCACCGTGTAGCCTGCTGCAGCGGCGTCGGCCGAGATGAAGAGCTCGTCGCTGGTCATCTCGCCGAAGCGGATGAGCGTCGGGGTGGCGACGTCATGAGCGCCCACCTTCCCTTCGCCCTGCACGGTGATCCAGCCGCTGGCGCCAGCGTCCTTCACCGTGATCTTCGCGCCCGGCTCGAGCGTCAGTTCCTTGGCGCTGAAGAGCTGCCGGCCATCGACATGGCCGTAGACGATCCAGCGGTCGGTGGCACCGGGGCCGCTCCGAGTCTCGTCCACGATCGGCCTCAGGAAATTGCTCTCCTTGTAGTGGGTATCGACGTTCTTCTCCCAGTCGAGCTGGCCGATGATGAAGTCGAGATCGTGGTGCTTCTCCTTCGGCATGTCCTTGACGAGCAGGCTCCAGGGCACTTCCCGGCCTTCAACGAGCGACTGGAACATGGCGAACACGTCGCTGCCCCACTGTGGCTCGTAGGTGAGCAGCGAGCCCGGCGCGTGGAGGACGCCCGGCGGGATCAGCCAGCCGGTGCCACGCTCAAGCCGGTAGGCCTTGGCGAGGTCGATGATGCCGTTATCGCCGCGATTCCAGTTCTCCAGGCACTTCCGCACGTCTTCCTTCGTGGTGCCCGGCTCGAGGCCCATGAACGTGTACGGGAAGTGGTTGTCGCAATTGTTGTATTGCGGCGGGAAGTAATAGCTCTCCGGCTTGCCCTCCTGGCCGACGAGCTTGGCGTCCTCAAACGACTGGTGCATGTGGTGGGGGATCGGCCCCATGTTGTCGAAGAACTTCGAATAGACGGGCCACTTCTTGTAGCGGTCCCAGATCGCCTTGCCGACGAGCTTCGCGCCCCCCTCGCTGACAGCGTCCCGCAGCATGAATCGCTCGCCGTCGAACACGCACCACGACAGCCCCTCGTCGGGCACGCGGCCCTCGTTGGCCGCTTCGGTCGTGCTGGCGAACCACCGCTCATCGATGCCGCCGCGGTTGAGGCCATAGGAGTAGTAGTCGTCGGGGTGAAGGCGAACCCGCTTGCCGGGGTGGAGGAAGCTCCGCGGCACCCAGGTGGGCGACAGCCGGAGGATGCCCTTGCCCGCGGAGAGTGCGCGGTCGAGAGCGGAGCCGACGTTCTTCGACTCGGGAAGCTTGGCGGAGGTGCGGGAAGCGGTGGCGGTGGCCATGGAAAACCCCTGTCGTGGACGCACGGAAGTGAGATCAGAAGTTGTACGAATCCCGCGAAAGACCCGCAAGCAGCGGCAAGAGTCCGTGGCGGTGGGAATCGGCTAGGGCCGCGACCGATTTCGGTCAGCCAGCGGGTGATGCGCCGCTCGCTGTCGGTGCGGAACGTTGTGTCATGCCACTATTCGAGCAGTCCAGACAGCCTGCCGGTGCTGTCGCCGAACTGCTCCACCGACACGTCCATGCGGTCAAGGAGCGAAAGCCAGAGATTGCTCAGCGGGGTGTCTGTCGGGAACGTGAGGTGGCGGCCGGTCGTGATCGTGCCGCAGCCGCCGCCTGCGAGCAGGATCGGCAGATCTTCGTGGTTGTGCTTGTTGCCGTCGTGGATGCCGCTGCCGTAGACGATCATCGCGTGGTCGAGCAGCGTGCCATCCCCCTCCGGCACCGCGTCGAGACGCTGGAGCAGGTGGGCAACGTGGCCGGCGTGGAACAGGTTGATGCTCCGGATCTTCGCCTGCTTTTCCGGGTTGCCACCATGGTGCGAGAGGTCATGATGCCCCTCAGGCACGCCGATGAACGGATACGGCTTGTTGCTCGCTTCGTTGGCCAGCACAAACGTCGCGACGCGGGTCACGTCGGCCTGAAAAGCCAGCACCAGAAGATCGCACATCAAGCGGATGTGTTCGCCGTAATCGCCGGGAATGCCCGCGGGCTGTGCCATCGCGGGCGGCTCCACCGGGGGCAGCGTGGCGGCTCGTTCGATCCGCTGTTCGATGTCACGGACCGACGTGAAATACTCGTCGAGCTTCCGGCGGTCGCCCGCCGCCAGCCGTCGCTCCAGGCCACGAGAGTCCTCCCGCACGAAATCGAGGATGCTGGTGCGGCGAGCCGCGCGGGCCGCGGCGGCCGGGTCGCCGTCGCCAAACAGCCGGTCGAAGACCACCTTCGGGTTGACCTCCTTGGGTAATGGCTGCGTGGGCGACCGCCACGACATCGTCGAGGAGTAGACGCAGCTGTAGCCGGAGTCACAGTTGCCGGCCATCGCCCCCTTGTCGGCGCCGATCTCCAGAGACGGGAGCCGTGTCTCGCTGCCAGCCATCGCGGCCGCGATCTGGTCGACGGAAGTGCCGCTGCGGATGCTCGTGCCGTCGGTCTTCCTGGGCTGCACGCCGGTGAGAAATGCCGACATCGCGCGGGCATGGTCACCGCCGCCATCGCCATGAGCGCGGGCCTTGTCGGCCGCCAGCCCCGAGAGCACCGTGAGCTTTTGCTTCACGCTGGCAAACGGCTCCATGATCGACGCCAGTTCGAAGTCGCGGCCCTCCCCCTTCGGCGTCCAGTCGGCCATGTGCTGCCC
>JBBAVO010000272.1:0-3932 GCA_040397635.1 Pirellulales bacterium
TCCTTGCCGTGGATGTGCCAGATGCGGTGGCAGTAGCGGCGCAGCTGCGGCAGCGGATCGACGAAGCTCACGATCTGGTGGCACGGCTCCCACTCGAGGCCGATCACCGGGCTCTCCACCTCGCCAAACATCGCCTCCCAGGCCTGCGGAGCATGGGCGATGTTGCGATCGCCTGCCTCCCATGTGCCGCGGGCCTCGCAGTTCTCAAAAGCCAGCCGTACCCCCTTCTCTTCCGCCCGGGCGGCGAGCGGCCGAAAGACCTCGCCGAAGCGACCGTATGACTCCGGCACGGGGCGGCCAGGGATCCGCCCCGCGAAGCCCGACACGATGTCGCAGCCGAAGCTGGGAGCGGCATCGATGAGCCGCTCCCAGTCGCGGACCGTTTCGGGGCTTGTGAGCGGATTGCCATAGACGCCGATCGAGCTGACGCGGCGTGGCAGATCGCCGCTCGCGACAGGGAAGGCGTCGAGCACGCGGCGGACGGCGTCAGCCAGCCCGACGAGATCGCCGTCGCCGACGCTCTTGCCGAAGCTGATCTGAAAGGTCTCGAATCCGCGCGGCAGCAACTGGCGGACCACTTCCGCGGTGCGGTCGTGGGCGGGAACGAGCGTGCCGATGCGAATGTCGTCGTGGGCCTGCATGGCGAAAGCCTAGGTTACAATCTGGCGAGTGGGAAGATGAGCGTCTGTGAACCAGAGTGATCATGAACAAGGCCTTCTGCAAGGAGCCCGATTCGAGCCTGCCGCCGCGGTGCCCCCGCTGCGGTGCGGACGGCCTGCCGGTGGGGCCTGAGACGCTGCGGGCTCACCTGGACTCGGACGCGGCCGAGTCACTCGGCGAGCCGGCCTATTGGTGTGCGACCGACGCCTGCCCCGTCGCCTACTTTGACCTTTTTGAACGGAACGTGGATTCCGCCGCCGCCCACGGCCTTTACTGGCCCAAGGATCCGACAGGGCCCCTCTGCTGCTGCCACGGTCTCAGCGTGGACGACATCGACGCCGACCTTGCGGAGCCGGTGCCCAGTCGGGTGCGGGCAGTCGTGCAGCAGGCTGGCCAGCCCGATGCCGCCTGCGCGATAAAGAGCCCCGACGGCCGCCCGTGCGTGGCCCGAGTGCAGCGGTATTACATGCGACAGAAACAGAAACACTGACCCTCGTCTCGAAGACTATGGCCCCATGCGACTGCTGAGTTGGAACATCCACAAGGGGATTGGCGGCCGTGACCGGCGGTATTCGCTTGCGCGGATCATCGACTGCATCGAGGCGGAGAATCCCGACCTGATCTGCCTTCAGGAGGTGGACCGTCTCGTGCGACGGAGCCGGTTCGATGATCAGCCAAGGTTACTTTCGCGATACTTTCGGGCTCACTCGGTGTTTCAGTCGAACGTGGCGGTTGGCAACGGTGGCTATGGGAATCTCGTACTATCGCGGTGGCCGTTGGAAAACCGCCACCGAATCCTGCTGCGGCAGGGCACGCGGAAGCCACGCGGCGCGCAGCTCTTGCTCATCGACAGTCCCGAGGGCCCGCTGCACCTGGTGCACACGCATCTGGGGCTGGCTGAAAGGGAGCGGCACTGGCAGATGGAACGTCTGCTCGGGCACATGCTCTTCCGCTCGGCCGACAACCTACCGACGATGGTCGTGGGCGACTTTAACGACTGGCGCGACACACTCGCCACTGCGAGCCTGGCCGCGAATGGATTCGCCCAGGTGACCCACCCGGCTGGAAAGTTCCGGTCGTTCCCGGCATGGCTGGCGGTCGGTTCGCTCGACAAGGCGTTCATTCGGGGCGCGATCGAGGTGCGTCAGGCACGGATCGTGAAGACGAGCCTCTCGCATGTCGCCAGCGACCACCTGCCGCTGGTGATCGATTTTCACTTGGGGTGAGCGTTGGCCAGACGCAGCGTGTCGTCGAACGATCGCAGACCGGCGGTTGCGCCCAGACCCGTCACGCAGCAGGCAGCCGTGGCGGCGCCGAGCAGGCCGGCCGCGCGGAGCGGCATGCCCCGTAGGAGTCCCGTGAGCAGACCGGCAAGAAACGAGTCGCCGGCGCCGGTCGTGTCGACGACCGGTCCGGGGGCGGGCACACACGGAATTTCAAATACGTCGCCAGCCGCGGGGCTCAGGAGCGTGCCGCGTGTCCCGAGCTTCACGCCGACGATTCCCTCAGCCCCGTGCCGTCGGTAGCAGTCAATGATCTCCTTCGGGTCGGGGAGGCCTGTCTGGTGAACGGCCTCGTCGAGGCTGGGCACGTAGATGTCAACGTGCTTGAGCGCCGGCTCGAGTTGCTCGAGGGTGCCTCCAGAGCCGCCGGTTTCGAGCGCCACGCGACAGCCTGTGGCCTTGATGGTCGCGAGCGCGTCGGCCAGCACCGGTTCGAGGGAAGGCAAGAGTCCAAAATAGCCGACGAGCGCCATGCGGCTCTTGCCGAAGTGGGCGGCCTGCCGCTTGATGAAGGTGAGATCGATGGCGTGCGGCGCGCCGACGTGGTGGGCGAAGCTACGTTCGCCGCTGGGGTCGATCAGCACGGCGGTCGTGCTGGTGGCGAGCGTGGCGTGCGGTTCGATCGCCGCGGTGTCGATGCCCTCGGCCGCGAGCCGCGATCGGACGACGCTGCCCCAGAGATCGTCACCCACCAGGCTCGAGGCCGCCACGTGAAGTCCGAGCCGCTGCATGGCGGTGCCTGAGTTGCAGACAATGCCGCCGGTCGTCACTTCGATCGGCTCGACGTGAAACAGCCGCCCGCCACCGACCGGCTGCGAGAGCGGCACTGGGCGGACGAGGATGTCGGCGACGCATGTGCCGCAGACGATACAGTCGATCGCGTTGCGGTGGGACGAATCGCCGTGCGGTCTGCTACTCATGCCAACGCCCTCACCTTTCGAGTCAAACCGCGTGACGTCACCGCCGGGACCGTTCGCCGGCAGTGGCAGCACGCCATGCCGTCCACGAGGCTGTGGGCGAGATTGTAGCCCCTGCTGTCCGACAGTTCGGGGCCAATTCTTATGTTTTGTCCGGCGGCCGTTTACACGACGCCGCCTACATGGTCGGCGGGCGGCCAGCCAAGCGGCGAGACCACGCGGTCGGCGCGAATGAGGGCAGTTCCTGGGCAAACGTGGCAGGGAGCGATCGCGACGAAGCGGCGGCTGTCGACGGATCGAGCCGAAACGCGAGGGCACGGCTGGCTGGAGAGACATTGCCAGCCACATCGACCTGTCTGACACGGACGACATTCCGGCCCGCAGCGGCCGCGTAGTCGGTGCTCCAATTGCTCCATCCGGCACGCCCGTGGAACGAATACTCGACCAGCGCGTTCCTCTCCACCCGTCGCACCGACAGGGAGGGGTCGCGGGTCACGATGGCATAGAGGTTGATGCCGGCCAGCCGGGCAGGCAGCACCTGTGGCGTTACCGGCCGCACGCGATCGAGCGTGAAGCTGAATGTGGTGGTGGGCGAGATATTGTTGGCCGCATCGATCTGGCGGACATGCACGATGTTGCGGCCGGGCTTGGCCTGGAAGACAGGGCTCCACCGCAGGCCGCCGTTCGTCGAATACTGGACCCTCGCCCCCTGCTCCGATGCAACCACCAACCGCCCGTCGCTCGTGATGCGATCGCTGGCGCTGCGCCCCGTGTCACGCACGAGGGCGACCTGCGGAGCCTTCGGCGCGATCACGTCGGCCGTGCCGGGATACGTGGCGATGTTCCATGCCGAGCAGATCTGCTTGAGACTGTAGAGGCCGTAGTTGGCCAGCGGCACGCCACGGCCCTCGTTACCGTCGACGAAGATCGCGGTGGTGGGATCGGTCGAGCCGAGGAGGCCGGAGGTCGTCGTCATGAACGAAAGGAAGTCGGGTAGTTGCCAGTAACCAAAGAACGGCAGGTCCTGCCCCTTCTCGGCACTGAACATGAAGGTGATTCGATTTTCGAGGCC
>JBBAVO010000273.1:0-3927 GCA_040397635.1 Pirellulales bacterium
TGATCGGCGACAACATCGTCGTCACGATCGTGGACATCCGGGGAGACAAGGTCCGGCTGGGCATCAACGCTCCTACCGAGATTCCCGTGCACCGGCAGGAGGTCTATGAGGCGATCCAGCGGGAGAACCTGCGGGCCTCGCGGCTGGAACCTGGCGATACGCAGGACATCGGCAAGTTTGCCGGCCGCAGCAGCAACGGCCCGACCCGCCCACCGGAAGGACCGCGGAAGTAGGCAACTGGCTCGTGCCCACCTCGCCAGTGACGCCATGACCGTCAGGCGTGGAAGCGTCAGGCGTGGAAGTAGGGCGGCTCATGGCCGGCCTTCCATTTGATGTTGCAGCCGATGCTTGGCTTCTGGTCGGCCAATGCCGGCCGGCCGGCGAGCAGGGTTTCGATCGCTCCACGCAGATCGCTGCCTGTCACGGGAATCTCGTTGCCCGGCCGGCTCGAGTCGAGTTGGCCACGGTAGACCAGCTTCCGATCGCCGTCGAACAGATAGAAGTCGGGCGTGCAGGCGGCGTGGTAGTCCTTGGCCACCTCCTGGGTCTCGTCGTAGAGGTAGGGGAAGGCATAGCCCCGCTCCTCAGCCTCGTGGATCATCTGCTCTGGAGAGTCGGCCGGATGGGAGGCGACGTCGTTGGAACTGATCGCCACGACGCCGACGCCCCGCGGCAGACAGTCCCGCCCCAGAGCCGCCAGTTGGTCGGCCACGTGCTTCACGAACGGACAGTGGTTGCAGATGAACATCACCACCGTACCCCTCGGGCCGGACGCATCGGCCAGGCTCACCATCCGACCATCGACGTTGGGCAGTTCGAAATCAGGTGCCGCTGTGCCGAGAGGCAGCATCGTGCTGGGGGTGCGAACCATGGTCGTGTCTCCTGATGGGGCGGGAAGGCGGTGGGGCGGGAACGCGGGCGGACAGAACGGGTCATGCTACCGTTGTCAGCGGCGGAGAAACACCCGCCGCGCGTTGGCCGTCGTCTCCGCCGCCAGCCGCTCGAGGGCGACTCCGCGAGCGATCGCGAGACAACGGGCCGTGTGCACGACGTGAGACGGTTCATTCCGCCGGCCGCGCATGGGTTCCGGGGAGAGAAAAGGACTGTCGGTCTCGATCAAGAGCCTGTCCGACGGCACCACGGCAGCCACCTCCCGCAGGGCGGCCGCGGATCGGAAGGTCACCATGCCGGCGAATCCCAGGCAGCAGCCAAGCGACACAGCCTCCTCGGCTTCCACCTGCGTGCCGGTGAAGGCGTGCAGAACCACGCTCAGCGGCCCGCGGGCCAATGCGTCGCGAATCGTGTCGAGCGTGTCGCGGATGCTTTCACGGGTGTGGACAACCAGCGGCAGCCCCACGCTCTGGGCCAGATGGATGTGACGGTCGAAGAACTCCCGCTGCACCTCACGCGGCGCCGAGTCGCGATACCAGTCGAGGCCGGTCTCCCCGATCGCCGCCACGCGTCCCGACACCACCAGCCGGGTGATGCGATCCCATTCGTCTGGCTCAATACCGGCAACGTCATTCGGATGGATGCCGGCGGCCGCCACGAAACCCGGTTCCCGGGCCGCCAACTCGGCAGCAGCTTCGCTGTCGGAGGCCCGCGTGCCGATCAGCGTCATGCCGACCACGCCCGCCGCTCGCGCCCGGGCGATCACCTGCGGCAGGTCATCCCCATACCGCATCGGGTCGAGATGGCAGTGGCTGTCGAAGTATTCCATAAACAGGAAAGAGGAACAGGAAAGAGGAACAGGAATCCCCAGAAAGACAGACAGGCCGATCGACGAACTGAATCCCGAGCAACTGGATCAGGATGCCGACGCTGCCACCTGCTCCAGCACGTCGATGTGGCTCAGCGTCGTAGCCCTTGCCTCGCGGGCCAGTTCGGCTGCGACGCCATCGTCGGCGGATGAATCGATGATGGTGTCGATGGCCGCCACCTGGCCCCGGAGCCCGGAGACCACCCGCGGCAGGAGGGACCGCATGTCTACATCGTGACAGCCGGTGAACCCGATCGGATAGGCCACGGAAGGCACCGCGAGGCCGCGGTCCTCGATCGACCCAGCCGCCCGTTCGACCAGGCTGCGGTGATCGCCCACCAGATCGGCGAGCGCGAGCTTGATCGATTCCCTACCGGGATAGCTCCAGATTCCGGAATCGGCGAGATACATCGCCAGCGAGGGCTGGAGGACGTCGAGCAGGCGGCAGAGTGGATCGGAGGGTGGCATGGTGGGTGTTTCCGTTCAGGATGCGAAGGCGCCCGCCAGTTGTGCACAGGCATAGAGCCCCGCCCAGAACACACCCAGAACCACGACGGGCACGACGAGCGCCGTGACGACCGCTCCCGGCAGCGACACCAGCGAAAACTCACCGCCCACGCGATCGGCGGGAGGCGGGTCGAAGGTCATCACCTTGAGCACCCGCAGGTAGTAGAAGAGGCTGAGGACCGTGTTGAGTCCACCGACCACGAGCAGCACGAGCATCAGAGGCCGCTCGGCCTCGAGGGAGATGGCCTGCACGAGTGAGGAAAACACGAGGAACTTCGCCACGAAGCCGGCCAGCGGCGGGAGGCCGATCAGGCTCACGAGAACGACGGCGGTGGCGATGACAATCCCTGGGCTGGACCGTACCAGCCCGGCATAGGAATCGATCTCCTCGCTGCGGAGCCGGTTGCGGAGGAGTGCCACGATGGCGAACGCCCCCAGGTTCATGAACAGATACGTGCCGAGGTAGAACGCCACGGCACTGACGGCCTCACGGGAGGCGGCCACATTGACGCCCACCAGTGCCACCGCGGCCGCGACCGCCATCATGATGTAGCCGGCATGGGCGATGGTCGAATAGGCAAGAAGACGCTTCATGTTGGTCTGCCCGTAGGCCGCGAGGTTGCCGAGCGTGCACGTGACCGCTGCCATCAGGCCGACGACATAGACCATGAAATGCCGCGTCGAAGCGAGCCCGGCAAGCCCCGGCTCCGTGAGGTTTGCCGCCGCACCGCCGACTCCCGTCGGCGATACGCCCAGGCCGTAGCAGATTCGCAACAGGAGCGCCACGGCCGCCGTCTTGCTCGCGACCGACAGGAAGCCGCCGATCTCAGCTGCCGCCCCCTCGAAGACGTCGGGGCACCAGAAGTGAAAGGGCACTGCAGACAGCTTGAATGCGAGGCCGACCGCCACCATCAGTCCGCCGAGGGCCAGCACCATCACGCTGCCGTTGGCCGTTCCGGCATCCACCACCCGCGCGAGTTCCGCCGCCATGCTCGGCAGGTGGCAGGTTCCCAGCAGGCCGCCCAGCAGGCTGATGCCGTAGAGCATGATGCCCGCCGCTCCCGCCCCATACACGGCGTATTTGAGCGCCGCCTCGGAACTCGCCTTCCGGCCCTTGAGCAGACCCGCCAAGGCGTAGGAGGGCACGCTCGCCATCTCCACCGCCATGAAGACCATCAGCAGGTGGTTGGCCGAGGCCATCAGGCACATGCCCAGCGTCGCCCCGAGCACAAGCGTGTAGAAGTCAGCGCCGTCCTCGTGATCTGGAATGCCGGAGGCCTTTGTGAAAGGAATGTACAGCGCCAGGAAGCCCATCAGCAGAAACCGGATGTACGCGGTGAGCGAATCGAATACGAGGAGGCCACCAAACAGCTCCTGACGCACAAGACCAGCGGCGTCGGCCCCGGCGTCCGGCAGGCCGGCCACTGGAATGCCGCGCAGGTCGTTCCACGCATACCAGAGCGCGAAGCAGACGCCTCCCAGCGCCACGAGCCCTGAGTCGAGCCGACGCAGCACCGGCAGCATCCGACAGAGCAGCACGAGCACGATCGTGGCCGCAAGGCAGAGCTCGGTGCGAAACAGGGGCAGCGACACGGCGAGCGTGTCGTTGAGCGAGCCTGTGATGAGCGAGCCGAGGTTCACGGTCTGGTTTCCTTCACTGC
>JBBAVO010000274.1:0-3926 GCA_040397635.1 Pirellulales bacterium
CCGAGGACTGCGCGGAACTGCTCGTAGATCATCAGCGTGTTCATAAGGGCCACCATATGATTCGTCCCCTGAATTGTAGCGATGTCGGTTCGCCGAAGCACGATGCCTGCACATGGTATGTACGTGCGTATACCATGTCAAGAGAGGGGGTTTTGTCGTTCAGGTAGCGTGTGTGGTGGACAAGGGCTTCGCCTTGCATGACCGACCGTCCACAGTCCGCTCCGATACTCGGCGGTATCATAATTCTGGTCAATAATCCGCGGAGCACGCGGCCTCTGGCGGCTTTGCATGGACACAAGCGGAGATTCTGACGATGCGTAAACGCGGAACGGGCCGGACCGTCATTGCGATTCTAGCCGCAATGGTTTGTTGGAATGCCGTGGTGCCGAGGCTCTGTAACGGCGATGAGGCCAATCAGCCCTTCGCCCCGGCCGCGTTTGGCGCAGAGTTCCCAGAGTTGGATGGATGGGCGACGGACGAGTGGTGGAAAAAACATCCGACCAAACAGCCGTTCTCGCTTGATGTTCCGCGTCAAGACGTGATAGCGTTCGCAATCTATACCTTGACGGCCCCTCCGGTGAGTGGCGTTACGGACGCCCAGCGCGATGCCGTGCTCAAGCTATCGGCCCAACTGTTTCCGCTCAAACCGGGTGAGCCTCTCGAGGCTCGGCTCGAGATCAAGCGAGGCGATGCGTGGGTAGAGGTCGCCCGCGCGCCTGTGCACTACCCAGGCTGGGATGCTCACTTCCGCGTCAGGCCATGGGATACCAGTTGCGACCATGCCTACCGCGTGCGGCATGGCGACGCGGCTCTATTCGAGGGCCTCATCCGCAAAGATCCAATCGACAAAAAAGAGATCGTAGTCGCCGTGCTCTCCTGCAACTCGGCCAAGACGCCTGGCCTGCGGAGTGAAATCGTGACGGGCCTGCAGGCTGCCGATCCCGACCTACTCTTCTTCGCCGGCGACCAATCGTACCGGCACGAGCAGCACACCTATGCCTGGATCGAATTCGGCCTGCAGTTCCGTGATGTCATCCGCGACCGGCCCACCGTAACGCTCCCCGATGACCACGACATCGGCCAGCCGAACCTGTGGGGAGCCGGTGGCAAGCGAGCCCTGCGAAACGACGGTGCCGATGGCGGCTACTTCTATCCTGCCGCATACGTGAACATGGTGCAGCGGCAGCAGACCTGGCACCTGCCGGATCCCGTCGATCCGACGCCCGTCGAGCAGGGAATCGGCGTCTATTTCACGCGTTTCGTGCTGGGAGGCGTCGATTTTGCGATCATCGAGGACCGGAAGTTCAAAACTGGTCCTGCCGGCAAGATTCCCCAACTGGGACCGCGGCCGGATCACATTGACGACCCCTCGTACGACCGAAAGGTAGTCGACCTGCCTGGTCTAGAATTACTCGGCGATCGCCAGATCTCCTGGCTCCGTGGATGGGCCGAAGATTGGCAGGGAATCCGCGCGAAGTGTGCGCTGTCGCAGACAGCATTCTGCGGGGCTGTTCATCTGCACGGCACGCCTGGCAATCGTCTGCTGGCCGATCTCGACTGCAACGGCTGGCCTCAGTCGAAACGCAATGACGCCTTGAGAATTCTGAAGCAGGCCCGGGCAACGCACCTCTGTGGCGATCAGCACCTGGCGGCCGTGGTGAAGCATGGCATTGATGGGTACGGCGATGGTCCCTGGTCGTTTGCTGGTCCGGCCATTGTCAACACGATCTATGGCCGATGGTGGCATCCACTTGATGAGAAGCCAGGTACGAATCCGGTGCCCGGTAGCCCGCTCCCATGGACCGGCGATTATGAAGACGGCCTCGGGAATAAGATCTCGATGGTTGCCTACGCGAATCCTGACGACGTGAAGGACGAAAAGCAGCGGGGGGACGGTTACGGGTTCGCACGATTCGACTTCGCCGATCAGTCAGCCGGCGAGGGAGGCACGCTCACGTTCGAGTGCTGGCCGCGATTCCCGCGACTCGGTGCGAACGGCCGGCCGACACAGTACCTCGGCTGGCCTGTGCACGTGCCAATCCGGTGAGCCTCCTTTCCAGTGGCCTACCTTGGCAATCCTGATCCAGTCCATATGAAGGCGTGCGTTGACCGTGAAACAATGCTCGTGCAGGGGTGGTTTCGGGAGGAAAATCGTAGTCACCAAACAGCCAGTTGTGGAGGGCGGACATTGCCCGCAGAAGGAGCCGACCATGAACCACGCACACACTCTCACATTCCTCGCCGCCCTGCTGCTAGCGCCGCTGGCCGCGTTGCACGCAGCCGATGCGGTTGCCGCCAAGAAACCGAACATCATCTTCATCCTGACTGACGATCAGGGCTACGGCGATGTGGGGCGACATGGGCACCCATTGCTCAAGACGCCGAACCTGGATGCGCTGCACGATCAGAGCGTGCGCTTCGAGAAGTTCTCCGTGAGTCCTTCTTGCTCGCCGACTCGCGCGGCGCTCATGACGGGTATGCATGAGTTCAGAAATGGGGTCTCGCACACCAGCGAGCCACGAGAGCATCTGAACAAGGACGCCGTCATCCTGCCACAACTCCTGAAATCCGCCGGCTATCGCACCGGATTCGTCGGCAAATGGCACTTGGGCAATGACGGCGAGTATGCGCCCGGGAAGCGTGGGTTTGATTGGTGCTCTTGGAACGTCGGCGGCCCTAAGGTTCACTTCGATCCGGTTATCGTCCGCAACGGCAAGCGGGAGAAAAGGCAGGGCTACCGGGAGGACATCTTCTTTGAGGAGGCGATGACGTTTATTGATGAAAGCACCCGTTCGACGGGGGCAGGGCAGGGGGCCCCACCGTTCTTCTGCTATCTCGCTCCTTACTCGCCGCACTCGCCGCTGGCAGCCCCCGCGGATTTTGAGGCGCCGTTTCGCGGCAAGGTGGACGACGAGGAAGCCGCGTTTCTCGGCATGGTCGCCAATCTCGACTACAACCTCGGACGGCTGATGAAGTATTTGCATGAACGGCAATTGGAAGACAACACGATCGTGCTTTGGATGAACGACAATGGCGAGACCCACGGTCTGGATGTTTTTAATGCGGGAATGAGAGGCTGCAAATGCACCATCTGGCAGGGCGGTTCGCGAGCCATGTCATTCTGGAGATGGCCGGGCACATGGCAGCCGCACGAGGTGCGGAACCTGACGGCGCATCTGGATGTGCTGCCGACGCTCTGCGACTTCGCGGGCGTGAAACTGCCTGCCGACCTTGACGCGAAAATCGAAGGCTTCACGCTGCGTCCGCTGCTCGAATCCACGCAGCCGATCTCCTGGCATGAAGATCGTTTGCTGTTTCATCACGTTGGCCGCTGGCCCAGCGGACTGGCCGCGTCGCACAAATACGCAATGGCCGCCGTTCAAACAACCGATTACCTGCTTGTGCGCAGCCAGCCCTGCGATGATCCGGTGTGCACAAAGTATTCCAGCCAATGCACGACGCTACGGTCCGTTGAGGCCGGTGCCACCAAGGCGATTTACACCAAAGAAAATGCGCAGTTTCACTGGGGCGTCACGCCACATACGCGCTGGTCTTTGTTCGATCTGCAACACGACCCGACCTGCCAAAAGGATCTCGCGTCCGAGAAGTCTGACTGGGTGTCCACACTGGCCGCGGCCTATGACAAGTGGTGGGACACGCTTTATCCCACGATGATCCAGCTCGGTGGTGACAAAGGCGAACCTGATTTGCTGAAGAAGGGCAAAGCCGGAAAGAAGACGGAAGTTCCCGAGGCAGAATGAAATACACGCGACGACTCATTACGCACTGCTGCTAGGCCCGCGGGCCCCAACTTGCCGGAATACGCTGCACGGCCTGCCGCAAAGTTTTTGTAGAGCAAGTCCTGCAGCATCTTCTTGTTGAGGCTCAGGTCAGTCATCGAAGCACCCGAGTCACTTCCGTTCCTG
>JBBAVO010000275.1:0-3872 GCA_040397635.1 Pirellulales bacterium
CGCTCGCCCCGCCGTCGAGGATCGGGCCCCAGTAGCCGTGGTCGCGGACGACGTCTTCGTGGGAATCCCAGTTGGGTCGAATCTTCTTCGCACCCGTGTTCTCGGCGCCGCAGTAGATCTGCACGAACCGCACGCCCCGCTCCACGAGCCGCCGGGCGAGCAGGCATTGCCGGCCAAAGGGGCCGATCTCCGGATGGTCGAACTGGTAGAGACGCTCCACGATCTCTGACTCGCCGGAGAGGTTCGTGACCGCGGGGGCCGAGAGTTGGAGCCGGGCGGCGAGTTCGTAGGCGGCGATCCGCGCAGCGAGTTCGCTGTTGTCGCTCCGCGGGCCGAGGTGGCGGGCATTCACGGCGGCGAGAAACTCGCGGCCGGCCGGCTCGCCAGCGACGAGTGTGGCGTGGTCCTCAGCCGCAAAGAGATCGGCGATCGGCGGCCGGCCTTCGGCCGTCTCGATCACGGTGCCCTGGTGGATCGCCGGCAGGAAGCCCGCGCCCCAGTTCACCGGTCCGCCCGGCGGCAGGCCGCGGTGGTCGGGAAGCACGACGAATGCGGGCAGATCCTCCGATTCGCTGCCGAGGCCGTAGGTGACCCACGCCCCCATCGACGGGAATCCGGGCAGGATGAAGCCGCTGTTGGCCATGAACATCGCCGGACCATGGAGCGCGGTCTTGCTCTGCATCGAATGGATGAAGGCCATCTCATCAACGTGGCCGGCGAGCTTCGGCAATAGATCGCTCACCCAGCGGCCGCACTGGCCGTGCTGCCGGAAGGGCCAGTAGCTCTGCTGGCAGTTCCCCGGCTTCGAAGCGAAGAACTGCACGTTGCCGGTCGTGTCGAACGGCGTGCCATTCCGCTTCACGAGGTCGGGCTTGTAGTCGAACGTGTCGAGGTGTGAGAGGCCGCCGGGGCAGAAGATGTTGATCACCGCCTTCGCCTTGGCCGGAAACATCGGTGGTTTCGCGGCGAGCGGATTGGCCACGCGGGCCGCCGCTCGTGCCTCTTCGGCGAGGAGCGTCGTGAGGGCCACGCCGCCGAGGCCGCCGCCGAGCTCCCAGAGGAAATTTCGCCGCGACACGTCGCCGCGGTGCAGCCGGCAGGGAAATGCGTCTGGCATCGTCATGGTCAGTCCACGTAGATGAATTCATTGGCGTTGAAGAGCATCCGGCAAAACTGCGGCAGTCCGGCACGCTTCACGAGTGCGACCGCCGCGGCCAGTTCCGCCTCGTCCGGCTCGCGGACGAGCGCGAGCGCGTAGCCGCGGCGGACCTGTGCGGCAGGATCGGCGCCCGCCTCCTTCTCGAGCCGCTCTGCCCAGTGCCCCGCCTGCCGGAGCATGAAGTCGTTGTTCAAAAGCGCGAGCGACTGGAGCGCCGTCGTGGTCTCGAGCCGCGCCGGCGTGAGGTTTGCCGGATTCGGGCAGTCGAGCGTGGTCAGGAATGCATGCGGCGTGCTCCGCACGATGAACCGGTAGATGCTCCGCCGCCAGAGTTCAGGCTTGTCGGGCGTCACGTAGCGGTAGACGGGGGCATAGGCCTCCTCGTAGTCGAAGTCGCGGTAGCCCGGGCCCTTCATCTCGGCATTGAGGCAGCCGGTGACGGCGAGCGTGGCATCGCGCAGGCTCTCGGCGTCGAGCCGGCGGGCGTTCTGCCGCCAGAGCAGCCGGTTGTCGGCATCGAGCGCGGCTGCCGCCGGAGCGCCCGGCACGTCCACGCACCGCTGCCGGTAGGTGTGGCTCGTGCAGATCAGCCGGTGCATCGCCTTCAGCGACCAGCCGCGGTCGATGAACTCGGCCGCGAGCCAGTCGAGCAGTTCTGGATGCGACGGCTTCCCGCCGCCGAGTCCGAAATCGCTCGGCGTATCGACGAGCCCGATGCCGAAGTGGTGATGCCAGAGCCGGTTGACGAGCACGCGAGGCGTGAGGGGGTTTGCCCGCGCCGTGATCCAGTCGGCGAGCGCCTTGCGGCGATCACCATCGGACACGGTCGCATCGCCAAACACCGCCCTCAGTCCCGCCACAGCGGAGATCGTCCCGGGCGCGACCTCTTCTCCCGTCGTCTCAGGATTGCCACGGATGTTGACCTTCACTGGCGGCGGCTGGCCGGCGACCGGCCCGAAGACCTTGTCAGGCTCCTTGAGCGACTTGAGTTCCGCCTCCAGTTTCTCGAGCCTGCTGGTCGCCTCGGCGAGCGCCGCCTGTCGATCCGGCGGCAGGGCGGCCGGATCGCCCTCGATCCGGGCGTCGCCGAAGAAGATCTGGTCCATGCCGATGCTGTTGCCGGCGTCGGTGGCCACGAGTGTGAGAAACCGCGCCGTCGGCGGCAGTGGAATGTCGAGCGGGATGCCGCCGTCGTCGAAGCCAATTCGCCCCTGAGCCACCGGCTCGCCGTCGATGAACACGGAGAAGTCGGCGCCGGCCTCGGCCGTCCGGCCGCCGTAGCCGACGACGCCGCGGAATCGTGGATTCGCGAGCCGCGCCTGCTTGGCGATCTCGACGAGGTCGAACGTGATGCCCGCGTTGGCATGCAGGCCGAGGATCGTGTGCGAGTCCTTCGCATAATCGATCTCACCGAGCTTCGTGGAGACAAGCTTTGTGGAGAACTGCTGGTTCACCGGTCCGTTGCGGATCACATCCCAGGCCGCGACGCTCGTCTCCGGGATGCCTTTCACGACGAGGCCGGTCGTGCTCACCGGCACGTCGCCGGGACCGTTCGGGATGAAGACCGCGTTGACCAGCGGCGTCGGTCCGGGCGACAGCGTGTTGACCTTGATGTCGCCGAGGAAGCCCTCGGCCTTCGTATCGCGGGCTTTGCCGCTGCGTGGGTCGATCCCGAACCCCTTTTTTCCGGTGCCGCGGCCGTCACCGCCGCCGACGATGTCGGCCAGATCGATCGGCTTGCCTGCCAGCGTGTGGACGTCGACCCGCGCCTTGGTGATTCCGGCGGTGATGTCGGCCTTCGTCTGCGCATACTGTTGGTCGGCCGCAGCGCTCGTGCCACGATCCTGCCGTTTCACACCGGCGAAGACGGCCGTGAGGGCGTAATACTCCCGCTGCGGGATCGGATCGAGCTTGTGGTCGTGGCAGCGGGCGCAGTTGATCGTCACGCCGCAGGTGCTCGTCATCACCTGCGTGATCATGTCGTCGAGGTCGTCGGCGCGGGCCTGCCGCCGGAGCACGTCGCTCTTCGTCTCGACATGGCCGACGAAGTCCCACGGGCCGGCGGCCAGGAACCCGGTGGCGATCACCGAGTCAGCATCGTCGGCCGCGAACACGTCGCCGGCGATCTGCCTCCGAATAAACTCGTCGTACGGGAGATCGGTATTGAGGGCCTGAATCACCCAGTCGCGATACCGCCAGGCGTTGGGCCGGAGCTGATCACGTTCGAAGCCGTGGGTGTCGGCGTAATGGGCGATGTCGAGCCAGTGGCGGGCCCAGCGCTCGCCGTAGTGGGGCGAGGCGAGCAGGCGGTCGACGAGTTTTTCGTAGGCATCGGGGGAATCGTCAGCGACGAACGCAGCCACGTCCTCGGGTGTGGGTGGCAGGCCAAGGAGGTCGAACGAGAGCCGGCGGATGAGCGTGCGGCGATCAGCCTCCGGCGCCGGAGCCAGCTTTCTCTCGGCGAGCTTGGACTGGATGAAGCGGTCGATCTCGCTGCGAACCGGCGCTTCGGCCGCTGGAGCGAGCGGCACGGCTGGGCGGTCGAGCGGCTGCCAGGCCCAGTGGTCGAGCCTGGGATCCCGATCGCTTTCGCGGGCCAGCCGGTCGGCCTCGGACTCCGGCCAGGCAACGCCCGAGTCGATCCATGATTGCAACAACGCGATCTCGGCGGCGGAGAGCCGGTCGCCATCGGGTGGCATCTGCTTCTTGTCGT
>JBBAVO010000276.1:0-1333 GCA_040397635.1 Pirellulales bacterium
GCGATCTTCTCGGCGTCGTCGCGGCCGTAGCCTGTGCACTCCAGCGAGTTCTGCTTCTCGAGCGCGCAGGAGAGATCGTAGGGCGAAAAGATCACCGCCCACCGATCCCCCATCCGCACGCCCTCGAGCTTCGGCGGCACCTGCCTCTTCCGAACGTTTATCGGGCCGTCGCCGCCGGCCGGCTCACGGAGTGTCACCATGCGGATGTCGTAGCCACCGTAGGCAGCCGCCGTGTAGATGGGATCATCTGCCGGAATCTCCTCGAGCTTCTTGGCCGGAAGCATCGCGGCGATCTCGGCGCGGAAGGCCGTCGTGAAGGCGGGGGAGGCGCAGACGCTGTCTGCCAGCAGCGTGCCGCCCCGTTCCAGAAACTGCCGCAGCTGTTCCCGCCGCGGCCCATCGAAGGCGAAGCCCTGGCGGCCGTGCATGAAGACCAGGTGATAGTTGAACAGCGCAGGATCGGCGGGATCGATCTGGCTGGGCGTGTCGTCGACGCGGACCCCGAGTTCACGGGCCGCGGCGCGGAGAATGTTGGCCAGTGCCGCGGGTGCCGCGTCACACATGCCGGAGTGTTTCAGCTTGGCGATGGCGATCTGGCCCCGCTCCAGTGCGTCGGGCTCGCGGGGCACGGCGCGGTCGAGCACGAACAGTTCATCCTTGCGCTTCAGTTCGCGGTTGGTGGCATAGGCGATCACGTTTGTGCCGATTGCGAGCGCCGCATCCACCTCGCGGCGGACGCCCTCCGGCAGGGTCCGGCTCGACGCACCGCCGAGTTCCCAGAGGCAGGAAAGGCTCGGCATCGCAGCATCCGCCCCCTGCGCATCCGTTGGCGGAGCGTATATCAGGCAGGTGCGGCAGCCGTAGTCCACTCCCAAAAGAGGCCGATGCAGCTCGGGCGGGACGATCTGCTCGGCGTGCCAGGCCGGGTGCTCCGGGGGTAGAAGGTGGAGCTGGTATTCGGGCTCCGGAAAGATTTCGCCGACGAGCCGCCGAAGCCGCCGATCAAATTCACCGCTTGATGGGCAGCAGGCCTCGGCAAACACGAAGCCACCCTCGTCGATGTAGCGGCGCAGGCGGCCGCCCGCATCGGGGCCGAGGTTGAAGGCATCGCGGCCCGACAGCCAGAACACCGGCGCCTGCAGCAGGTCGTCGAGCGATGCGGACGGCGTGTCGAGGATGTGCCACGAAAGCCCGGCGGGATGGTCGTTGCGCCACCGCGACTCCACGTGCTCCACGAGATGGGCGATGTCGTGGCCGTGGCGGTTCCAGTCGTCGTCGGGGCCATGACGGCTCTTGGCCACGAGCACCGGCCGGCGGCCCTTGGCGAGAAACA
>JBBAVO010000276.1:1433-3870 GCA_040397635.1 Pirellulales bacterium
GGCGAAGACCCGCCGCCGCAGCAGGAGACGCTCTCAGCGGCGGCCTTCGCGTCGGGCGTGCCGATGTGCTCCGAGGTGATCCAGATGCTGGCGATGCCCGCGCAGGTCATGCTGCCCGACCCTGCCGCATTGCCAATGGTATAGCCCCACGAGCCGTCGGGGTTGGCGCATGACGCCCAGTATTGCTGCGCCCGAGCCCAGACCTCGCGGCGGACGCGGACGCCGGCTTTGTCAGCCTCGTGTAATGCGAGCAGGGCGAACTGGGCGTTGGAGTTGTCGCCGGTTCCCTTGTTCGTGCCATACGACCAGGAGCCCGTCGCCGGTCCCTGCGACACCTGCGCCTTCTCCAGCCAGTCAACGTTGCGTTCGAGGATGGCGCGGTCGGCGTCGGGCGAGAGCATCGCCAGCACGAGCGTCTGCAGCGAAACGGAATAGGTCTCGTCGGGCTTCTGCCGCCGCAGCCAGTCGAGCCCGCGCTGCATGGCGAGATGGCTGCGGTCAACGCCCGCATTGGCCAGCGCCAGCATGACAAGCGACGTGGCGCCCACTCGCGTGTCCTCCGTGCGCATCGAACATTCCCAGGAGCCATTCGCCTCCTGCTCACGGATCAGCCAGTCACGGGCCTTCTCGATGGCCCGCTGGATCTTTTCGGGCGAGACCGGCGCAGGCTCGGCTGCTCGGCCAGGCAGAGCCGTTGAGCAGAGCATGGCGACGAGCAGGAGCCGCGGCAACGCATCGCTCCATCGCCCTGAGATTCGTGCCAGAAAATCCAAATCAAACCCCTTTCATGACGGCCTCGTCTCATCGTACCGGTTTTCGTCTGCGGGCACAGTTCGCCCGGGGGTGAGGGAAGGCCGAAAAGTGAGTGGCAGACCGCCGTGCGTTTGCTGGTTTCGGTGCCGGGGCGGATACTGAGGTCTGGTGTTCGCCAAGCGAGCACGCCAGGTTCACAACCGGAGGGATCAGAGGAGTGTCCACCGCCGCCCGCCCCAAGACCCTCGACGAGATTCTGCAGGAGTTCGCCCAGCATCGGAAGCTGATGCAGGAGGAACTGCAGAAGGTGATCGTGGGCCAGAACGAAGTGATCGAGCAGCTTTTCGCCGCTATCTTTACCCGCGGGCACTGCCTGCTGGAGGGCGTGCCTGGCCTGGCCAAGACGCTGATGGTATCGACGCTGGCGCGGATCCTCGACGTCGGCTTCAAGCGGGTGCAGTTCACGCCCGACCTGATGCCCTCCGACATCACCGGCACCAACGTGCTGGAGGAGGACGAGGCCGGCCGGCGGCGGTTTCGCTTCGTCGAAGGACCGATCTTCACCAACATCCTGTTGGCCGACGAGATCAACCGCACGCCGCCGAAGACCCAAGCCGCCCTCCTGCAGGCGATGCAGGAGCGGGAGGTATCCGTTGGTCAGGAGACCTACTCCCTGCCCGATCCCTTCTTCACGATCGCCACGCAGAATCCGATCGAGCAGGAGGGAACGTATCCGCTGCCGGAAGCACAACTCGACCGCTTCATGTTCAACATCAAGGTTGGGTATCCCACGGCCAGCGAGGAGGAACAGATCCTGATGGCGACGACGCGGGCCGAGAAGCCCGAGGTGCGGAAGGTGCTGTCGGGCCGGGCGATCGTCAATATCCAGAAGCTCGTCGGCAGCGTGGCCGTGAGCGAATACGTGGTGAAATACGTGGCCCGGCTCGTGCGGGCGACGCGTCCGAAGGATCCGCAGGCGCCGGCCTACGTGACGGAGCTGGTTGACTGGGGCGCGGGGCCACGGGCGGGGCAGTTCCTCATCCAGGGTGGCAAGGCGATGGCCGCGATGGACGGGCGGTTCAGCGTGTCGCTGGAGGATATCCGGCGGATTGCCGTGCCGGTGCTGCGGCACCGCATCGCCACCAACTTCCAGGCGCAGGCCGACGGTCTCACGAGCGAGTCGATCATCGAGCGGCTGGTCCGCGAGATTCCGGAGCCCGAGATCCCAAAGCTGGTGAAGTGACCGGAGCGATCCCATGGTGCGGGCGGTCGAGGAATACCTGAAGCCGGAGGTGGTGCGGCAGATCGCGCGGCTCGACCTCCGCGCGCAGTTCATCGTGCGGGGCTTCCTGCAGGGGCTCCACGCCAGCCCCTATCAGGGGTTTTCCGTCGAGTTCAGCGAGCATCGGAAATACACCGCCGGTGATGACCCCAAGGACATCGACTGGCTGGTCTACGCGAAGACCGACAAGCACTACGTCAAGAAGTTCGAGGCCGAGACCAACATCACCGGGTATCTGGTGGTCGATACGAGCGCCTCGATGGCCTATACCTACCGGCAGGAACTCACGAAGCTCGACTACTCGATCTCGCTGGCCGCGGCCCTCTGCTGGCTGATGATCCACCAGCAGGATCCCTGCGGCCTGATGGTCTTCGACGAGAAGCTCCACGCCAGCCTGCCGGC
>JBBAVO010000277.1:0-3858 GCA_040397635.1 Pirellulales bacterium
GTTGAAAACTTGCTGCCACGGTTGAAAGCTTGCTGCCACGATGCACTGCGGCCGCGGCCTCCTCAGCCGTCGAACGTCGCGAGTTCCGCGACCCCGCCCTCCATCTGCAGCGACGCCAGCGGCGTGCCCTCCGCCACGGGCGTGGACCCATCTCGCCTGGTCAACGCCAGCTTCGTGTGGCCGGCCAGAACGGCAGCCAAATCCCGCTCGAGCTCCTTCTGCCGCGGCTCGGAGAGTTTTGTAAAAGCCTCACGGCCCCGACACTTCGGGAAGGCGCGACAGCCAAGCCACGGCCCCCGCTTGCCGTCCCGCAGGTTCATGACGTTGCCACACTTCGGGCAGGCGATGTCGGTGACCAGCGGCGGCGGAGACGGGAACTTGATATTCCCCTTCTTGTCGAGGTTGAGGATGAACGGCGGCGGCTCGGCCGGCGTCGCCTCGGCCGCCTTTTTTCCGCGGGGCTTCACGGGCCGCGGCTTGTCCTCGACGAGAAAATCGCCAAACCGACCGGTGCGTTTGACCATGGGAACGCCGGCGGGCGAGAGCAGGTCGATCTGCTCCGGGAGCAGCGGCCGCCGCTGGCGGTCAACCGGCATCGCAAAGGCGCAGGCGGGCTGTTCCTTCGGCTTGGCAGGCTTTCGCTTCTTCCCCTTGGCGGTCGTCTTCGGCGGGGCCGCCGGCACGAGGACCTTCTCGTTGTAGCCGCTGCACGAGAGAAACTCTCCCTTGCCGCCGAGGCGATACTCGAGCCGCCTGCCGCACTCCGGACAGGCATACGGCGAGGGGTCCGACTTGGCCTTCTCGTGCGGCTCATCCATCGCGCTTTCGAGCTTGGGCGTGAGTTCGTCGTGAAACTCGTGGAGCATGTCGGTCCACCGCTTCGTGCCCTGCGCCACCTGGTCGAGTTCGCGTTCGATCTCCCGCGTGTAGCCGATCTCGATGAACTGGTCGCGGAAGCCCCGCTTGAGGAATCCGGTAACCGCCTCGCCGATGGCCGTGGCGTGGAATCGCCGCTCCTGCTGCACGACGTAGCCACGATTCTCGATCACGTTGATGATGCTGGCGTAGGTCGAAGGGCGGCCGATCCCCTCCTCCTCCATCTTCTTGACGAGCGTGGCCTCGGTGTAGCGAGGCGGCGGCGACTGGAACTTCTGCCGCGGCTCGATCTCGAAGGGCGCCAGCTCCGCGCCCTTCTGGAAATCGGGCAGCACCTGATCGCCGTCGTCCTTGGGCGTGCCACTCACCGCATAAAAACCGTCGAACCGCAGCACGCGGCCGCTCGCCTTGAATACGGCGCCGGTGTCGCGGTCGCTGCGACGCATGCGGACGCTCGTCGAATCCCACTCAGCGTCGGTCGCCTGGCAGGCGAGAAAGCTCTGCCAGATCAGCCGATACACCTTCATCTGCTCCTCAGTGAGCGCCGAGGCGATGCTCTCGGGATCGCGAGCCGCGTCGGTCGGCCGGATCGCCTCGTGGGCCTCCTGCGCGCTCTCGTTGGAGCTGGTATAGGAGCGGGGCTTCTCGGGCAGATACTTCCCTCCGAACCGCTGCTCGAGGTACCGCCTAGCCATGTCAACCGCTTCTTTGGACAGGTTGGTCGAGTCGGTACGCATGTAGGTGATCAGGCCCACCCGGCCCTCGCCCGGCAGGTCGATGCCCTCGTAGAGCTGCTGCGCGATCCGCATCGTGCGGTCGGTTGACATGCCCAGCCGGCTGCTGGCGGCCTGCTGCAGGGTGCTCGTGATGAACGGCGGATAGGGCCGCGAACGGGTCCGGGTGACATCGATCGATTCGACGATGTATCGAGCCGCGGGGTCTGGTCGGCCGGTGATTCGCACGACATTTTTGCCGCGGCCTTTGCCGTCGGCCACGGCCTCACGATCGACGCTCACGTCGAGCAGACCGGCTGCCTCGGCCGCCTGCCGGGCGGTCACGGCGAGGTCGATGACCGAGTCCTTATCTGCATCGATCCGCACCGGCTTGCCGCCCACTTCGACCAGGTCGCACGACAGCGCCCGCCGATCGGCCAGCCATGCCATCCGGTCTCGCACCAGCGGAGCCCGGCCGCGTTCATCGCGCTTCGCCATCAGCGCCGTCCACTGTGTGTGCAAGGCGGCGGCGGCGCCTGAGTCGAAGGTCATGTTGGCGGAGATGTCCCAGGATTCGGCCGGCGTGAACTCCCGAATCTCCTGCTCGCGTTCGACGACGATCCGCGTGGCCACGCTCTGCACGCGGCCGGCGCTCAAGCCTCCCGCCACCTTCTTCCAGAGAATCGGCGACACCTGATAGCCCACGATGCGATCGACGATCCGCCGCGCCTGCTGGGCCTCGACCCGCGGCATGTTGATGATCCGTGGCTCTCGGAAGGCCCGCTGCACCTCGGCCTTGGTGATCGCGTCGAACGTCACCCGCTTCGCGTGGAGCGGATCGACGCCAAGCACCTGCGTGAGATGCCAGGCGATCGCCTCCCCCTCGCGATCCAAGTCGGTGGCGAACCAGACCTCGCTGGCCCCCTTGGCGAGCCGGCGGAGTTCGGAGACCGTCTTCGTTTTGTTGTCGTCGATTTCGTAGGTGGGGGCGAAGTCGTGGTCGAGATCGACGCCCGGAACAGCCTGCTTGGATCCCCGAGGGGCCTTGCTCGGCAGGTCGCGGATGTGCCCGATCGAGGCCTTCACCACGAATCCCGACCCCAGATACTTCTCGATGGTCTTCGCCTTCGCGGGGCTCTCGACAATCACCAGCTGGAAATCACCCTTCGGGCCGCTAGCCGCGGTCGATTCGGCACGGGCTCGCTTGGCGGGCGGTCGCTTTGAAGTCTTTTTGGCCATCGTGTTGGGCGTCGTCTGGGGTGGGTTTTGGTGAAAGATGCCAGCATCGGGATTGGCGCAAACCGGCCCAGCGCTACAATCTGCGGCCTGTCCGCAGGTCTCCACAGCGTTACCCTGCCTCCAAGTTCCTTGTCAAGCCTCGGCGGTTCTACCGTCCGAGAACAGCCACAGGCGGTGCCATGGTCGGCTCCTTTGAGATTTTCCGCAAATACCAGCGATCCCTGCTTGTTTGCGTGGCGATTCTGGCGATGCTGGCGTTTTTCGTGCTGCCGCCATTTCTTCAGATGGGCGGCTCCGCCACGTCTCAGGATCCGGTGGCCGTCACCTGGAATGGCGGCGAACTCCGCGAGGGCGGCCTGGAGCGGACTGTCGCTCTGCGGTCGCTCGTCAACCGGTTTCTGATGGAATCGGCGTCAGCGGGCGGCCGCGATCCGTCGCGCATGCCGCTGCTGCCTGAAGGGGAGGAGCAGACCGTGCAAACCACCCTGTTGGCCCAGGATGCCAAGGCCAACGGCATTGTCGTGAGCGATCAGACCATCAACGAGTTCCTCGGGCAATTGACCGGCAACCTTGTTCGGCAGGAACAGTTCGACGAAATCCTCTCCCGGCTGCGGCTCGGCCCGTTTCCCCTGACGCAGCGGGACCTCTTCGAGACGCTCCGTACCGAGTTGGCCGCCCGCACGATGCTGATGCTCCATCAGTCGGCCCTCAGTGCCGACCCGCCGGGCTGGCAGTGGGACTACTTCCGTCGGCTCGAGCAGCGGGCAACGGTGGAAGCGGTGCCGGTCGTTGTGGAGACCTTTGCAGGCGATGTGCCAGCCCCGTCCGACTCAGTGCTGCGTGCCTTCTATGACAAATACAAGAACGACCTGCCCCAGGCCCGCAGTGCGGACCCCGGTTTTCGGGAGCCCCACCGCGTGCAATACGAATACCTCGTTGCCAAGCGTGGGCTCTTCGAAGAGGAGGTCGCCAAGGAGGTGACCGACGAGCAGATCGCCGAATACTACGAGAAGAACAAGACCTCGATGTT
>JBBAVO010000278.1:0-3857 GCA_040397635.1 Pirellulales bacterium
CTCGGCAGGTTGGTCTGCCCCATCAGCCAGAGGTCAACTGACCTCGCCGCCTCACGGCCCTCTTGGATCGCCCACACCACGAGCGACTGCCCGCGGCGCAAGTCGCCCGCGGCGAACACGCCGTCGCGGCTGGTCTTGTAGTCGCTGCCGGTCTTGACGTTGCCACGTGGATCGAGTTCAAGCCCAAGGTCCGCGATCGGGCCCTGCTTCTCCGGCCCCATGAAGCCCATGGCGAGGAGCGCCAGTTGGCAGGGCCATTCCTGCTCGCTGCCCGGCACCTCGCGAAACTTCTGCTGACCCGAGGCCTCGTCGGTATACCATTCGATCCGTACGGTCTTCACCGCCCGCACGTGGCCCTTGTCGTCGCCGAGGAACTCCTTCGACAGGATGCCCCACTCGCGACGGCAGCCCTCTTCGTGCGAGGAACTCGTCCGCAGGATCACCGGCCAGTTCGGCCACGGCGTGTTCGTCGGCCGCTGGCTGCGGCGCGGATACTTCCCGAGGTCGGGCGGCTGCGGCAGCAGTTCGAACTGCGTCAGGCTCTTCGCCCCCTGCCGGTTGCTCGTGCCGTCGCAGTCGGAGCCGGTGTCGCCGCCGCCGATCACGACCACGTCCTTGCCCTCGGCCAGGATCTGCCCCTGCACCTCATCGCCGGCGTTTCGCTTGTTCTGCTGCGGCAGGAACTCCATCGCGTAGTGCACGCCCTTGAGTTCACGGCCCGGGATCGGCAGGTCGCGGCCGAGCGTCGCCCCGCCGGTGAGAAGGATGGCGTCGTATTCATCCGCCAGCGACTGCGTGCTCACGTCCACGCCGACATTCACACCGCAGCGGAACTCAACGCCCTCTTCGCGCATCTGCTCGACCCGCCGCCAGACACGCCACTTCTCGAGCTTGAAGTCTGGGATGCCATACATCAGCAGGCCGCCCGGCCGGTCCGCACGTTCAAACAGCGTGACCAGATGGCCGGCGCGGTTGAGCTGCTGCGCCGCGGCCAGCCCCGCCGGTCCGCTGCCCACCACCGCCACCCGCTTGCCGGTCCGCACGGCTGGCGGCTCCGGCACGACCCAGCCCTCGTCGAAGGCGCGGTCGGCGATCGTCATCTCGATCTGCTTGATGGCGACCGGATCTTCGTTGATGCCGAGCACGCAGGCCGCCTCGCAGGGGGCGGGACAGACGCGACCGGTGAACTCCGGGAAGTTGTTCGTGGCATGCAGCCGCTGGCTGGCCTCGTGCCATTGCTGGCGATACACGAGGTCGTTGAAGTCGGGGATGATGTTCCCGAGCGGGCAGCCGGTGTGGCAGAAGGGAACGCCGCAGTCCATGCAGCGGGCACCCTGCTTCGCGAGTTCCTCCTGCGGGAGGATCGTCAGGAACTCGTTGTAGTGCTTGAGCCTGTCGGTGACCGGCGTGTAGCCGCTCACCTTCCGCTCGTATTTCATGAATCCGCGTGGCTCACCCATGGACATTGACCTCCTGCTGACGTGCTTCCTGCTGTTCCTGTTCCGCGAGCTTGCGGAGTTCCGCGATCGCCCGCTTGTAGTCGATCGGCATCACCTTCACGAAGCGTGACTGCTCCGTCTTCCAACCATCGAGAATCGCGCGGCCGCGGGCCGAGTCGGTGTATTCGACGTGCTTCTCGATCCGTCCCTTCAGATACTCGAGGTCGCCCGCATCGAGCGGCTCCAGTTCCACCATCTCCTTGTTCACCTTCTGGCCGAACGTGCCCTTGGCATCCCAGACATAGGCGATGCCGCCGCTCATGCCCGCCGCGAAGTTGCGGCCCGTCTCGCCGAGGATCACGGCCCGGCCACCGGTCATGTATTCGCAGCCGTGGTCGCCCGTGCCCTCGACAACCGCCTCGGCGCCGGAGTTTCGCACACAGAACCGCTCACCGCAGATGCCGCGGATGTAGATCTCACCGCTGGTGGCTCCGTAGCCCACAACATTGCCGGCGATGACGTTCTCCTCCGCCTTGAAGCCGGCGTTGCGAGCGGGCCGCACGATCACGCGGCCGCCCGAGAGCCCCTTGCCGCAGTAGTCGTTGACGTCGCCCTCCACCGTCACGGTCACGCCGGGCACGCCAAACGCCATGATGCTCTGCCCGGCCGTGCCGGTGAAGGTGATCTGGATCGTGCCATCGGGAAGACCGGCCGCCCCATGCCGACGAGTCACCTCGCTCGAGAGGATCGTGCCGACGGTGCGGTTGATGTTGCGGATCGGCAGATCGAGCTTGACGGGCTTGCGGTCTTCCAGGGCCGGCTTGCACAGGTCGAGCAGCGTGGTCATGTCGAGCGACTCCTCGATGCCGTGATCCTGCGACGACTCATGGTGCGTCTTCACGTGCTTCGGCACCACGGGCTTGTGCAGGATCGTGGAGAGGTCGAGGCCCTTCGCCTTCCAGTGGGCGATCGCGGCCCGCGTGTCGAGCCGGTCCACCCGGCCCACCATCTCGTCGATCGTGCGGAAACCGAGCTTGGCCATCAGCTCACGGATCTCCTCGGCCAGCATGAAGAAGAAGTTGACGACGTGCTCCGGCTGACCGGTGAACCTCTTCCGCAGCTCCGGATCCTGCGTGGCGACCCCCACCGGACAGGTGTTCAAATGGCACTTCCGCATCATGATGCAGCCGATCACGACGAGCGACGCCGTGGCGATGCCGAATTCCTCGGCGCCGAGCATGGTGGCGATCACTACGTCCTTGGCTGTGCGGATCATGCCGTCGGTCTGCACGACGATCCGCCCGCGGAGATCGTTCATCACGAGCACCTGGTGCGCCTCGGCGAGGCCGAGTTCCCACGGCAGACCGCAGTGCATGATCGAGGTCTGCGGGCTCGCGCCGGTGCCACCGTCGTGGCCGGAGATGAGCACCACGTCGGCCTTCCCCTTCGACACGCCCGCGGCGACCGTGCCCACGCCCACCTCCGCCACCAGCTTCACGCTGATCCGCGCGTGGTGGTTGGCGTTCTTGAGGTCGTGGATCAGCTGTGCGAGATCCTCGATCGAGTAGATGTCGTGGTGGGGCGGCGGCGAAATCAGGCCCACGCCCGGCGTGCTGTGGCGAATCCGCGCGATCTCGCGGTCCACCTTGTGGCCGGGAAGCTGGCCGCCTTCGCCAGGCTTCGCCCCCTGCGCCATCTTGATCTGCAGCTCTTTCGCGTTGACGAGATAGAGGCTCGTCACGCCGAAGCGGCCGCTGGCCACCTGCTTGATCGAGGAGTTCTTGCTGTCGCCCGACGGGTCGAGCTGATACCGCACCGGGTCTTCGCCGCCCTCGCCGGTGTTGCTGCGGCCGCCGAGCCGATTCATGGCGACGGCGAGCGTCTCGTGGGCCTCCTTCGAGATCGAGCCATACGACATCGCACCGGTGGCGAACCGCTTCACGATCTCCTTCGCCGGCTCCACCTCGTCGAGCGGGATGGCTCCCTGCCCGCCCGAAGACGCATCGGCCCACTGGAAGTCGAGCAGGCCGCGGAGCGTCAGCAGTTTCGTCTGCTGCTCGTCGATCAGCCGCTGATACTTCTTGAACTCTTCCCGGCTGTTGATCTGGGTGGATCGCTGGAGCGTCGCCACGACGTCGGGCGAGAGCATGTGGGCCTCCCCCTTCCGCCGCCACTGGTAGCGGCCGCCGACGTCGAGTTCGAGCGTCTGCGGCACGCTGGTCTTGGGCCAGGCATGCTCGTGACGATTGAAGCTCTCGTCGGCCACGCCCTCGAGGCCGATGCCACCGATCCGGCTCGGCGTCCGCGTGAAGAATTCATTGACGAGCCCCTGCTCGAGGCCGACCGCCTCGAAGATCTGCGCACCGCGGTAGCTCTGCTGCGTGGAGATGCCCATCTTGCTCATCACCTTGAGCAGGC
>JBBAVO010000279.1:0-2054 GCA_040397635.1 Pirellulales bacterium
GGTGGCGGGGGTATTGGTGACGCAGGGGCAGGTGCGATACCCCCGTCAGACGCTATACTGTCCGACCGGTGGACCGCCCCGGCGGCTCCACCCATCCGGCAGGTGATCCGGTGACTTTTTCTTTCTCTCTGTGAAGGACGGCAAGGCGTTATGGCGCGAAAAGTGGTGAATCGCAAGGAACTCAGGGCCCAGAACGACGCGGCCGAGGCCCGCGAGAAGACGAAGAAGTCGCCCAAGGAGAAGGTGGCGAAGGAAAAGACGCCCAAGGCGAAGAAGGAAAAAGTCGCCAAGGATCCCACCAAGGCCAAGAAACCCAGCCGCAAGAAGACCGCCAAGGAAGCCCGTATGAAAGCCTACTGGGGCGTCTACAACCAGGGCATGAAGCGGCTGGCGATGTTTGAATACTCTGACAAGAAGGCCGCCGAGAAGAAGGCCGCCGATCTGATGGCGTCATCCCGAACGAACCACTTCATCCAGCTCGTCAAGGAAGCGATCACCGAGTAACGGGAAGGGGCGGCATTCATGCGATCCGCAGCAGTCGGCACGATGGTGAGGTTGGCGGCGGTGAGGTTTGCAGCGGTTCTTTCACCGGCTGGCATCTGCCTGTTGCTGGTGATGCTGCTGACGGCCGCCGGATGTTCGAAAACAGCGGGCAAGAAGTCCACGCCGGCGGCTGATGGCGGCGACGCAGAAGCTGCCGTGGCCGACGGCGAGACCGAGGGCGTCGATTTCGACACGGCGCTCGCGGTCGATGGGGAGCGGGTGGAAGTCTGCTCACCCGTGGGCTGGACCCGCGGCCCGCAGTCAAAGAGCTACCTCGTCAAATACATTCCGAGTCGGAAGAAGACCTATCCGTCGATTGTCGTGATGGCGGCCGATGCGCCCGAGGGCATCACCGAGGTCGATAGCGGCTCGCAAAAGGATTTCGTGGCCGCTATCGCCGCCAGCCTCGCCGGCACCTTTTCGAAGAACGGCAAGAGCACGCTGCTCAAAAAGCCCGCCGCTGTGAAACTCGGCCCCCACTTCGGCGCGACCTGGGCAGCCCCTGCCACGATCAACGTCGATGGCGTCAGAGAAACCATTGATCGCAGCAGCTATGCGGTGATCATCGACGGGCGGATGTACACCGTCGAAGTGCGGGCGCCCAAGGGCAAACTCGATGGCGAGGGCCGCGCGGCGGCCCGGGCCGTGGCTGCGGCATTGGCTCCACCGGCGGGCGAAGAGGCCGCCCCGGCTGCGGAGGAAGCACCAGCTGCGGAGCCGGCAGACGCCTCACTTTGACTCCCTTTGGCAGCAAGATTGCATCTTGCTGTTGCACCAGCACGGATTCAGCAAGTTACAAACTCGCTGCCACGAAGAGAACGCGCCGGCGAGGGAATCCCTCTGCCTCACGCCCAGGGGCTCTTCCAATCGCCCCACGCGGCCAGATATCGCTTCAAGCCCGGGAACTGGTCGGTGTGCGCCTCGATCCACTCGCGGGCCGACTCGATGAGAGCGTGTTCCCGCTTCAGATCGATGTCTCCCGCCACCACCCGCGACCGCAGGAAGATGAAGTAGGTGTCGAGCACGTCGCCGCGGCAGTAGTCGTGGATCTCCGTCGCTCGGCCGGCGTCCCAGAGGTCCTGCACCATGTGGCCGGCGACATCCATCTTGCCCGGCTTGCCGATCAGGTTGGCCGCCAGCGAGAGGCCGCCGTTAAACCTGGAGGCGCCGCTGTTGGTGAGCCACTCGTGGAGGTCGAGGTGGGCCGACATGTTGTAGCGGTAGCGGGGCTGGTCGAAGCTGCGGGCGTCCTCGGCGAACCAGTCGGCGATCTGAAGCCCGTAGCGAAAGGCGCAGAGCTCGAGCAGCGGCAGATCGAACCCACGGCCGTTGAAGGTGACGAGCGTGGGCCGGCTGTATTTCTGCCAGCCCTGCCAGAAGTTCTTCACGATCTCGTGCGGCCGGGCCTCTTTCTCGTCGAGGGCCACGAGATCGAGCAGGCTGAAGTCCCGGGCCACCTTCGCGATCACCAGCGACACCGGCAGTTGGTAGGTGTAGGGGATGAAGTCCTT
>JBBAVO010000279.1:2154-3815 GCA_040397635.1 Pirellulales bacterium
TGCTCGACGCCACCGACTGCTCGATGAAATACATCCCCTCCACGCCGTCGCAGATGTTCGGATAGACCGTGTTCACCCGCTCGAATGGCTTGCCGGTGGCCGCCAGTTCCATCGCGTCGTAGGCGGCGCGGTAGACGTTGGCAAACGCCTCGAAAAACGCCTCCGGATGGCCCGAGGGCAGCCGGCAGGAGGTCTTCGCCAAGGGGAGCGTGTAGGGGGCGTTGGGATCGCGGGTGTAGATCGCGTGAGGATGGCCGTTCCGGCGGACGAAGAGCTGGTTGGGATTCTCCTGGTGCCATTCGAGGCTCGCCTTCGTGCCGTCGATCTGGATCCGCACGTCGTTCTCGCGGCCGTGGCTGATCTGCGAGGCGGTCACGGTGCCGAGCGCCCCATTCTCATAGCGGATGACGGCGTGGCCGTAGTCGTCGAGCGGTCGCGGTGGCTCGAAGATCTTGAGGTGCGCGCTGATCTTGTCAGGCAGCAGGCCAGTCATCGACCGGCCAAGGTTATAGGCATGGGTGCCGATGTCGCCGAAGCAGCCGGCGGCACCGCTCTTGGTCGGATCGGTTCGCCAGGCTGCCTGCTTCTGCCCCTCGCTCTCCAGCCGCGACCGCAGCCAGCCCTGGATGTATTCCGCGCGGATCGCCTGGATCTCACCCAGTTCGCCGGAGAGCACCATCTCGCGGGCCTGCCGCACGAGCGGGTAGCCGGTGTAGTTGTGGGTGACGGCGAAGACGACGTTCGACTGCTTGACGATGACCGCCAGATCCTCAGCTTCTTTGAGCGTGAGCGTGAGCGGCTTGTCGCAGACACAATGGAAGCCGGCCTCGACGGCGGCCTTGGCCACCGGAAAGTGCATGTGGTTGGGGGTGGCGATCGAGACGAAGTCGATCCGCTTGTCGGCGGGCAGGGCCCGTTCACGGTCGAACATCTCCTGATAGGAGCCGTAGGCGCGGGAGAGGTCGATGTCGTAATCGGCGGCGCTGGCCTTGGCCCGCTCCGGGTCGCTCGAGAGGGCGCCTGCCACGAGCGCTGCCCGGTTGTCGAGCACGGCGGCCGTCACGTGGACCCGGCCGATGAACGAGCCCTGACCACCCCCCACGATTCCCATCCGCAGCTTCCTGCCCAACGTGCCGTTCGTGGCCATAGTCGAATCCCCTTTCGTGCCTGTCGTCTGTTTTGAGCGTGAAAACCACCACTCCCGCGCCGCGAACTCTATCACACCGGCAAAAAAAGAAAAAAAGGCCGTGCTGGAACGGCAACGGGAACGGCTGCTACGATTCATGGTGCCTCTTCGGAGGGCCTCTCCGTACGGCCTCTCTGTGAGTCCTTCGAACACCATCTCCCGCCAGGCACGCCATCATGGGATTCCAAGATCGCGGCTACTCCCGCGACTCACACCAGCCCTTCATGGCGGACTGGACAGCCGTGATGACGATCATGGTCGTCAACATCGCCATCTGGGTGGCCAACCTCGTGGCTGCGGGACAGTTTTCCGTCAGCGATTTTTTATCGCTTCAGGGTGACCTGCCCCGGCATCTGCTGAAGGCCTGGGAACTGGTCACCTACGGCTTCGTCCACGCCCCGCTCGATCCGTGGCACCTGATCGGTAACATGCTGATGCTCTGGTTTTTCGGCCGCGAGGTCGAGGAGATCATGGG
>JBBAVO010000280.1:0-3792 GCA_040397635.1 Pirellulales bacterium
GGCCTCCTTGAGATCGGCAATCGCTTCCTGCCCCTTTCCTGCCGCCAGCAACACGACGCCCCGAGTGTCGAGGACGTCTGGATGGGGGCCCAGTTCGGCGATGGCGACGGCGACCAGTTTCTCAGCCTCCGCGGCGGTGTCTGGCTTGGCGAGATGGAATGCCAGGTTGTTGGCCGCCACTGCGGTCTGCCGTGGAGACAGGTCCTTCCGTTCGAGAAGCTCGCGGTACGTGGAGGCGATTTGCTCCTCGCTGCCTGTGGTGCCAATGAAGTCTGCACGGACGAGTGCCAGCGTTGGTGAGTCAGGATCTTCGCGGCTCGCTTTGTCGAACCAGCGATTCAACCGTTCGGCCTGCTGCGGTGTCACCCCGGAGGCCTCCGCCCCCAGCACGGTCACGGCCGTGCGCAGGAGGCTTTCCAACGGCAGCCTGTCCCAGGCGGTTTCGAGCAGATCGAGCGCTTCGTCGGCTCGCTGTGCCCGCCCCAGGAATCCAGCCCGGGCGATCACGCCATCGCTCGATGCTGCTGCGAACTGAGTAAGCACCTGGTCGGCGGCCGTGCTCATGCCAAGGTCTTCGAGCAGGGAGGCCAAGTTCCCTTGCTGGCTGGCGATTTCAGGAGTTGGTTTATCGGACGGCATGAGTTTGCGGGCGGCAGCCACCGCGGCGGCCCGGTCGTTGTCAGCCAACGCGAGACGGGCCTGCAACGCAGTGACGATCGGTGCGTCGGGGAGTCGCTCTGCCAGCGTCTTCAGCCAGAGTCTGGCGGCGGTCAGTTCCTTGTGCTGGAGAAGTTTTTCGATGAGCAGGGCCTGGAACGTCGGCGGCGTGTTGGGGGCCGATGCGATCGACAGGAGTTCGTCACGGCATTCGTCCCACCGGCCCAGCTGTTCGAGTAACAGGGCTTTCTGCGTCCGTTGTGCATTGGAGAGCGGCTGCCGTGACGAAAGTTTGGCAATCAGGCCGAGTGCCCGCCGCCAGCTGTCGGGCTCGGGCCTCGCTGCGAGGATCTCTGTTTGCAATGCCAGATCCGCTGGGGCCAACAGCCCTTCCGGATTGGCGTTGGCGTCGAGCAGGGCCAGGGCGCGGGTGACGTCGGGGTATCTGCCGGTCTGGGCGGTGAGTTCCGCGAGCGTCCGTCTGGCCCATACCTGGGTCCGCTTCGTGGCGGAGTCCTCGCGTGTGGCGGCGATGATCGCCCGCAGTTCCTCGCGGGCCGCCGTCAGTCGGCCCTGCCGGATCAGGAACGCAGTCAGATTCCGCGAGGCGGTGGGATTGCCGGGGTCGGCCGTGATCGCCTCGCGGAAACTGCTTTCCGCATCGTCGATCCGGCCGAACATCTCATGCCCCTGCGCCACGAACATCTGCCGCTGGGGCGGTGGCAGGACTGCACCGCCTTTTTTCAGCGTCAGTTCTGCGGCCTGTGGCTGACCGGTTGCGTTCTGAATCAGGAGCAATGCCATCCAGCCTTCAGGCCGTTGCGGTTCTGCATCCACCGCATCCTGCAGCACCGTGCCGGCCCGTTCGATCTTGCCGGCGCGAGCGAGCAACTGTCCGAACCAGATGAGATCGCGGGCAGAATTTTTCTGGTTGCCTGCGAGGCTCCGTTCGGCTTGCGCCACGGCACTGTCGAACTGGCCCGCCTTCAGGTCGATCTCGGCGGAGATGCGTTCCAGGCCGCCCAGTCCATCGGGGCCGATCATGGCGAGGGTCTGCTGCGTCTCTTCCAGACGATCGGACGCGTAGAGCAGCGACACGAGCTGGCGAATCACCGCCGGATTCGCCGGTCCCAGCCGCGTGGCCTGCTGCAGCCTTTCGATGGCGGTCGGCAGATCTCCCCGGAGAGCCGCGATTTCCCCGAAGAGCTGCTGGATCTGGGCCCAGCCGGGCCTATCGTTCTCGGCTTCGATGAGTAGGTTTTGGGCGGCGCTCAGCTGCGAGTTTTCCTCGGGGGAAAGGCCCTTTTCGTCGGAGGATTCCGTCGCGGACGGGGCCGAAGAGGCCTTCGCGGCCACCGCCACCCGCACACCGAGCACCATCGCAGCAGCGTTGGCTAGACGTCCCTGCGGGCTCGTCGGTCCTGCCAGCCGGCTGATCTCCTCGGCGCCAGCCTGCGCCTTCTCGACGTTCTGCTGGTCGCAGGCCAGTTCAAACAACGCGGTGCGGATCACCAGATCGTCGGGGCTCTGCTTGAGCGCGGCCCGCCACAGCCGCTCGGCCTGCTGCAACTCCCCCATGCCGCGGTGGATCGAGGCGATCGTGGAGAGCAGCCGGATCGACTGGTCGGCAGACAGGTCGAGGGCCTTCTCCTCGAGCTGCGTCAGGAGGGCAGCGGATTCATCCGCCGGAGCTCGTGCTGCCAACTGTGCCCGCACCGTGAGCAGCATGGGGTCATTGGCGATGTCGGCGGGAACCTTGTCGAGCACGCCCTGGGCCGCCGCTGGTCCCTGTTCCCGCAGGGTAAGCAGCACGAGTGCCGCCAGAGGCTGGGGGTTCGATGGGTTGGCCTCCACGTACGTTCGCAGGATCTCGAAGGCTGCCGCGGACTGGCCCTGACGGACGAGCAGGTCGGAACGGAGCAACGCCAGCTGCGCATCGGAGACGAGCGCCGATTGTGCGAGCGCGTCGAGGAGCCGGTCGATCTGGGACCAGTTGCGTTCGGCAGGAGGCCGCCTCATCTCGCCGGCGATGCGAAGCTGAAGCAGCGGATTCCAGACCTGCGGCAACGACGGCAGCCGATCCGGCGGGAGCGAGCCGGCGACCGCTTCATACTCTGCGAGCGCGGCATCAGGCTTGCCGGATGCCGCGAGGGCGTTGGCCACGCCAACCCTCGCGGCCAGGGATTGATAGTCGCCGCTGAGCACCCGCTGGTTGGCCGCTAGTTGTTCGTCAAACTGCCCCAGCATCTCGTAGCACTGCCCGAGGAGGATGTCTATCTGCCCGGTGAGTTGGTCCGATTCGGCGACGAGGGGACGGACTTCATCGAGCTTCTGCTTGGCGGGCAGCCAGCGCTTTTGCGCCATCAGCAGACGTGCCTGAAGCAGGCCGACAGCGGGTCCCTTGTCGGCTTGGGCCTGCGCGAAGATGCCGATCGTCTCTGCCGCTGCGTCGATCCGGTTGGCCTGCAGCAGGACGTCGGCCAGCATCCGCAGGAGCGACGGCTGGCCCGGCTGCCCTGCCAAGCCCTCGCGGAGAACGGCGATCGCCGTGTCGAAGTCCTGACGCTGCGCGGCGACAGCCGCGAGGCCCCGGTAGCCACGCTCGTCATTGGGGAACAGCTTGCGGGCTTTGTTTGCCAATTGTTCGGCAACGTCATACCGCTTTTCCGCGATCGACAATTCGAGATCGCTGAACAGCACTTCGGGATTGTTCGGGGCGAGTCTTGCGGCAGTCCTGACCGCCGCGGCAGCTTGAGCGAGGTCGCCATGCGCCTGATGCCAGCGGGCCAGTGCGAGCCATGCCTGTGTGTCTTTCGGATTGGCATCCGCCAGGTGCTGCAGAACGATCGACGCGGCTTGCGGCGATTCAAGCTTCTCCGCCAGCAGCGTTGCCAGGGTCAGCGACGCCGTGCGGGCGCTGGCACCCGTTTTTTCCGACGCCGCCCCAGATTCAAATAATTGCTTCTCCAGGTCGAATTCAATGATGGCCGCCACGATGGCGGCCGCCTCTTGAAACTCGCTCTGGCCGATGAGCGCCCTGGCTCGCAGCACGTCGATCGCATCAAGGTTGAGAACATCGTTCTCGGTGGTCTCCTTGTCGGTGGTCTCCTTGTCGGTGGTCTCCTTGTCGGTGGT
>JBBAVO010000281.1:0-226 GCA_040397635.1 Pirellulales bacterium
CGCGTTGACGCGGCTCAGAGAACCAACTGCTTATCTCATCGAGTGACACCCTGTCTTTTTTGACCGAAGCAAAGTGATCCAACATCACGCGAATAACCTCGACTTTGGCCCCCGCACCCAGGCGAGCCGTGTGGCTACCAAGTCGTGTCGTTCTGGGGGGTGGGCCGAGTAATTTCCTGAACTCGTCCACCTTCTTTCGAATCACCTGTTCGCTGGCGATTGGCCC
>JBBAVO010000281.1:236-2249 GCA_040397635.1 Pirellulales bacterium
AGTCAGCCGATCTATTGATTCACGCACACCTCGATAGATTTCGATCACCATCGAGTTGTCGTGCTCTATCTGGGCGATCTCACGGCACAGGGCGTCCAGGTCTTCGAGTTTGCGGTCAAGGAGTTCGGTCATCTGGTCTGCCTGATCTGGTTCGTTGGGGGACGGAAGTCGTCATCTCACAGACCCCGAGCATACCACAATAACGAATGCTGTCAAGCACGAATCGTGAATCACTAGCAGGATAATCCCGTGATTTTCATGCCGTGAGAATCAGTTGCTGGGCAACGCATTGGGCGGTTTCTGGTACCGCCTCTGCCCTGGCAACGCACTGCTCGACGAGGACAAGTTGAGAGAGCTTGTCCACCGTGTGTCCACAAACGTGGACAAAACCCGGCATTTGCCGGGAAAACCACAAAAATTAGTACCCCCACGGGGAGTCGAACCCCGGTTTTCGGGCTGAGAACCCGACGTCCTGGGCCTCTAGACGATGGGGGCGTGGAGAGGCTTCATTTCCAGCTCTGGTTCTAGCAGTGTCGGATGGGGTGTCAAGCAGACTTGAACTGCCACGATTCTGCCGGAATTCCCGGTATTTGATCGGCCTGATTCAAGGCCGCGGCCGAAACAATTCCGATCGACGCGGACGCGACCGGCCGATCGCGAAGCCGAACGCCAGGGCGGCCACCGCCGCCCCCGCCACGAGCCAGTTCCGCCGCGACCGCTCCCACCGCTCCATCTCCCGCTCATGCTGTTCCCGATCGGCGGCCTCCTGCAGATGCCGCGTCGCATCCCGCAGCCTGGAGGTCTGCGCCTGAGCCCGGGCGGCAAGTGTGGGAGCCACCATGCGGGTCACGCCCGCCGACGTTGTGGCCGGCCTCCAATCCCCGACATCTCCTTCCCAGGCCAGCGGCAGTCGCCCGTGCCGAGAGCCCGTCGAGATCGCCATCTCCACCGCCTCGACGGCCTGCAGCAATTCCGTCGGCGATTCGAACCGTTCCTGAGGATGCTTGGCCAACAACTGCTCCACGATCCGGCCCAGCCCCGCCGGCAATTCCGGCCGAAAGGCGGCCAGTGGCATCGGCTGCTCCCGCTGATGCGCGAGCGCCACGGCGAGCGAGGTGGCACCGATGAATGGCGGCCGGCCCGCGAGCAGGTGATAGACGCTGGCCCCGAGGGAATAGAGATCGCTTCGCACGTCGACCGGCCTGCCCGCAGCCTGCTCCGGGCTCATGTAGAGCGGTGTGCCCAGCGCCATGCCCTGCTGCGTCAGTTCCAGATCATCCTCGAGCACCCGCGCCAGACCGAAGTCGGCGACCTTTACCTCACCGGCCGGCGTCACGAGAAGGTTTTCGGGTTTGATGTCGCGGTGCACGATTCCGGCCTGTGCCGACTTCACCAGCGCCGAGCCGACCTGCGACAAAACACTGAGTGCCTGGAGCGCATCGAGCGGGCCGCGGGCCAGCAGCCAAGCCCTCAGCGACGGCCCGGCGACATACTCCTCGGCGAGAAAGTGGACGCCATCCACGCAGGCCACCTCGTGAATCTGCACGATGTTGCCGTGCACGAGCGCCGCAGCCGCCCGGGCCTCCTGCGAGAATCGCTCCACGGCCCCAGGATGCCGCGAGGAATCGCCGCGGAGCACCTTTACGGCAACCTGCCGCCCCAGCGACTGCTGCTCGGCCAGGTAGACATTCCCCATCGCACCGCCGCCCAGCCGGCGCAGGAGCCGGTAGCCCCCGAGGCTTCGTCCGGAGAGGTCGTCGAGATGGGCAGCGGCAGGCTCAGGCTGTGACATGCCCCTTGAGTATCGACGCCACCCGGCCAACCGGCAAACCCTGCCTCTCACGATCACGCACGGTGTACACGTGCAGCCATGGGATCAATCGTCGGCATCGTGCCTGGCAGCCACCGTGCGGCGCCGGCCGCCGAAGAGGGTCCGCACCCCAAGAACCGTCAGCGCCAGGCCGCCGGCGGCCGACAGCATCGCCTGGCCATTGGTGGTGACATCGAAGATGG
>JBBAVO010000281.1:2349-3728 GCA_040397635.1 Pirellulales bacterium
AGGCCGCCGGCGGCCGACAGCATCGCCTGGCCATTGGTGGTGACATCGAAGATGGCCGCCAGTTCATCCGTTGTGGGCAGGCTGATCGCGGATGGCGACCAGACCGACTGAGCGGGCGGCAGCGGACTGCCAAGAGCCGGGTGCAAGGACTCTGGCTGCATAGCGCCATAGGGACCGCCGGCCGGCGGCGGTTGGAGAGCGGCGGTGATCGCCCCAGGAGCCGAGGACGAACTAGGCGCCGCGGGCGGACTGGGCGGCACCTGCTGGCCGGGTCCGGGGAGCGTGGCCGCTGCCATCCTGATCCGCGAGGCCTGTTCGGCTTCAGCCGGACCGAGGTCCATCGCCCGGGCAGCGCTGTAGGCTGCGGCCGCCGCTGGGGTGAAGCCGCTCGAGCCGACGCTGGCCAGAAACGTGCGGAGCCGTGTGGAACAACTGCCGATCGTGCGACCGCTATTTTGACCGAAGAGCACGCCGGCGAGTTCGCCGCGCTCGTTGAGGATCGGCCCACCCGAGTCGCCCTGTCTGGCCCCAGCCGCGAGCTCCACGAACTCCTTCGGATAGCCCGTGCCAGGCGAGAGATACTCGGTGCAGCGGCCGGTCTGGGCGCGATAGGGGCCGCGGCCATAGCCGGCGATCGTGAGCAGATCGCCAGGTGCAGGGGGCGTGGCCGCAAGAGGAACGGGCGTGGCTGGCGGCTTCCAGATGACGAGTGCCGCAAGGTCCCATGCCTCATCCCAGCGAACAACGGTGCCGGCGGTCTGGAAACCGTCGGGGAACTGCACGAGCACGGCCGATCGGCTGTCACGGACGACATGCCAGTTGGTGAGCACGATCGCCTGTTCGCGGTTGGCATCGACGAGCACGCCCGATCCAAGCGAGGCACCGGCCTTCTCCGCGGCCACGATCCGCACCACGGCCGGGTGCGGCGTCTGCCCGCTGAGCAGGTAGTCGGAGAAGACTTCCGGCTCCCAGTTCGAGGTATTGGGGCTCGGCTGCGGCGCAGAGCCAAAACCCCACGGCAGCTGAGCCTCAACCGGTAGGGCCGCCACGGCGAACAGCCAAACCATCAGGAAACGGTGCCACAGGAAACGGTGCCAGCCACCAAATATGGGCGCTTTGGGCAAGCCGATTGCCCGCCTTGCCCAGATTTGGTGGCTGGCACCTTTTTTCATTACCGCGATGTGCCGCGAGAGGACTGCCGGCGTGTTTCCTGGTTGATGATCCGCTTGAGAAGTTCGCGTCGCAGACGCTCACGCTCGCGGAGGGCTTCCGGCTCCGTGGGAACCGCGTTCGCCGGGGGTGAGAGAAGGCCATTCTGATGGCTGATCATGGGCAATGCTCCTGCCTGCTGGGCGGCGACCGGCCTTCGCCGCATCGCT
>JBBAVO010000282.1:0-3680 GCA_040397635.1 Pirellulales bacterium
CGGCAAATCCCTCCGCGGGATGCATCTCCGGGGCCGCCGTGAGGCCGCCGAGTTCGAGGATCTGCCGTCGCTCGGCGGCAAGGTCGTCCGCACGGATCGCGGCCGCTGGCACGAGCAGGACGACGATCAAGAGGGACAGGAATCGCATCATCTGCGGCGTGCTCCGGGCAACCCATGCCTCATTCCCGGCCCCTCCCGCGTGCGACGTCGGCCTTGAGTCGTGAGAGCGGCTCCGACCCCATTACTTCGTCGTGATGTCGATGTCGAACACGGTGCCGCTTCGCGGCACGTCGCATGTCAGCGTGGAACTGCCCGTGCGATACTCCTTGGGGATTTTGATGCCCGCCAGCGCCGGCGGCAGCATGACGTTGCTGGTGCCCTCGTCGCCGGGTAACGCGATCGACACGCTGTATGTGCCTTTGGGCATGCCCTTCATGCCCGGCTTCAAGTACATCACGTAGAGTCCTTGATCATTCGTGACGCCGACGCAGGGCGTCGAATCCGCTCCTTGCGGCGTGAACACGACCTGCACCCCCTGGGGAACTGGATTGCCGTCGATCTTCAGGTGTCCCGTGACGCTGTAACGGGGGATCTCGCCTTGGCACCCTGCGAGCATCAGGAGGTAGCAGGCGACCCACACCATTCGTCGCCACAGCGGCGAGGAGCCCAAAGAATGAACCATGAGGCACCCCCGTGGAGCAGATGGCCGAGCAATAGTTGTGGAGAGTTCGTGCGGCGGAACTCGAGTGACATGCCTGACGTTGGTCACTCCGAGACCTGAACGTTCTCGCCGCCTTTTGAAGACAGCAGGCTGAGCCAGATCTGCGGCGTGAGGCTATTGAAAGACAGGAACTGCACCGAGCCGTCTGCCATCATCACACCGCCGACAGTTGTGTGCTCCGAGCCCAAACCGACGTTTGCGAGGTACCCTCGCATCTCGACGGCAGGCTGTTGCACCGCCCAGGCCGTATTTGAGGCCGCCGACCATACGCCGTTGGAAAGCGTTGTCGTGTTGTTCCCTGCGACGGTTGATGCGAGTGCACCGGCAAACCAGGATTGCCCGCAAGAGTTTTCAACCAGCATCACTGTCTTCGACATGCCGTCGGTGAAATCCTTGAACCCCTTCTTTTTTTGCCAGCCAAAGGCTCCGGTTCCGTCAAGCAAGTCGAAGTTGTTGTGGGCTCCAGTGGGGGAGACGCCAAAGTTCGCGCGGTAGCAGGTCAGCCCGGTTTGGTCGGTCTTGTGGAAATCCTGATTCAGTCGAACGCCAGACCCAGCGTTCGTGGCGTATGACTCGTTCACTGGCCCGCCAACCGCGGCCCCATTGAGAACCAGCCCCCCGGTGTAGGACGGGCAATACAGCGCGCCGATGCGAACATTCTTCGACATTGCAGGTGTTACAAAGCCCCGGATATCTGTCAGGCTGGCGTACATACCCTGAAAATTGCGAGTCGCGGTGACCCACGTCTGATAAACGGAGACTTCCTCGAGTTGTGGAAGTATCTGCGCGATCCAGCTGACCGAGTCCTGCCAGAGCATGTTGTTGAGGACATTTCCTGGCGTGGATAAATAGATATCGTTTCCCCCTTTGCCGTCGTTGTGGTAGGCGACGTAGGGAAACCGACCGTCGCCCGCGCGGGCGTTGGCGGAAGCGTAGCTGTGCAGAGCGAGGCCCAGTTGCTTGAGGTTGTTGCCGCAGGCGTTGCGACGGGCGGCCTCACGGGCCGACTGTACCGCCGGCAGGAGCAGCCCGACGAGCGAGCCGATAATGGCGATCACGACCAAGAGTTCGACGAGCGTGAAGCCCGCAGACGTTCGCCCGCGGCGGGTTGATAGCGTTTGCATGATGGCACCTGGAGACGAGGATGACGAGAAGGAATGAAGTACGGAACGCATCGGAGGAATCAGTGGTGTTTCGGGGGAGTGGTCGATTGCCGCACGACCAGAGTGGGAACGATCCGCATGCTGCGGGCGCGGTCGGTGGTGGTGCGGCCCTCGATGCGATCGAGCAGCAGGCGGGCGGCGTTGCGGCCGATCTCCTGGAAATCCTGCCGCACGGTCGAGAGACTGGGTCGCAGCAAGCCGGCCTCGGGAATGTCGGCATAGCCGAGGACGGAAACGTCTGTGCCGACTGAAAGTTTCAAGGCGGCGGCGGCTTCATAGACATGGGCCGCCAGCACGTCGCTGACGGCAAATATCGCCGTGGGCCGGTCACGCCCGCTCAGCAGTTCGCGGGATTCATCGAGAGCCGCCTCGTTGCGACACTCGATCTGCTCACACACGACCGCGTTGCCGCCTGCTTTCTTGCATGCAGCCGCCGCGTTATGGGCCGCGACCGCCTCGACGAATCCCTGCCGCCTGTCAGCGTAGGTCGACACCCATGGCTCGCCGCAGAGAATGGCGAGCCGGCGGTGCCCAAGACCGAGCAGATGCTCGGCGGCAATTCGGCCGCCGGCCACGTCGTCGGTGCCACTGAAGTCGGCTCGTGTGTGCGGCAGTTGTCGGTCCACGGCCACGAGCGGCACGCCCCGCTTCCAGACCTCCTCGAGATAGTGGTTTGGCACCGTCTCATCCGATGGCCAGAAGACGATTCCATCGACCCGCTGATCGAGCAGGCGGTGCAGGCAGTTCAGTTCGGCGGCGTCTGGAGTCGCCTCGCCGCCAGTGCGGCTGAAGTGCATCACAGGTAGGCTGCCGGCCGCGACGAGTTCGTCGTGGATCCCCTCGATCAGGTCGCACCGATACAGCTTCGACGGTCGAACCATCACGCCGATGAACCCGGTGCGGCCCGTCTTGAAGGCATTGACGACTCGGTTGGGTCGATACTTCAGCCGCTCCGCCGCCGCCAGAATCCGCTCGCGGGTGACGGCCGACACCTCCGGCGATCCGCGCAGACCCCGCGATACCGTCATCATCGACACGCCGAGTTCGGTTGCGATCTGGCGGAGATTGGCCCGGCCGCGGCCGTTGCGGTCGCGTGTTGCGAGTTTTGCCGGAGTGTTCAGATTCATCGTGGATCGTCCCGTGATATGCCTTCGCACATCGCCCCTTGCCAAGACCCTCTACCGTTAACGATAACAGTTCTTGGTTTGCGGTCAAGTTTCGGGCGTCGACCACGGTTCAATTGCTCCGCGGCGGGTCAGCCATGGATTGGGTCTGTTGTGATACGGCAAGTTGAAAACTTGCCGCCACGGGGGCGATCGGCTTGTGAATCGACATGTGGCCCAAATCCGAGGGTTTCCGATGCAGTGTTTCTGGCAGCGATTGCTTTCCGTTGTCGTTGTTTTCGCCCTCGGCGGCGTGCTTCGAGCCTCCGTGGCGGCCGCCGAACCGGGCCCGGTGCCGCTGCCTCCGGCTACGGGCGACCATACGGTGATGTGGTGGCGGGACGGGTTTCCAGCACACCTGCCAAACGCCCCCTGGCAGCGGTGCATCCAGACTGGCCGGTATGGCTTCGTGCTCGACACAGCGGCGATGCGCGTGCCGCATGTCGGACCGGTGTCTGCGAGCAGCTACGCGAGCCTTGCACGTGGCGACAACGCAGCGATCACGGCGCTGCCTGCGGCCGACCTGGGCCTCTTCATCGAAGCCGACGGAACAACCTACCGGTGTTCTGCCGGGGCTGCTTGGGACCGCACGGCCGGCCCACGGCTCATCGAGTCGGGCCGCTGGGTGCAGCG
>JBBAVO010000283.1:0-3664 GCA_040397635.1 Pirellulales bacterium
GCGGCTCACCCCGCCTTGGCGAGTGCCGCCTCGATCGCGGTCTTGAGCGTGGCATCATCGGGAGCCACGCCCGACTTGTAGCGGCCCACGACCTTGCCGTCGCGGCCGATCAGGAACTTCTCGAAGTTCCAGCCAACCTCACCCTTGGGATCGGCCGACTCGATGAGCGCCTGATAGAGCGGCGCCTTGCCTGCTCCCTTGACGACGATCTTCGAGAACATGTCGAACGTCACGCCATACTTCGACGAGCAGAACGTGGCGATCTCGGCGTCGGTGCCCGGCTCCTGGGCGCCGAACTCGTTGGCGGGAAAGCCGAGCACGACGAGGCCCTTGTCCTTGTAGGAGTCGTAGAGCTTTTGCAGGCCGGCATACTGGCCGGTGTAGCCGCAGCGGCTGGCGACGTTGACCACCAGCACGACCTTGCCCTTGTAGCTGGCGAGATCGACCTCGGTGCCGTCGATCTTCTTGACCTTGCCCGTCAGCGGTGAACCCTGGTCGGCCAGGGATGAAGTCGAGAGCAGGGCTCCCATGGCGAGGGCCACGATCAGCGTCACGAGTGTCTTGGTCAGCATCGAATGGTCTCCGAAAAAGGTGGGATGCAGCATCAGCTCACGAACAAGATTAAAGGCCGATGCCCCAACAAGTCAAAACGGTCGGGGGCAGCCCATGCTGCTCACGCTGGCCCGGCAGCCAGCACATCGGGGCCGGCCTGTTCGGAATAGATCACGAAATTCTCGCGAAACTTGGCCGCCAAACCGCGGGCTGCCGCGGCCCATGCCGCCTCGTCGCTCCAGGCCCGCCAGGGCTCGAGCACGTCTCCCTCGACACCCGGCACCCGCGTCACCGCGTCGAGGCCGAAGATTGGATCGCGGGCGACCGGCGCCCGGACCAGAGTTCCCGCATGGATGCCGTCGATGATCCGCCGGGTCACCGCCAGATCGATTCGCCGGCCCTCGCCGTAGCCGCCACCGGTCCAGCCGGTGTTCACGAGCCATGCCTGCGCACCGTGCTGGGCGAGCTTCTCGGCCAGCAGTCGGGCGTAGACCGCGGGATGCCGCACCAGAAACGCTGCGCTGAAACAGGCGGAGAAGGCGGCCTGCGGCTCGGAAACACCCACTTCGGTGCCGGCCACGCGGGCGGTGTAGCCGGAGAGGAAGTGATACATCGCCTGCTCCCGCGAGAGACGGCTCACCGGCGGCAGCACGCCTGAGGCGTCACAGGTGAGGAAGATGACGTTCCGCGGATGCCCGGCCACGCAGGGCACCTTGGCATTGGCGATGAATTCGATCGGATAGGCCGCACGGGTGTTTTCCGTGATGGCGATCGAATCGAAATCGACGGCCCGCGTGGCCTGATCGTAGACCACGTTCTCGAGCACCGTGCCGAAGCGGATCGCATCGTAGATCTCCGGTTCCTTCGCCGCCGAGAGTTGGACGCACTTCGCGTAGCAGCCCCCTTCGATGTTGAAGATGCCCTCGTCGCCCCAGCCATGCTCGTCGTCGCCGATCAACCGGCGGGCCGGGTCGGCCGAGAGCGTCGTCTTCCCCGTGCCCGAGAGCCCGAAGAAGAGCGACACATCATTGCCGCCACCGGGCAATGCCGGTCCCTCGTTGGCCGAGCAGTGCATGGAGAGCACGCCCCGCCCGGGAAGCATCCAGTGCATGATCGTGAACACGCCCTTCTTCATCTCGCCGGCGTATTCCGTGCCCAGGATTACCTGCTCGCGGCGTTCGAGCGACAGGTCGATGCTCGTGCGGCTGGTCATCTGGGCCATGAGCGGATTCGCCGGAAACTGCCCCGCGTTGTAGATCACGTAGTCCGGCGTGCCGAACTGGTCGAGTTCGTCGAGCGTGGGACGGAGCAGCATGTTGTGCATGTAAAGCGCGTGGTAGGCGCGGCTGCACAGCACGCGGACCTTCAGCCTGCAGCCGGGATCCCAGCCCGCGTAGCCGTCACAGACGTAGATCTGATCCCGCGTGTTGAGGTAGTCGATGGCCCTTTGCCGGTTGAGCAAAAACGTGTGATCGTCGATGGGATGGTTGACCGCACCCCACCAGACATCCGCCTCCGACTCCGGGGCCCGCACGACATGTTTGTCTTTGGGGCTGCGGCCCGTCTTGGCGCCTGAGCGGATCGCGATGGCACCGCTGGCCATGATGGCAGCATGCTCACGGGTGACTGCGTCCTCGTACAGGCGGGCCGGTGGGGCATTGCGAACCACGACGGGCACGCTGATCTCATGCACCGACAGATCGACGTGAAGAGGCATCAGTTGCTCCGGGCGGGGGCATGGAGGACGGTGACGGGGCTGAGGACGGAGGCGGAGCAGGCTTCGCCGACGGGCTCCAGCCTGCGAACAGCGGCCACCACGACGGGCCGATCGCGAGCCATGTTGCCGCCACGAGGAGTCCGCAGCCAAGGCATCCGAAAAGCATTCCCCAGGGACTGCGTCGCACCCGCAGACCACGGACGGCGCGACGGAGCCGCCGAGTGAACTCGCCCCAGCCTTCGGGCGACGAACGCTCGCCGACATTCACGACGCTCACGGTCCGCAGGCCGCCGTTGCCCTCGATGTGGAGTTGGAAGCCGCGGTCCGGCAGGGCCGCACTCTCGCCGGCCCAACGGGCCTTGGGATCGAGCGTCGAGACGACCTCGGCCACCAGCGGCCGGAACTGCTCCACGGTGATGTTGTAGACCACCAACCGCGGCCGCGAGACGAGCACGCAGACGGCCACGCACAGCGCGAACAGAAACGCCAGCACGGGCCAACTCCACGGCGAGCCGCCGGTCACCGGCACCAGAAGCGCCAGCGGTCCCACCACCGCCAGACCCGATACAGCCGCTGCCAGCATGACCCCATCGAACACGCCCGACACCGCCAGCGGCTGCCGTCGCAGGTGGGCCCAGGCAAGCCCGAGGAGGTAGCAGCCCAGCGGCAGCAGCGCGATCCATGCCGCGGGTGAATGGAGCGACGTCATCATCTCATGGCACCTCTCGCCGCAACCATTTCTGGGCGGCTCTTGAACGGAAGTCTTGCATCGGCTGCGCCGTCGCTGACACCGGCACTATCGAGCCAGCGCCATCCATGCCAGCAGCAGCAGCCACACCGCCTCGATTCCCGCTGCTGCCAGGAAGGCCCACGGCCACTCAGACCGTGTCGGGGACGACGAACGCGAGATCTCGGGAAAACGCGTCGCTGAAGTCGTAGACGTCATGAAAATCCTCCCGCTTGTCCCGCCGTGTTTTTCGCATCTGGCCGATCTCGATCATGCCGAACACGATCTCGCCGAAATCGCCCGTGCCGTGCACGCCCCAGCTGCCCAGCACCGTCGGGGCCATGAAGCCATACTGCTGGAGGGCATACTGCCGCGCCGCCTCGCAGAGCTCCTGGCCGCTGACATGCCGCTCCGCCTGACGCCGCCGCGGACGTCCTTTTCCCTTGCCGCGAACGCTCTGTTCGGGCTGTCCGCCTGCTGACTCGAGCTCCTCAGCCGGGGGCTCGGCGCCCATGCCGAGATTCTCCTGGCCGAAGGCAAGGGACTCCAGCACGAACAGGTAGGCGTCCAGTTTGTAGCGATGGTCCCGTTGAAGCAGCTGGGCCAACGGATGGGCGGGGTCAACGTGCGGCATCAGATCCTCGAAACAACGCGGCGGACGAGATGCG
>JBBAVO010000284.1:0-2239 GCA_040397635.1 Pirellulales bacterium
AGCCCGTGGGCCTCTTCGTACCACGCATCGCCCGCTTCGCCGTGCGCCGGCAGGCTCTCGAAGTTATCAACGATGCCCAGGATTTTGCTGATCGGGGGGATGCCACGGCGTGCCACTGGAGAACCTCCAAAAAGAACTGTGCGGTGAAGAACATTGGTGAAAACACAACCCCAAACAACGCAAGCCCTAGATCTAACCCAGCCTGCGCAGATTGTGCAGGGGTGAGATTATCGGCTAAACCATGGCAGTTCAAGAGCCTCACACGTACGATTTGCGGGGATCGCCCCCCCTCCTTCAAGCCCGCCCGGAGAAGCCCCCATGAAGCCCCATTCCCTCTTGTTGGCAATCGCAGCGGCCTGCCTGCTCCCCGTCGGTCTCACGCTTGGCGAGTCGGCGGTCGTCCCCGCCGCCCGCGTCGCGATCGTGGGCGATTCAATCACCGAACAGAAGCTCTACAGCAAGTTTCTTGAATCCTATCTGCTGGCCTGCTCCGGGGTGCCCGACGTGAAAGTGATGCAGTTCGGCTGGAGTGGCGAACGGGCGGATGGCTTCGCCAACCGGGCGGAAAACGATCTGGCCACGTTTCATCCCACCGTGGTCACTCTCTGCTACGGCATGAATGACGGCGGCTACCAGCCGTGGAAGGAAGAGATCGGTACCGCCTATGAGAAGAACATGCGGAACGTCCTGGCCAAACTCGATCACTTGGGAGTGAAGTCGGTCGTGGTCGGGTCACCCGGCGCCGTCGATACCAACTTTTTCCGTCCGGGCCAGAAGATGGGAGAGCAGCCGTCGCACGTCGCCTACAACGACACCCTCGCCCACCTCCGCGACATCGACAAGAAACTTGCGGCCGAGAAACACCAGCGGTTCGCCGACGTGCATGCGGCCATGGTGGATGCGATGAAGAAGGCCAACGAAAAACTCGGCCCGAAATACGACGTCTGCGGTGGCGATGGCTTCCATCCTGGCCCCAACGGCCAGCTCCTCATGGCCTATGCGTTCCTCAAGGGTCTCGGCGTCGATGGCACGATCGGCGAGATCGCGATCGACCTGAACGGTGGCCAGGGAGCCGCCACCAAGACCAGTACGGGCCACGCCGTGGTTGCGGAATCCCGCGCCGACGGCAAGGCCACGGTCGAGGTGGCAAGCCGCCGCTGGCCGTTCTGCTTCGAGGGCGATGGCACGAGCAGCGGCAGCACACGGAGCATTCTCCCCTTTGTGGCGTTCAATCAGGAACTCAACCGCTTCACGCTGAAGGTGACGGGGCTGAAGGCTCCGAAGGCCAAGGTCACGTGGGGCGACGAGAGCCACGAGTTCACGAAGGAACAGCTGGCGGCAGGCATCAACCTGCCGGCGGAGTTCTCAAAGACTCCGTTCGACCCGTCTTTTGCCAAGCTCCAGGGGGCGGTCGCCGCCAAGCAGGGCTTCGAGACCTTCATGATCAAGCAGATCGTCACCGACTTCCGCAACATCCCCGACATCGGCACCGACGCGGAGGTTCAGCAGGCCGCCGGCACGCTGACCAAGAAGCTGATGAGCCGCTGGGAGAAACTCGACAAGGCGGCCCATGAGCAGCTCACTCCGGTGAAGCACACGCTGCTGGTCGAGCCTGTGCTGTAGGCGGCCGCGGCCCACGGACTCACTGCAGTTCGCGGTCGAGAAACGTGTAGCCGAGTGCTTCCATGAAGGCCCGCTGCCGGTTGTCAGCCGCGCCGCCGTGGCCGCCCTCGATGTTCTCGTAATAGATCACCTGCTTGCCCAGTTCCTCGAGCCGCGCCGTCATCTTGCGGGCGTGCCCCGGGTGCACGCGGTCATCCCGCGTGGAGGTGGTGATCAGGATTGGCGGATACGCCTGCCCACGGTTCAGATTGTGATACGGGGAAAACCCACGGATGAATTCCCACTCCTCGGGATTGTCGGGATTGCCGTATTCTCCGATCCAGCTCGCACCGGCCAGCAGTCGGTGAAACCGCCGCATGTCGAGCAGAGGCACCTGGCAGACGATGCCGCCAAAGAGGTCGGGCCGCATCGTCAGCATGTTGCCCATCAGCAGTCCGCCGTTGCTTCCCCCCTTGATCCCCAAGTGCTTTGGAGACGTCACCTTCCGGGCGACCAGGTCCTCGGCCACCGCGATGAAGTCTTCATAGGCCCGGGGACGCTTTGCCTTGAGGGCCGCCTGATGCCACTCCGGGCCGAACTCACCGCCCCCTCGGATGTTCGCGATCACGTAGACATG
>JBBAVO010000284.1:2339-3609 GCA_040397635.1 Pirellulales bacterium
GGGATGCACGAGGCCGTGCCGTATTCGGGGAGGCCCTGCAGCGGCTGGCGTTGCCACGCGCCATCGCGAAAGCTGAGCGTGAACAGCCGGTTGCGGACGTTGTCGAGCGTGGTGACGATCAGATGGTTGCGTGTGGTGGCGAAGGATATCAGCGATGTCCGCGGCGTGGGCTCGAAGAGTATGTGGATCGTGCGATCGCCGGTGAGAAAACCTTCCAGGTTGGCCGCCAGCAGGCTGCCTGCAGGATAGGTCGTGCCGGCCACGGCCCACGGACTTCGCAGTTCGATGAGCAGCCATTCGCGATGCACCGCAGCCGACGCGTCGTCCGGCTTCTCGATCTTCACGAGTCGCCCGTCTCGGCGCAGGGACATCTCACTCGTGTAGAAGGTCTTCTGCCGCACGACGAAGTCGCGTTCAAAGCCGGGCGTGAGGTCCCGCCAGGCGGTCACGCTCATGTCGTCAGGCTGGCCTTCGTAGACGAGCGGCGCAGCAGCCAAGGGCGTGCCGCGGGTCCACTCACGGATCATCCGCGGGTAGCCGGAGTCGGTGAGCGACCCGGGGCCGAAATCGGTGGCCACGAACAGGCTGTCGGCACTCCGCCAGGCGACACGGCTCTTGGCCTCCGGCAGCGTAAAACCGCGCTCCACAAATGCCTTTTTCTCCAGGTCGAACTCCCGCACCACGTCGGCATCTGCACCGCCGCGGGAGAGCGACACGAGGCAGAGCCGATCCGCCGGATCCAGCACGGCGGCACCGTGCCAGACCCAGTTTTCTCCCTCCTGCGCCGAGAGTGCATCGAGGTCGAGCACGGTCTCCCAGGCAGGTTCCGGCTTTCGGTATTCGTCAAGCGTCGTCCGCCGCCAGAGCCCCTTGGGGTGTGCGGCATCCCGCCAGACGTTGTAGAAGCGGTCGCCGATCTTCGTGATCATCGGTATCCGCTCCTTCGAGTCGAGGATGCCACGAATCCGTGCCTCGATCGCCTTGAACGGGTCCGAGCCGGCGAGCTGCGTTACGCACGCTGCATTCCGTTCGCGGACCCATGCGAGCGGCTTCTCGCCGGTGACTTCCTCCAGCCAAAGATGGGGGTCGGTGGGCTCGTTCGCCAAGGCTGATTCCGACATGGCCACAAGAATGCTCCACAAAAAGAGGAACCCGAGGAAGCGAAGGGATCGGTGCGGCCAGACTCTCACGACCGCACCTGCCCACTCCCGACCACGACATATTTATAGGTCGTGAGTTCCCGCGTGCCGCATGGGCCGCGGGCGTGGAG
>JBBAVO010000285.1:0-3600 GCA_040397635.1 Pirellulales bacterium
GCCATGACGGCCATGAGCAACACTCCCCAACCCCGGTAAGTGACCGTCATGGCAACGACCCTCATGGCGCTCCCCCGGCTGCATCGCGGCCTCGCTCGAAGGCGTTGAAATAGGCATCCAACCCGTCTCGAAATTCCTCTGGCAAGACGGTGCCGCTCCTGCCGATCGCCTGGTCTTCCTCGGGAGCCTCCATGCGAGCCTGACTGTTGACGCCCTCACCCAGGCGGGCAAGGGCCGCATTGCGGGTGCCGCCGGTGCTGCCACCACCGGGGCTGCCGCCACCCCCTCCTCCACCGCCGTTGCCACCACCAAACTGTGACTGCAGCAGGAGTTCGATCGCCTCGGTCTCGGCTGCGATCGCCCGGCGGCCGGTGTCGGGGCCGGCAAGGATATCGCGGGATTCGGTCATCACCATCTGCACCTTTTTAAAGAGCTGGATCTCTCTGGCGAATTTCGGCGGCCTGCTCCGTCCCGGCAGGATTTCCCGCTTCATCCGCTCGACCTCGTCGTCAAACCGGATCACCGCGTCGGCCATGCCCAGCTGCTCCACCATGCCATCCACCCGCTCGGTGAGAGCCTGCTGCGCGGCTGCGAGGCCGCCCGCGCGGGTCTTGAAGGCCCCGGCATCGAGCGAGGGCCGCAGCTGCTCCGCGACGCGGGTTTCTTCGCGGAGATTTGTCTCGGCTTCCAAGATCAGCATCGCCTCCAGCACCACCTCCGGGGGCAGGCTTTCGGGCGGCGGCCCATCGCCGCCACCGCCATCGCCGCCGCCATCCTGAGGCGGCGGCACCAGTTCGTCGGCCCAGCGGTCGAGCGTGTCCGACCAGAATTCGGTCTGGGCGATCGAAAGCCCCGATTCCTGCCTCATGTCGTCGGTGAGCTGACGGAGGCTGCCGAGCACGTCAAGCTCCTTCATCTCCTCGAGCACCGTGCGAAGCACCGGCTGAGGCCGCCGCTCGGCATAGGCATCCAGATCGTCCATGACCGTGGAGATCTTCCTCCCCACCTCATCGTTGCCCTTGGCCACGGCATCGACCTGCCGGACGTGTGACTCCGCTCTGGCGGACTTTCCAAACGCGTTCGACACGATCGAAGCCAGCCCCTCCCCCACCTTCAGCTCGCTCCGCGCCGCGGCCTTGAGCCGCTTCACGAACGTCGTGCCCTCGAGCCGCGCCATCACGTCGGCAAGCTGCGCTGCGACCCTTCCAAACTCCTCGATCAGCTGCCGCTGCTTCTCGACTGCTTCGTCGAGAAGTTTTTTCTGGGACTGCTTCTTCGCAGCACCGGCGGCCGGTTTTTTCGGGACGTTGCCCACCGTCGTGGTTGGCAGGCCAAGCCTGCCGCCGCCACCACCATCGCCGCCACTCTCGCCATCAGCCTGCGCGTCGGGCGACTCCTCCGGCTTGTCCGCCTGATAGTTCGAATCTTCCTGATCGACGACCTGCGGCGTCGGCGGCGTTGGCGACTCGTCCTTCTTGCCGTTCCCGGCCGCGTTCGGCTTGCCGCCACGTTCCTCGCCGACTTTCATCGGCTCGCCACCCTCGCGTTCCTCGCCGACTTTCGACGCCTCAGCCGCGTCCTGCAGGAGTTCGCCGACTCCCGGCATCCGCGACTCGGCCATCTCCTTGAGATGCTGGACGTTCTGCGCGAGTTGCTCGAGGGTGGCAGCGTCGAACTCCCGATTCCGCAGGGCCTGTTTCACGAGTTCAGCACCGCTCTCGGCGAGTCGGCCCAGTCGTCGGCCGTTGTTCTTTTCGGCGGCCGCCTGCGCCCGGATCGCCTTGCGGTTCTCGGGGGCATCGAGTTCGTCGGCGGTCAGCCCCTGCAGTTCCTCATTCCTTGCCAGCAGTTCCATCTCGCGGTCGCGGACCTCCGCGGTCTGCTGTTTCCAGCGGGCGATCTGGTCGTTGATCCAAAGGGCGTGATCGGAGGAGGTCATCACCAGATAGACCGCCGGCGCCGAATAGACTCTCCCCCTGCCTGGCAGGTAGTCCTCGGCAAACGCCCGCACCTCCACCGTCTGTGGCGCGATCGCTAGCGACGCTGGCGAAAATGTCCCGACCGCATCGAGTGCCTCTGTCGCCGGTCCGCCGGCGGCCAGCAGTCTCTCCCCTTGGTCGTGGTCGCTCCCGGCGCCTGCGCCACTGCCACTGCCAATCCACTCGATGCCCACCTGTTTCACACCGAAGTCGTCCCGCGCCTGCAGGCTGAAGCGAACCGTATCGCTCTCCAGGAGCACGGCCTTGCCGGTGAGGCCTTCAACCGCGACCGTGGGCGGCTCGTCGTCGCGAGCAGCCAGGCTCACCGTAAGCGGCTTGCCGCCGGAGAGCCCAAGTGTGTCGCTCCATTCGAGCGACAGATCGAGCGGCCGATCCACCACCACTGCCAGCGAGGAAAACGCGGCGCCGCTTGGCACGACACTCAGCCCATCAATTGTCGCGGCAGCCAGGTCGCGATTCACCTTTGCCGTCACCACCGCCGAGCTGCCCTTCACCACCGCCAGCACACCACCGCGGGCGTCTTTCGTCAGCGGAGTCTCACGGCCGAGGTAGCCTGGCAGCTGCACCCGCGCCGAGATGCCCGTGATTTCGGGGCGGAAAGTTGGCACGATCGTCACCCGCTGGCGGGCGTCTCCCACCGCCAGCCGCAGCGGTGATTCCTGCACCTGCGGCGGCAGCGTCAGCGTGTAGCGATCGCCGGCGCGGTCGGCCGTGACCGCCGGTCCGCCGCCAATCTGCGCCTGGGCCCGCGATGGCCGCCACTGCGACTCCGGGCGAAGTCCGACGCCAATCTCCGTCTGCTCACCATGCGGGATCACCAGCGTCTCCGGCAGCCGATCGACCCGCGTGAAGGTGAACCGCTCCACCAGCCGCCACGGCGCGAGAAATCTCGCCCAGGCATTCGCTGCGGCTGCCGGAACAACCACGGGAAGCACCACCGCCACGGCGAGTGGCACGGCGGCCAGCAATGCCCAGAGCCGGTGCCGTGGCAGGGGCACCGCCTCGCGAAGATCACAACGGCCCGCCGACTCCGCCACCTGGCGGATGGCCGCCTCGCAGAGCGCCCGCGAGCGATCCTGTTCGCTCCGATTGCGGACGATCTCGACGATGCCGAGCAATTGATCGCCCAGCGAAGGAAACCGTCGGGCGATCAGCCGCGCCAGGCTGTCGAGGCTGCGGTGGCTCCAGATCCAGCGGTGGAACGCGACGGGAATCACGCTGCAACTGGCCACGGCCGCGGCAAAGAGCGTCCACCGCACGACAACCGATGTGTCGCAGACGCGGTCGAGCAGAAACAGGAGCAGCCAGGCCACGAGCACACCGAAGACCGCACCGCAGACCGCCTCGATTGCCTTGATCGTCCAGACGGTCCGGCGGAAGGCGTCCAATTGTCGACGGAGGCTCTCGGGCAGCGCAAGGCCGCCCGAACGCACGTTCATCGCGGTCAGGTCGCTGCTCATGCTTCGCCCCATGTCATGCTCGCCACACGCTCCATAATACGCCCGTTCACAGACGATGAAAAAGCTTCACGGGAAGCCGGGATGGAGGGAAGCCGGGATCGGCGAAGGTGGAGGAGACGAGGAGGATGTCCGACTTGTTG
>JBBAVO010000286.1:0-3594 GCA_040397635.1 Pirellulales bacterium
CAGCCGGTGATCGTGCCGCCGGTGCCCACGCCGCACACCAGGATGTCGATCTGTCCTTCGGTATCCTCCCAGATTTCCGTGGCTGTCGTCCTGCGATGAACCTCGGGGTTGGCCGGGTTCTTGAACTGCTGCGGCATGAAAAACTGGCTGCTCGAGCGGCTGATCTCGTCGGCGTGGCGGACCGCGCCAGGCATGCCTTCCGCTGCGGGTGTGAGCACAAGCTCGGCCCCGAGTGCCTTGAGCATCCGCCGCCGTTCGAGGCTCATGCTCTCCGGCATGGTCACCCGCAGATGGTAGCCGCGGGCGGCGCAGACATAGGCCAGACCGATCCCCGTGTTGCCGCTGGTGGGCTCGATGATGATCGTGTCGGGGCCGATCAGCCCGTCCCGCTCGGCCGCATCGACCATGGCGGCCGCGATGCGGTCCTTCACGCTCCAGAGCGGATTCATGTTCTCGATCTTGCCCACGACCGTAGCCACACAGCCTTCAGTCACCCGCCGCAGCCGGACGAGCGGTGTCCGGCCGATGCACTGCGTGATGTCGTCGCGAATCCCTGCCGGCAGCGTGGGCATGATCATGAATACACCTATTGGGGCGAGTTTGAGGGAATCATCAGCATGTTTACGATCGGACTAAACGAAGCATAACTTTAAGGCAGCCGCTTCACTCGGATATTTTTGTAGTGAACCTCGCTGTCCGGGTCATGGGCCTGCAGGGCAAAGGTGCCGCTGGAGAGCTTTCGAGTACCCGTCACCCCCTCCGGCTCGACGAATTCGAAGAGCACCTTTCCGTTCACGAGCACGGTGACGGCCTTGCCCTTCACCATGACCTCCTCGGTGAACCACTCGTTGTCGGGTGCCGGCGGGATGAAGTTCTTCACCACGTTGTAAATGCTTCCGGTCCGCACCGGGTCTTTCTGCGAGTTGTTGACCTGCATCTCATAGCCCTGGGCGGGCCAGCCCTCCGGCTGGAATGCCGTGTGGAAGAAGATGCCCGAGTTGGCATTGGGCTTCGTCAGCACGTCGGCCTTGAAGTGGAAATCTTTGAAATCGGCCGGCTTCGCGGCGTCGGTCCCCACGTAGAAGAGATGGCTCCGCGGGCCCTGGCAGACGATCTCGCCATCCACCACTTTCCAACTAGCAGGGTTCTCATTCACCTTCCAGCCTGCCAGACTCTTGCCATCGAACAGCGTCTCGAATCCCGGCTCGTCCGCGCTGGCCGTGGTGGCCACGCAGGCCAGCAGGGCCACGAGCATCCCAATCGCCCCCCGGCTGTTTCGACCGCGAACCAAGCCCCAGCGCCGTACGTATGCCATGAACACACTCCGTCGTTTCAAGATTGCCAAGGACGCCGCGATCACCACTCTCGCCGCAGCTCCGTCGGATCATACGCCCGCTGAGGGCCGATCGCCAAGCGACATCCCGTCGGTGCCGCTGCCCCCGCTGCCGGCCGCGGTGCGGCATTCGCTCGATCAGGCGGGGCTCAATCACCGGCCGATTCTGCTCTCGATCGACACCGACGTGGGGCTGGATGGCCGACCCTCAAGGGAGTGGCTGGTCGTCACGCCAGACCACCTCTCGGTGGTGCCTGAAATCGCCCCGCACCACACGCCCGACGGGGCCTCCGCCGGAAGCTCCCTGCGGAGCGTGCCCTGGGATGGGATCGACCGGGTGCGGACCAGCGCCGGCGTGGGGGGCGGCACCTTGCAAGTCCGCGAGGGGGGCGACTGGGTCGATCTGGTGCGGTATTCCAACGCCATGGCGACACGGTTTCACAAGGTGTCGCGGGCACTGGAGCAGGCGCGCGACGCGGCCCCCGACAACGGCAAGCCGCTGGCCATGCTGCCGGGCTGGAGCGACGGCGATGCCCGCACCGGGCCTCTCGATCCGCCCCGGTGTGCATCCTGCAGCCTCCGGCTCGCGACCCGCGACGACACCTGCCCGCGGTGCATGCAGAAGGGGCAGATCCTGCGGCGTGTGGGGGAACTTCTGCGTCCCTACACCCGCGGCGCGATCCTGTTGTGCCTGCTGACGTTTCTGGGAGTCGTGGCCGAACTCGCGCCCCCCAAGCTGCAGCAGTACATGGTGGACAACATCCTGTCGGGGCGGGCTGATGCGACGGCGACCGCGACGCCCGACTTCAAGACGGCGCTGCTGGTCGTCGTCCTGGCCCTGGCCCTCTCCCGCGTGCTGCTTTCCGTTGTCGGCATTCTCAAGGGTCGCCTCGCCACCGACATCGGCACGGGCATCACCGCAACGCTCCGCGACGAAATGGTGACCAAGCTGCAGAGCCTTTCGATCGCCTACTACGACCGCCATCAGGTCGGGTCGATGATCAGCCGCGTGGCCCACGACAGTGAGGCCCTGCACGGCCTCATGCACCAGATCACCGGCGGCTTCCTACTGCAGATCGTGCAGCTCGTCGGTGTGGGAGCGATGCTCGTCTGGATCAATCCCAAACTCGCCCTGTTCACGCTCATACCGGTGCCTCTGGTGATCCTCGGCTCGTGGATCTTCTGGAAGCACGTCTATCCACGGCACTACCGGCTCTGGGATGCCTCCAGCAAGCAGATGGCGGCGCTCTCAGGCATGCTCTCCGGCATCCGCGTCGTGAAGGCCTTCTCGCAGGAATCGCGGGAACGCGACCGCTTCCACTCCGCCAGCGACCACCTCCGCCAGTGGCGGCAATGGGTCGAACATACGAACACCACCTACGCCGCCTCGATGCAGATCGTCTTCGGGCTCGGCGGGCTGATCGTCTGGTATGTCGGCGGGCGGGACGTGATCGGCGGCCAGATGACGCTCGGCCAACTGATCGCTTTCCTCGCCTACCTCGCGATGTTCTACGCGCCCCTGGGCGCGCTGTCGAACTTCACGACCTGGCTGACGAGCTTTCTCTCCGGCAGCCAGCGGGTGCTGGAACTGCTCGACACACCGGCCCTGATCACCGAGCCCAAGCATCCGGTGGCGTGGGAGAATGTCCGCGGGGCGATTCGCTTCGACGACGTGACATTCGGCTACGACCGCAATCAGCCGGTTCTCCGCGACGTGTCGTTCGAGGTCCAGCCGGGAGAGATGGTGGGGATCGTCGGTCGGAGCGGCTCCGGCAAGACCACGCTCGTCAGCCTGTTGTCGCGGTTTCACGACGTGCAGGAGGGGAGCATCACGATCGATGGCATCGATCTCCGCGACCTGTCAATGCACGACCTGCGTGAGAAACTCGGCGTCGTCTTCCAAGAATCATTTCTCTTTCGGGGAACAATCTGGAAGAACCTCGCCTATGGCAGGCCTCAGGCGACGATCGAACAGGGACTTGCCGCCGCGAAGGCGGCCGGCGCCCACGACTTTCTCTGCCGCCAGCCGCTGGCCTACGAGACCCTCCTGGGCGAGCACGGCGCCGGTCTGTCCGGCGGCGAGAAGCAACGGCTCTCGATCGCGCGGACGCTGCTCTACGACCCGCGGGTGCTCGTGCTCGACGAGGCGACGAGCAACATCGACGCCGAGGCGGAGAAGAGCATCCAGGAGGCGCTCGCCGTTCTTGTCCGCGGGCGGACGACGATCGCGATCGCCCACCGGCTCTCCACGCTCCGCAACG
>JBBAVO010000287.1:0-3587 GCA_040397635.1 Pirellulales bacterium
GACGGCAGGCCCGCCGCCGTCCCGTCCACGACCCACGTGGCCCCGCTGACCACGTCGTAGAGCATCCCCACAATCCCCACGCGGCCGGAGGTCACCATCTCGCGTAGCACGCAGCTGGAGTCGAGGATGCGGCCCACCGTGAGGGCCACGTTCCGCCGGGCCACCGCGTCGGCCAGTTCCTGCTGCCGCGCCGGGGTGCCGACGGCGAAGGGGCGGCAGGTGTCGGAATCGACCGCCCGGCCGATCGCCTCCACGATGGGCGCCAGGTGCCCGCATCCGGGCGCGACGTCGAGGCCGGGATTGCAGGTGGCCTTCACGGCCGCGTTCACCGCGCCGCAGCGGGTGTGCCCGAGCACCACCACGAGCTTCGCGCCCGCGACGGCGCAGGCAAACTCCATGCTGCCGAGCACCTCGGTCGTGCAGATGTTGCCCGCCACGCGCACACTGAACACGTCGCCGAGGCCGAGATCGAAGAGGAGTTCGGCCGGCGACCGGGAATCGATGCAGCTGAGCACCACGGCCACAGGGTGCTGCCCCACCGCGGTGGCCACGACCTGGCGACTCAGGTCGCGCTTCAGCTGCTTCCCGGTGCGGAACCGCTCGTTGCCGGCGCGGAGATACTCGAGGGCCCGCAGGGGCGTGAGTTCCCGCTGCAACTCCCGGGACGAGAAATCGACGTACTGGATCTGGTCCATGATGCCGTATTTGTGGCGAAAGCCCCGGGTGCTCACGTTCACGCCTCTGGCGGGGCCGACGGTGTCGCGAAAATCACGCACCACCTCCAGGATGTCCGAATCGATGAAGACCGACGACTGGGCGTCGATGAGCACGTGCCGGCCCCTGGGCAGGGCGTCGAGCGTGCGCCGCAGGGCCGCCCGGTTGAGAAAGCTCACCTGATTGGCCAATTCGATCCGTGTCACGTCGCCCGCCAGATGGTGCTCGACCACCAGCCGCATCGGCCGACGCAGGTTGCTCCAGAGGATGAACGTCACGCTGGTGAGCAGGCCGATCACGATCCCCTGCAGCGGATCGGTGAGCACGATTCCGCAGACCGTCACGACGTAGGGGATGAACTGATAGGGCCCCGACGACCACATCGCGGCGAACACGCTCGGACTGGCGAGCTTGAGCCCCGTGGCTATGAGGATCGCGGCGAGGCAGGAAAGCGGCAGAAGGTTAATCACCCGCGGGAAGACGACGATCGCCGCCGCCAGCAGGATTCCATGCACGATGGTGGCCCGTTTCGTGCGGCCGCCGGCATCGATGTTGACGCTCGACCGCACGATCTCGCAGGTGATCGGCAGACCGCCGAGCAGGCCCGACACGCAGTTGCCGATGCCCTGGGCGATCAGTTCCCGATTGGCGGGCGTGGTGCGCCGATCCCGATCGAGCCGGTCCACCGCCTCAGAAGTCAACAGCGCCTGCAGCGATGCCACCGCGGCGATCGCCAGGGCAGCAGCGTACACGGCCGGATTCCCGATCTGGGTGAAGTCGGGGGTGTGGAGGAATGAGAGAAACCCCCGGAGCGAATCGGCCACCGGCACCTGCACGCGGTGGGAGGCCTCGATCACCCAGCCGCCGCCAAGAGCCTCGAGACCGAACGCGGCCAGCACGCCCAGGACCACCACCGCCAGCGGTGCCGGCACGACGGCGGACCGCAGCAGCGTGCTCCGGTTCCAGAGCAGCAGCAGCGCGAGCGACGCGATCCCCACCAATGCGGCCCCGGGATGCAACTGCAGCACCGACTCCCAGATCTCGGAGAACGTGTTGAAGCGGTCCGGCTGGAAGAACGACATCTCCCCCTCGGGGTCGGTGTCGCGGCCGATGAGGTGCGGAATCTGCTTCAGGATGAGGATCACGCCGATCGCGGAGAGCAGGCCGCGAACCACGCTCGTGGGCACAAAGGACTTGATGAAACCGGCCTGCAACAGCCCGAGCGTCACCTGCATCATGCCGGCGATCACGACCGCCACCAGGAGCGTTTCGAACGAACCGAGCGCGGCGATCTCCGCCACGACGACCGCGGTCAGCCCGGCCGCAGGTCCCGAGACCGTGACCTGCGCTCCGCTGAGCCACCCCACGACCACGCCGGCGACGATCCCGGCGACCACGCCGGCGATGAGCGGCGCGTTGGACGCCAGCGCGATGCCGAGGCACAACGGCAGCGCCACCAGGAACACGACCAGCCCCGCCAGCAGGTCCGCCGCGGCGTGTTCGCGAGCGAAGGGAGAGCGGGGAGGAAGATCGGAGACGGATGAATCGATGGCTGGGGGGGGCATAACGCTCGAGGTGTTCATGGAGTTTCTTCCCGGGTAGTGCGAGGATTCCGCCGGAGGGGGCGAGACCATCCGCCCTGCCGCACTCGCCACCACGGCGCACGGCTTTCCGACGACAACTGCCGACAACTGCCGCGCGACGGCGCGGCGGCCGCCCCGCCGCTCAGCACCTCAGCGGTGCAGGGAGCCCGTTGGGCAGTCGGTGCCCGGTGTGGCGGCCAACTGGCGGCGACCGCCAGGCTGCCGCGGACTTGGCGGCACGGATGCCCGGCGACGCGGACCGCCGACCGGCCGCCCTGGCGACGAATCGCGGCGAGTGCGGGGCGGGAGTCGCCGAGGACTCCGACTCCGCCGACTCACCCGCGGGCTGCGACTCCTGGGCCTCCACCGACTCCACCGGAACGACCGCCCGGACGACCATGGCCGCAGGCTGCAGCAGGATCGCCGCCACCATCAAGCGGGTGGCCACCACGACGAACTGTCGGGCGACTCGGGACGGCGATCGTGAAAACTGGGCCATGGTTCCGCCTTATCGACACGAGCGGCACTGCCGCCGCTGATCGGGCTGTCGACCCGGAAGCGTCGCGTCACCCTCCGCCGCAACTCTAAACAACAGGCTCCCTTGCGGCAACTCCGAAGGTCGGCGGTGTCGAACGCACACTCGCCGTCAACCAGACACTCCCGGGCATCGACGGTCAACTCATGGGCAACCAGGATGCTGGCTACGGGAAGAGCCCCATACTGCCTGCTGCGCCGCCGAACGAATGACCGCAGGTCAGGAGCCGTGCCGAATCAACCGGGCGGCGCGACTGCAGGCTCGGTACCGCCCGGGGTCAAATCGTTGGCATCCAGTGTGGCGACGTGTGGCAGGTGCCGCCAGGCGCCGTCGTAGTCGAGTCCGTATCCGACCACGAACAGGTCGGGGATGTCGAAGCCGACGAAGTCGGGCTGGATCGACACCTCCGCGCGGCCCTGCTTCCGCAGGAGCACGAGCGACCGCACGCTCGCCGCCCCCCTGCCCCGCAGGTCGGTGAGAATCGCGTCCAATGTCCGGCCACTGTCGAAGATGTCGTCCACGAGCAGCACATGCTGCCCTGTGAGATCGGGCAGGAGATCGAGCCGCAGGTCGAGCCGGCCCGCCCGCGTCGCGTTGCCGCGATAGCTGCTGGCCCAGACCATCGAGAGCCTCACCGGGCCGTCGAGCCTGCGAATCAGGTCCGACACGACCACAACGCTGCCGGTGAGCACGCCCACGACCGTGAGCGGGCCGTCGCCACAGGCCTGCCGCACGTCGCGGGCCAGGCGGTCGAT
>JBBAVO010000288.1:0-3543 GCA_040397635.1 Pirellulales bacterium
GTGAGCAGGCTTGCGCGGCTGGGATTGCAGAGCGGATACTGGCAGTAGGCCCGCTCGAACCGCACGCCCCGCGCGGCCAGCCGGTCGATGTTGGGCGACTGCGCCGTCGCATCACCGTAGCACGAGAGCGCACAGCAGAGGTCGTCGCAGATGACGAACAGCACGTTCGGACGAGCCTTGGTCGGCGGGCCTGCGCACTCAGCCGGCCTTCCCAGGACGGATCCCAGAACGACCCCGCAGCACACCGCCACCAGCCAGAACACCCGCCCTCTCATGGTCATCCTCGCTCACTCTTTCTCGATCTCGGCGATCACCTTGGCGTAGGCCTCGGCCCGTGCCGGTGGCTGCATGCCCCGCAGTTCGAGCAGCATCGGCCGCAGCCCCGTGGCCCACGCGGCACTCTTGGCGATCTTTGCATCGGCCCGAGCCCGCAGGTCGTCGGCATTTTTTCCTGTTGCGGCGGCAGCAGCTGCCACCACGCTCCGCAGGTATTCCGCGGCCTGCACGTCGGGATTCGGTGCCGCGTCGGCGTCAAACCGCTTGACCGCCCAGGCAATGCCCTCGGCCGCATGCTTCGCGAACGCGGGATCCTTCCAGGTGGCGTCGTTGTGGCCGAAGTTCGTGTAGAAGACGCGGCCGCGGCCATAGTCGCGGACCCACGACACCGGCACATGCCAAGGCTCCTTGGGCGTGCTCGCCGCCATGTCGAGGCTGATGAGCACCCGGAGGTTGTCCGGCTTGTACCGCGGGTCGTACTGATAGATCTCGTCCTTGAGCCGGAACCGCTCTGGGTACATCGCGGTGAGCCGGTGGCCCGGCTCGTGCACCACGAAAGCGTGCTCGCCGCCGCCGTTCCACGGGTGGCCGGCGAAGTGGCCGCCGATCATCTCGCAGTAGGCGTCGGAGCTCCTCAGCGTGTCGCTGGCGGCATGGAAGCCGATGAAGGCCTTACCAGACTTGATCCAGTCGAGGAAGCCGCTGAGATCCGGGATCGGTAGTTCGCCCGTCGTGCTCACGAAGATGACGCCATCGAACTCGGCAAGCGACTCCGGCGCAAAGGCCTTGGCGAACTGCGCCTTCACGCCCTGCTGCCAGACCGCGTCGGCCGTGCGGAACGTTTCCTGCTCCGCCTTGAACGCATCTTCCTGTTTCTTCCAGTCGGCGTCGCTGGTGCCCTCGGCACGCTTGATCGCCTGGGGCTGCGGCGGCCGTCCCGGCGGCATCCGCAGGAAGTCGAGATGGAACAGACCGCTTGTGCGACCAAGTTCCTCGAGCATCGGCTCCGCCGTGTTGATCGAGTTGTGCCGGAAGCCGTTGGTCACGCTCACGGCCAGCAGCCGCGCCGGTTTGCCTGGCTCGGCGGCCCTTGCCGCGGCGTGGCCGGTCGTCACCGCAAGCAAAAGGGTCGCCATCACAAGCCACATCGGCCGGATCGAGCGAGGCTGAATCGAGCAAGGCTTCATAGAGCGCGTGAGAGCAGCCATCATTCTTTTTCTCCAATGCACCAGAGGGAATCATGTGTCCGCAGGAAGATCCGCCCATCGACACAGACGGGAGTGGCCACGGTCATCTCGTCGACGACACCCTGGCCGAGGACTTTTAATTCTTTGAGGTCGTCTTTCTGCTCGGCCACGGCCTGCGGGTTCACCTTCGGGTTCAATTGAGTGGGCCAGGCAAGCACGCTCGACTCGCCATCCTCCCGCGTCACGATGACGCGGCCATCGACGATCACGGGCGACGCGCTGTAGGCGTTGCGGTTCTTCGGCAGTTCGGTCTTCACGAGTGTCTTGCCGGTGGCGGCATCCACACACTCCACCCGCCCCTTGTCGGTGCAGACGACCACGCGGCCGTCCCGCACGGCCGGCGTCGGCACGTCGGCCCCCAGGTCGGTGCGGACCCAGGCCACGTGCGAACCAGTCACGTCCCCCGTGCCGCCGCGGCGGATCGCGGTGATCGTCTCGCCCCGCGCATAGGGCGCGATCACGAAGTCGCCGGCCACCACCGGTGAGGCGATCGATCGGAAATACTTGTGGCCTGTCGGATTCAGACCGCCCACCCGCCAGATCTCCTTGCCGGTAGCAGCGTCGTGTGCCGTGACGTGATCAGCGCCGAGCACGACGAGCATCTCGGCCGGTTCGCCCTTGGCGGCATCACCCGCGACGACAAGCGGCGTGGAATAGCTCTGCGCCGCCTCCTCGGGGGCGTCGAGCATCCGGTCGTGCTTCCAGAGCAGGCTGCCGGTCACGCGATCGAACGCCACCACGTAGCTTGGTCCGGTCTGCATCACGGCAACAACCACGGCCTTGGACGTGAGCACGGGCGAGGTACCGAGATCCCACCAGAGCGTGTCTTCGCCGAACTGCTGCTGCAGGTTTGTCGTCCAGACGACCGCGCCGTCGGCGAGGTTCAGGGCTGCCAGTTCGCCACTCTTATAGTAGACCCAGACATGCTGGCCGTCGGTGACTGGCGACGAGTTGCAGCCGGTGGCTTTCTTATGTTTCCCCGGCTTGACCTCGCCGAGTTCCCGCCGCCAGACCTCCTTGCCGTTGCGATCGAAGCAGATGGCGGCGTCTTTGCCGTCGATCGCGCAGGTGACGACGACACGGTCGCCCCACACTGCCGGCGTGCTGGCGCCCAGCCCCGGCAGCTTCACCCGCCAGACGACGTGGTCGGTCGGGCTCCAGGTGGAGACGTAGCCGCGGCCCGCCGCGACTCCATCGAGCGCCGGCCCACGCCAGTTGGGCCAGTTGTCAGCCCGGGCAGGCTGCGGAGAGAGCGCGACGACTGCACACACGGCAAGCATCGCCCAGGCGCATGAACGACCAAGAACCATGATGTTTCATCTCCTGATAGACACCCGCTGGACGCCGAGAACCAACAGTGTAACCCCTCACCGCTTCCTCGGCTCGCCATCCGGACCGAAGGGATCAACCGGCTGCGGATTCGGAGATGGCATCGCCGCCCCGACAGCCGTCCGCCACGCCGCCAGCCGCTCCTTGAGGGCGGCGGCCCGTTCCGGCCGCTCGGCCACAAGATCCCGACACTCGCCAGGATCCGTCGCCAGGTCGAAGAGCTCGACTCGGCCGTCCTCGAAGTGCTCGATCAGTTTTTCGTTTGCCGGTTTTTCATTTCCCTGGTTTTCATTTCCCTGACGCGGCCCATCGCACGCGATGATCGCGGCAGCGGGCCGGCCACCTTGATTGGCATAATGGGGATAGTGCCAACAAAGGTCCCGGGCCGGCAGCGCACCGCCCGCGAGCACCGGCCGCAGGCTTGCTCCATCGAGCACAGCCTCCGCCGGCTGCGTCGTGCCGCCGACATCAAGCAGTGTGGCGGCGATGTCGAGCGTGGTGGCCGGCACGGCGGTCGTCGTGCCCGGCTTCACGACGCCCGGCCACCGTACGACCAGTGGCACCCGGATGCCTCCCTCGTAGAGAAAACCCTTGCCGGCACGGAGCGGTAGGTTCGAGGTCGGTGAACCCTCGGCGGTGGAGAGGCCGCCGTTGTCGCTGGTGAAGATGACGAGCGTGTTGTCGGTCTGCC
>JBBAVO010000289.1:0-3539 GCA_040397635.1 Pirellulales bacterium
GGCATCCACCAGTAGCGGGACTCGCACGGATCGACGCCCGCCAGGATGCCCGTACAGTCGTAGTCCTCAGCCGAGGCGAACAGCCCGCCGTACCCGGCCATGGGGCCGTCGAACTCGCCGGCCGTCTGCGACGGGGCGGATGGGCGGGGAGGCTGCAGGCGATTCCGTTCCAGCATGGTCGTGTCAGATGCCGAAAGGCGTGAGGGGGAGATTGATCGGGCGGTCGCGGGCGTGCCCGCGGAACGATGGAGTGTCTTTCGGAACGCCGCGGCAGCGTAGGCCAATATTCCGTCGGAAGTGGGTTTTGCCGTCAGCCCGGATCGTTAAGCCGTAACGATCCTTACTGAGATTCTGCTTTGCAAAGGATCGGTAGGCAAGGAGTTGTGGGGAATTTGGTGAGATTTTGTCGAAATTGGGCCATCGCGGCCGATTTTCGCTAGGATTTCCGAGAGGCAACCGGCCAAGGGTGTCAGGAAGATGGTGCTGAAAAACATGGTTTTCCCGGGCATTTTCCTTGGCGTGGCCGGGAAGAGAGCGGCTATTGTTCTCGCCGTGGCAGCTGCGGTCTGGCTGCCGTTTGTGGTCGAGCACGGGAAGACGGCTTCAGCGGCTGAGCGTGACGCCGGCGGCCGCAAGGCCTTCCGGCAATTGGCCCCCGGTGTGCTTACTGTCATACCGCCCCGCGCGAGCAGCGATTCCCACGCCCTTCGTGGCGATCTTCTGGAGGTGACCCGCGGGCTCCAGGATCAGGCCTGGAAGCCGCAGCAGGCTCCCGCCAACACAACCCTGGTCGAACGGGCCAAAAACCGTGAGTTCCAGCGGGACATCTGGTGCCTGGAGTTTGCCTTCAAACCACCGCGGTTCATTGACGTCGATGTGCCTGCCGCCGAGCGCCTGATGCAACGGAAGCGGGTCTGGTATCTCGTCTATCGCGTGCGGAATACAGGTGGCCGCCGCACCGTGATCGATCAAGACGATCCCACCAAGCGGACCGTCGAACCGTTTGAAACACCGGTGCGGTTCTTGCCCCACTTCGTGCTTGAGAGCCTGGAGCCACTGACGGAGGCAGAGGGAGATACCGCCTACCGGAGCTATCTCGACCGTGTTGTTCCCGGTGCCATGGGGCCGATCAGGCGGCGCGAGGACCCTGCCCGGGAACTTTTTGACAGTGCCAGCATGGCCGCCACCGACATCCCGCCCGGCGGTGAACGGTGGGGCGTGGCCGTCTGGGAAGACATCGACCCCCGAATCGACTTTTTTACGATCACGATCCGCGGGCTCACCAATGCGATCCGCTGGCGGGAGCATGAGGGGGCGACATTCGCCAAAAACCTGCCGCCGGCTTCCGAGATGGACCATGCTCTGGAGAGCCTGCGGCTCGACTTCTGGCGACCCGGCGATGACCGCGATGAGGCCGATGAAGAGCTGAACGTCGGCTATGCGGGCATGTTCGAGCGGATGACGCTCGGCGGAAAGATTCTGGAGGCGCTGGGAAGACCACAGGTGGTGAAGTCCCGGCCCGTGAATGGGCTCGCAGACTTGGGCCTCGAATGGTCGGACCTGCTCGTTCCCGACAAGGATGGCGGGGCAACCCGCGGCGACGATCTCATCCCGCTGGCAAAGGTCGTGCGGGCGGTGGCCGCCATCCCCGAGCCGACCGCGCGAGGGCCGCTGGTGCGGGCGGTCTTCGGCGACCTTGGGGTCGAATACTTCGAACAACTGTCACGGGCCCTGGCAGCGACGGTTGATGCCGATCGGGATGCCGCGCGGCGGCAGGCGTTGGCGGCGATCGACCTGACGCCAGAAGGGGTTGAACAGAAGCCACTCGAATCGCTGGCCAAGGTGCTCGAGAAACTCGCAGCCACGTCGCCGGGCGGCCGGCGGCAGCAGTGGTCTGAGGCCTTCTTCGGCCCCGCCGCCCCCAAGGTGGGCAGCCTGACCCGGGAACTCTCGATGGCCCGGACGGTGGCCACCTTGGAACGTCTCGATCTGAACCGGCAGCGGCTCCCGGGCAGCGACGGACTCACCGCCTTTGAGACGCTCTTGCCGGCCATTCGGGCACAACAGGATCCGGAGCAGCGGGAGCGGCTCCTCGAGGGGCTGTTCGGGCCACGGGGGCCGAACCTCTACGCCAGGGCCACGGAAGTGCCCGAGGGCATTGACCACGCCTGGGTTTTCAAGTACGAAACTGAGGGCGAATAACGCAATCGCCCACGCAGCCACGGGCCTGATCGGCAGCTGCCGAACGCTCCGTTCCCATACGCAATCCAGGCTTATCTAGCCAGTTTCCACAGCCAGTCCATCCAGCAGGAGCGTCGTTCCGGCGCATCACACACCATGGCACATAAAAAAGGTCAGGGCTCCAGCCGCAACGGTCGCGATTCCAACGCCCAGCGGCGTGGCGTGAAGAAGTTCGGGGGCCAGCAAGTCCGCGCGGGCAACATCCTCGTCCGGCAGGTGGGCTCCAAGTTCCACGCCGGCAAGAATGTGGGCACGGGCAGCGATTTTACGCTCTTCGCCCTGGTGGACGGGGTGGTCGGGTTTGACCGCGAGGGCCGGCGCGTCAACGTGCTCGCTGGCTGAGCGTGTTTGTAGACCGCGTCCAAATTGAAGTGGCGGCGGGCAACGGCGGACGCGGTTGCAAGAGCTTTCGTCGAGAGAAATACATCCCGCTCGGTGGCCCAGACGGTGGCAACGGGGGCGACGGCGGCAGCGTGATCATGCGGGCGCAGGCCGGCGTCGATTCTCTGGCTCCGCTCGCCCACCGCAAGCAATGGCGGGCCCCCAGTGGTGAGTCTGGCGGACCGGCCAACTGCCACGGCCGCATGGCCGAGGACCTCCTGCTCCTCGTGCCCCCCGGCACGGTCGTGATCGACGAGGCAACCGGGCTCGTGCTCAAGGATCTGGCCACGCCCGGTGATTCGATCGTGGCCGCCAAAGGCGGGGCAGGGGGCTGGGGCAACCTTCACTTCAAGTCGTCCACGAACCGCGCCCCGCGCGAGACCACACCTGGCGAGAAGGGGGAGGCCCGCAGGCTGCAACTCGAACTGAAGGTGATCGCCGACGTCGGGCTCGTGGGCAAGCCGAACGCCGGGAAGAGCACACTGCTCTCGCGGCTCTCACGGGCCCGCCCCGAGATCGCCGACTACGCATTCACCACCAAGAAACCGATGCTCGGGATCGTGGCCGTGTCGCGAGATCGCAGCTTCGTGCTGGCCGACCTGCCGGGACTGATCGAGGGAGCCCATGCCGGCATCGGACTCGGGCACGAGTTTCTGAGGCACGTGGAGCGGGCCGGGATCCTTGTGCACGTGGTCGAACCGGCGCCGCTCGACGGCAGCGATCCGCTGATGAATTACCGGGCCATCCGCGACGAACTCGTTCTCTATGACGAGCGGCTGGGCAGGCGGCCGGAGATCGTGGTCGTGAGCAAGGCGGAACTTCCCGATGCGGAGGCGATTCGCGACGCGCTCGCCGTGCAGATCGGCCGCGACGTGATCGCCGTGAGTGCGGTAACCGGCCAGGGGCTCGACCGGCTG
>JBBAVO010000290.1:0-3511 GCA_040397635.1 Pirellulales bacterium
CGCAACTTCGAGGGCCGCGTCAATCCACTCGTGAAGGCCAACTGGCTCGCCAGCCCGCCGCTGGTCGTGGCCTACGCGCTGGCCGGCACCACCGACATCGACATGGAACACGAGCCGCTCGGCACAGGCCGCGACGGTAAGCCGGTGTTTCTCCGGGACATCTGGCCGACGACGGATGAGGTGCGGCAGACGGTCGAGGCGAGTGTGCTGCCGACGCAGTTCCAGAATCGCTACGGCAATGTCTGGAACTCGAACGAGCGGTGGAATGCCGTGCCGACATCGCAGGGCGAACTCTACGACTGGACGCCGGAAAGCACTTATATTCAGGAACCGCCATTTCTGGCCGACCTCACCCGCGAGGCCGTCGCGCCCAAGAGCGTCCGCGGGGCCCGCGTGCTGCTGGCCTTGGGTGACAGCGTGACAACCGACCACATCTCGCCCGCTGGCAGCATCGCCAAGGCGAGCCCGGCCGGTCACTATCTGGTCGAGCATGGCGTCGAGCCGGTCGAGTTCAACAGCTACGGCGCCCGCCGCGGCAACGACCGCGTGATGACCCGTGGCACGTTTGCCAACATCCGCATCCGCAACCTGCTCGTGCCAGGCACGGAGGGGGGCGTGACGCGTCTCCTGCCGGGCACGGAAGTGATGCCGGTCTACGACGCCGCAGTGAAATACAAGGCGGCGGGCACGCCGCTGGTGGTGCTGGCCGGCGCGGAATACGGCACCGGCAGCTCCCGCGACTGGGCGGCGAAGGGGACGATGCTGCTGGGCGTGCGGGCCGTGCTCGCCACCAGCTTCGAGCGGATCCATCGCTCGAACCTGGTCGGCATGGGCGTGCTCCCACTCGTGCTGCCGGAGCCGTGGCAGCAGCTCGGGCTCACGGGCGAGGAGACCTTCGATATTCCGTTTGAGAACCTCGTGCCGCGGACGACCGTGGTGGTGAAGGCCACGCGGCCGGATGGCACGTTCAAGGACATTCCCTGCATGGTGCGGATCGACACACCAGTCGAGCTTGACCAGTTCCGCTCGGGTGGCATTCTGCCGTTCGTGCTGCGGAAGCTGCTGGCGGTGTGACCGCACCCGGCAGGCCGCGGCAACAGCGAGAACAGCTGGAAATCTCTGCGCAGGCCGCAAGGTCTCGATTTATTTCGCAGAAGCAAAGTGGCATAGTATAATTTCGGCTGTCGCCGATTGAACCCGGCATGCATTCGTGAATCTTGCAGCAGTGACTCGCTGCACTCGTTGTCGCTCTCGCGGTTACTCGCATGGAGGGGAGCACTCGATGGGAGGAGGCAGCATGGGCACGATGACTGGCGTTGGTGTTGCATACGGCGAGGCGGTCGTCGCCGATCGGATGAGTCCGCGGTCGCACTCGCGGGAGTCGATCGAGCGGGTCGTCTTCGAGGAACTCGCCCGGGTCAGTCCGACCGCCTCGATTCGCACGCTTGTTCCCGAATCGTCGCTCGTGGGATGCGGCATCGACACCGCACGTTTCCTCGATGTCATCACCCGCATCGAAGGCCGCTATCAGATGCGGTTTCGCGATGAGTGGCTCCACGGCATCCGCACCTGCGCGGATCTGATCGAGTGCATCGCCGCCCGTATGTTCGACGAGGCGGATCGAGCGGGGGAGGTGGCCGAGCGACTGAGCCGCTCGCCAGCCCCGCAGCCCGCTCCCCAGATGGGCCGCCATCTGGCCACGCCTATCGCAGCCCCCCGCGTAGCTCCGTCAACTGATCGCTTTGCATTTCCCGAATGCGTGGCGCTCGAGGAGCGGCTTGCGGGGCTCGAGGCGGCGGGACTTGAAAATCCATTCCTGCGGGCCAACGAGGAGGTGCACGGTCGCACGGCGCGGGTCGGCGGCCGCGACGTCGTCAGCTTCACGAGCTTCGACTACCTCGGTTTGGCCGGTCATCCCGATGTGACGAGGGCCGCCAAGGAGGCGATTGACCGCTTTGGCTGCAGTGCCTCGGCCAGCCGCATGGTCGGTGGCAACAACACGATCCTCGACGAACTCGACGCCGAACTGGCGCGGTTTCTTGGCACGGAGCGGGCCGTGGTGTTTCCCTGCGGCTACGGCACCAACGCCTCATTGTTTAATCACCTCTTCGGTGCCGGCGACCTGATCCTCTACGACGAACTGGCCCACAACAGCATCATGCAGGGGGCCGGTGCCTCGAAGGCCGGCAAGCGTTCGTTCCGGCACAACGACCCCGAACAGCTCGACGGCCTCCTCCGCGACCTTCGGTCGCAGTACAAGCGGGTGGTGGTGGCGATCGAAGGCGTCTACAGCATGGACGGCGACTACCCCGACCTGCCGAAGTTCATCGAGGTGAAGAAGCGTCACAACGCGTTGCTCTACGTGGACGAGGCCCATTCGCTCGGCACGATGGGCCCCGAAGGCCGCGGCATCTGTGACTTCTTTGGCTGCGATCCCGCCGATGGCGACCTCTGGATGGGCACGATTAGCAAGGCGCTCGGGGCCGGCGGCGGCTACCTCGCCGGCGGTGAGCGGCTGATTCGCTATCTCGGCTACACAACGCCAGCCTTCGTGTTTTCGACTGCCTGTTCGCCGCCCAATGCCGCTGCGGCGCTCGAGGGCCTGCGGGTGATCCAGCGGGAGCCGTGGCGGGTGACCCGGCTGCGGGAACGCTCGGAGCTTTTCCTGAAGCTCGCTGCCGACTGCGATCTCGACACCGGCGAGAGCAGTGACACGCCCGTGATACCCATCATCGTGGGCAGTTCGTCGCGGGCGATCCTCGTCTCGCAGATGCTCCTGGAGCGGGGCATCAACGCCCGTCCGATTCTCTATCCGGCAGTTCGTGAGACCGCCGCCCGCGTGCGGTTCTTCATCACGAGCGAGCACAGCGAAGAGCAGATCGTGCAGGCTGTCGAGGCCGTCGCTGAAGTGATGGCTGCGACGCAGGGCTAAGCCCGGCTGAGGGCGGTCATCCGATCCCGCAGCGCGAGCAACGGTATTCCGTGTTGCGTACCCAAAACGCCGCGGGAATCGCAAAAACGTAGCTGCTGCGAGAAATTCACACTTTTATGAACCGCCTTTCTCTGGCAATGCGCATTCTTATACGATACGATTCCTATTGGTTTCGTGTCTTATGTGACTATTGCGTGCGGGCGATTTCATGACAGAAAAAACTGCTTTTCCAGGTCAGATGCTCGACCAGCGGCGTCGGGAACTGCGGATGACGATCCCGCAACTGGCGAGGCGGAGCTGCGTGTCGACCGCCACCGTGGCGCGGGTGCTGCGGAGCGAGTCCACCGTGGCGATTGGGCATGTGTGTGCAGTCGCCGAGGCCCTTGGCATGGAGGTCGGGCTACGGCCCGTTGCGACCGCCGAATCGCTGATCCGTCGGGCCGCTCGTGCGAAGGCCAGACGGGCAGTATCGCTCGTGCAGGCGACATCGGCGCTCGAGGGACAGGGTCTTTCTCAACTCCAGATCAACGCGATGATCGATCGCACGTATTGCGAACTCCAGACTGCGAGCGGCAAGAC
>JBBAVO010000291.1:0-3493 GCA_040397635.1 Pirellulales bacterium
CCGCGGTAGCTCTGCTGCGTGGAGATGCCCATCTTGCTCATCACCTTGAGCAGGCCCTTGGAGGCCGCTTTGACGAAGTTCTTGTGGAGCTTCTCACGCGGATACTCGGCGGAGATCATCCGCTCCGCCTGCATCTGGTCGATCGTGGCGAAGGCGAGGTAGGGATTGACGGCGCCGGCGCCGTAGCCCGTCAGCAGGGCGAAGTGCTGCACCTCACGGGCCTCGCCCGTCTCGACGACGAGGCCGCACCGAGTCCGCGAGCCTTCCCGCACCAGGTGGTGGTGCACGCCGCCGGAGGCCAGCAGCACCGGCACCGTGGTCTTTTCCCGGCAGATGCCGCGGTCGGAGAGCACGATGATCGTCGCGCCGCCGGCGACGGCCCGAGAGGCTTCGTCGCGGATCGCGTCGAGCCGCTTCCGCATCCCGGCCGCCCCTTCCGCAGCCGGAAAGAGCAGCGAGATGGTCTTCGCGACGAGCCCCGGCTGATTGAGAGCCTTGATCCGCGCGCATTCGGCGTTGGTGATCACCGGTGTTTCCAGCCGCAGCAGCCGGCACTGTTCCGGCTTCGCGTCGAGCAGATTTCCCTCGCTGCCGATCGTCGTGATCATCGACGTGATGATCTCTTCACGGATGGCGTCGAGTGGCGGATTGGTGACCTGCGCGAAGAGTTGCTTGAAGTAGTTGGCGAGAAGTTGCGGCCGATCGGAGAGCACGGCCAGCGGCGTGTCGTTGCCCATCGAGCCGATCGGCTCGGCACCGTCGGTCGCCATCGGACCGAGGATCACCTTGAGGTCTTCGAGCGTGTAGCCGTGGGCCCGCTGCAGTTCGAGCAGGCTCGACGGCTCACCCGCCACGCCCGCGGCCCGCCAGGGGTCGATCGCATGCGGGGAACCGCTCGTGCCACCGCCGTTGCCCACCGAAAACACCTCTTCCGGCAGCACGGCCCGCGACTTTGTCACGTCTGCCACGTCCGCGGGATCGGCAAGCTGATCGAGCCGCACCTGCTGCGACGTGATCCATTCCCGCCACGGCTTCGCGGTGGCGAGCTTCCGCTTGATCTCATCGTCCTCGACGATCCGCCCTTCCTTGGTGTCAACCAGAAACATCTGGCCCGGACGCAGCCGTCCCTTGCGGACCACCTCGCCTGCGGGCAACTGCAACACGCCCGCTTCGCTCGCCATCACGACGAGCCCGTCCTTCATCTGCCACCAGCGGCCGGGCCGCAGGCCGTTGCGGTCGAGCGTGGCGCCGATCCGGATGCCGTCGGTGAAGGCGAGGGCGGCCGGGCCGTCCCACGGCTCCATCAGGCAGGCCTGGAATTCGTAGTAGGCCTTCAGTTCGTCCGCCATGCTCTCGTGGCCGCTCCACGGCTCGGGGATGAGCATGCTGACGGCCTCTTCGATCGGCCGGCCGGCGAGCACGAGCAGCTCCAGCACGTTGTCGAAACTGGCCGAGTCGCTGCCCCCCTCGCGGACGACCGGCTTGATCTTGTCGAGGTCGGGCCCAAACACGGGATGGGCAAGCATGCTCTCGCGGGCGTGCATCCAGTTGATGTTGCCGCGGACGGTATTGATCTCGCCGTTGTGCGCGATGAAGCGAAAGGGATGGGCGAGGTCCCAGGTGGGAAACGTGTTGGTGCTGTACCGTTGGTGCACGAGCGCCAGCGCGCTTGTCATCTTCGGGTCGGAGAGGTCGGGGTAATACTTGTCCACCTGATCGGCCAGCAGCAGGCCCTTGTAGACGATCGTCCGCGACGAGAGGGAACAGACGTAGACGAAGGTCTGTTCGGTGAGGCCGAGCTTGCCGAGTTCGATCCCGAACCGCTTCCGCAGCACGAACAACTTCCACTCAAAGTGGTCACGGGCGGTCTTCTTGCCCCGGCCCACGAAGGCCTGCCGCACGACCGGCTCCACCTCGCGGGCGGTGCCGCCGATGAAACGGTTGTCGGTGGGCACGGTCCGCCAGCCGAGGAACTCGAGCCCCTCTTCCTGGCAGAGTTTTTCGAAGAACATCTCCGCCGCCTCGCGGTCGCCATCGGAGGGCGGCAGGAAGACATTGCCCACGGCCCAGTCGCCCGGGGACGGCAGCTTGATCCCGGCCTGCGGCGTCACCGCCGTGAAAAACTCCTGCGGCATCTGCAGGAGAATGCCGGCCCCGTCGCCCGTCAGCGGGTCGCAGCCGCAGGCGCCGCGATGCGTCAGGTTTTCCAGCACCTCGAGCCCCTGACGGACGATCTGGTGCGTCTTCCGCCCATGCAGGTTGACGACAAACCCCACGCCGCACGCGTCGTGCTCGTTGGCGGGATCGTAGAGGCCCTGGGCTGGGGGAAGTCCGTTGGAACGCGTCATTGCGATACTCGAGTGAAGGGAAACCGTGGGGGACGGAGAACGTTATGCAGAACTGTCTGAAAGGAAACCGGGGACCGAAAACAGGCGAGTGGGCGGAGTCAGGCGTGAGCAGCGGCGTGGGCCGCATCCGGCTCCGCCATATCGGCGAATGGCGAGTCGATGTCGTGGGCGTGGCCGCGGAGTAGTTCGATGAACCGCCGCACGGTGGGGGCGAGCGGCTTGCCGCGGGCATGGATGATGCCCAGCGGCCGGACGAGTTCTTCGTCACCGATCCGCACGCTGGCGAGCGTGCCGGCGGCCACCTCGCGGAGCACGGTCGGCTCCGGCAGGAGCGCCACGCCGGCGTCGATCTCGATCGCCCGCTTGATCGTCTCGATGTTGTCGAACTCCATGACAACGTTCGGCTCCACGCCGCGGGCCGCCAGCACCCGGTCGATTTCATGGCGAATGACGAGGTCGGGATCGAAGCTCACCATCGCCTGGCCTTCGAGGGCGGCAAGCTGGATCGTCTCACGTCTGGCGAACGCATGCCCGGGGGCGCAGACGAGCACCATCGGCTCCTCCCGCCACGGCTCCGCATGAACGGTCCGGGTGCTCCGCGGATAACTGACGACACCGATATCGGCCTCGCCATGCTCCACGGACTCCAGCACGCGCTCCGGGTGGAGGTATTCAAGGCGAACGTTGGCCTTGGGGTGCTGGCTCATGAATTCCTGGAGATAGCGGCTCATATGGTGGAGCCCGACTGAATAGATGGCGGCCACCCGCACCCGGCCGGCCACCTGCTCGTGGAGCGACCGTACCTCGTCCTCGAGGGCGTCGTAGCGGTCGACGATCTTCCGGCAGCCCTCGAAAAAGACCTGCCCCTCGCGGGTGGGCGAGAGCGGCCGCTTCGACCGCTCGATCAACTGCACCCCGAGCCTGTTTTCCAGCTGACTCACGACCTGACTGGCCCCAGACTGCGAAATGCCATTATCCTCGGCCGCACGGGAAAAGCTGCGGCGAGCAACGATATCGCAGAAGATTTTCAGGGACTTGATATTCACGGGATGCCCAGAAAACAGCCGGAAATGATCAAAAAACGGTTTTTGTCCTCCCTGACACCCATCCGATCACGAAATCAAATGATGCCGCCTTGCATCATT
>JBBAVO010000292.1:0-3481 GCA_040397635.1 Pirellulales bacterium
AGCGGTCGCCTGCCTTGTGCTGCGCGGCAAGCGAAGCCCACGCCCGATCGGCCCGATCACCGGCAAGGCCCTTCAGTGCGATCGCGCTCTCGCGGCGAACGGCGACGGAAGGATCTGTCACGAGCTTCTCCACGAGGCCAAGCACGTCTCCCTTCGTGAGCCGGCACATCCGCACGCCGATGATCCGGAAGCGTTCGTCTTTGTCAGTGGCCAGCCGTGCGATCCAAGCCTCGGCCTGGCCCGGCAGCATGCCCGCCGCCCAGGCAAGCCGGGCCCGCAGCTTCGGATCGGTGGCCGATTCAAACGCTTTTGCAAGCGCCGCGGCAGCATCCTGTGGCTGCTTCGCCAACTGCTCCAGTGCCGTTGCGCGGGCACAGAGGTTCGGGCTCGCCAGAGTCGCCACGCAGCCCGCCACCGTGCTGAAATCAGCGGTCGGCACGCTCCACTGGGAACCCTTCGGGGCAATCCTATAAAGGCGGCCCTTCTCGGTGTCACCCATGCCGTGGCCGCCCACGCCCGGATCGTACCAGTCGGCCACGATCAGCGACCCGTCGGGGGCCACGCAGACGTCGCTCGGCCGAAACCACCGGTCGGCCGAGCCGTCGATGATCGTCTCCGATGTCGCGGCGTAGCCGGCCGCTGCGGGCTTCACATGATAGGCCCGCACCACGTTCGGCCCCGGATCGCAGTGCACAATCGACCCACGAAACCGATCCGGGAGCAGGCTGCCCTCGTAGACACAGATCCCGCAGGGCGAGCCGCCGCCTGTCATCAGCAGGTTGGGCACGACACCAGGATCGTTTTGATGCCAGTGCTGCAGCGGGACGTCGGCCTCGAGGTTCGTCCGCGGTGTTCGCCAGCCGGCGCCGGTCAGTTCGTCCTTGTAGCCGTAGTTGCCATATTCCATCACCCAGTTGATCCGCACGCCCTTGTTGCCATCGTCGTCGTTGTCGCTCTGCCAGAGCGTGCCGAACGAGTCGACGGCGACTTCGTAGTTGTTGCGGAAGTTGTGGCCGAGCACCTCGAAGTCGGTGCCGTCGGGCCTGCAGCGAAACACCATCCCTTCGCGGAAGGGTTTTCCCGAGTCGTTGACGACGTTCCCGAACCGGTCCTTCACCGGGTTGCCGTCTTTGTCGTTCACCGCCTTGCCCGTGTTGCCAAAATTAAAATACCAGCGGCCATCGGGGCCAACTGTGAAGGCATGCACGGAGTGGTCATGCTGCGGCGTGCCCGTCTTCGTGAAGAGCGACTCCTTGCGGTCGGCCTTCAGGTCGCCGTCGTCGTCGTGAAAAATGAAGACATCGGGGGCGCAGGAGACAATCACCTTCCGGCCCGGACCCTCGCCGATCACGCAGATGCCAAGCGCGCTATCGACATCGCGGCCCTGATGAAACACCGTCTGCTTATCAGCCTTGCCGTCGGAGTCGGTGTCTTCGAGCACAAGAATCCGGTCACCCTCTTTTCGCGTCTCCTTCTTGCCGCGGTAATTGAGCACCTCGCACACCCAGACACGGCCGCGGGTATCGACGTCGATGTCGGAGGGGCTCGAGAGCAAGGGCTCGGCCGCGAAGAGCGTGGCCGTGAGGTCGTCGGGGAGTTTGAGCGCGTCGGGAGTCGCCTCGCCGGCGGTTGCCAAGCTCGCGCTGAAGAACGCTGCCAGACATCCCCAGACACACATGCGATTCATGCGTTGCAACTCCTCAACGGGAAGGTGATCGCCGAGCTATCACGGAAGTATCGCCACTCTCAGCGGCACACGCAAACCTCTCTCGTGTTCCCACCCGGAGTCCCCCGACTCCCGCCAGGGGCTTTTCTTTCAGCGACACACGCACTCAATCGGTCGCTCCACATCACCCTCGCCCCGCAGATTCCCCAGTTGGGGTTTCGTCCGTCGCCGTAAACCGGTATCCACTCCCGATAACCCGCGGCGTGTTTTTTCCCGAGTGGCGTTTCGTGGCGAAGTGGTTTCTTATCGCCGGTCTGTTGGCAATCGCTCCGGCAGTGGCCGCCGAGGGGCCCACTCTCCCAGCGGTCGATCCCACGGCCTCCGCGCCACTCGTAGCCTCGCCTCTCGCAGCGACGGCCAGCCCCTACGCCGACGACAGGATCGCGCTTCTCCCACCGATCGACTTCAACCTCGAGCAGGACGACTTCGCGAGCGAACCGCTCTCCGACGTCGATCCCGCCGCGTCTCGCCCCGGCAATCGGCCTCGGAAGTCGGGCGGGCCGTTCGGTGGATCGGCCCCCTTCTCCATGGGCGGCTTCTGGGCACCCGCGGTGGACGTGGCCGGCCAGCCGGCGGAGCTTTCGATGAACGCGCAGTTTGCCCGCGTCGCCGCACCTCTGGCGGTTCCTGCCGAAGGCAAGCCGCTCTGGATCGGCATCGGCAAATTCGGTCGGCTCGAAATCGCCACCGACGCGATGCTCCCAGACTCCGGGCAGCCCGTGCCCGACCAACTCTGGCTGGTCGAGACCGGCTTTCTGCACAGCCGTCCGCTCGACGACGGGGGCAGTATCGGCGGCACATTTCTCTTCGGATCGGCGAGCGATCGTCCCTATGCGGCAGGCCGGGATCTCACGCTGATGGCAGTCGGCTTCTACACACGGCCGGCGCGAAACGAACGCGACGAATGGAACTTCAGCCTCTTTTACTCGCCGACGTCGCAGCTTCCCTATCCGCTGCCGGGCATCGCCTACGTCTGGCGACCCGATGAACGGTTCGAGGCCAAGATCGGCCTGCCACCGTCGATCGAGTGGCGGCCCACCGACGACTGGACCTTCTCCGTCAACTATTTTCCCTTGGTCAACGTCAACGCCGTCGCCCGCCGTCGGCTCGCCGAGGGACTGTCATTTCTTGCGTTCTACCGGACCGACACCGAGATCTATTTCCTGGCCGACCGGCTGCAGGACGACGAACGGTTCTACGTCTTTGACCAGCGTGCCGCCGTGGGGCTCGAACGCGTGCTCGGTCGCGGCTTCGCGGTGGAGGCGATGGTCTCGTATCTGTTTGACCGCACGCTCTTCCAGGGCACGAGTTTCTCGTCGGGCCGCACCGACGTGGTCCGCTACGATCCCGGTCTCGGCCTCTCGTTGCAGGTGCTCTGGAGACGGTGAGCTGGCACGGCAGGCCGCGCGAAGGCCCCGTGGGCAGCGGGAGCCTCGCTGGCCGCGACCGGCCCGTCGGTCGGGATCACGTTGCTTGCACCCCACCCTCTGCCAGCAGTATTCTCGAAGGACTGTTCAGGAAACGACACCTTTTCGAGGCTTCCATGACCGCCGACCAATGCCGCCGATCGTCTCCAGGTTTGAAGGTTGCCGTGGTCGCAGCCATCGTCTGCGCAGCGTTGCCCGCCGCCATGATTCACGTTCAGGCGGAGCAGGCCACCGCGACGCTAGCCACCGGTGTGCCGGCGGAGCCGGCCGATATGCAGCAACTCTTCGACGGCAAGGACCTCGACGGCTGGGATGGCGATCCCCGGCT
>JBBAVO010000293.1:0-3465 GCA_040397635.1 Pirellulales bacterium
TGGCAACGTAGCCGGTGGCAACGGGCGGGGAAAACGCGGTGACGGCAGCATAGTTGCCGGCGGGCGAGTAGTTGGCCATGTAGCCGCCGGGGTAGCCGGCCGCCATCGGGGCGTAGCCGGCGGCCGCTGGAGCATAGTAGGAGGTGACCGGCCGGAAGGTTTCGTACATCACGACCTGCCCGTGGGCGGATGATGCGGACGCGACGAGGCAGGCTGCCACCGCCGCCGACGCCAGCACGCCATTCCGGACCAGGCCGCTCCAAGCCCGAGCGTGGGCAGCCAACGAGTTCGAAGACAGGCGGGAGTTGATCGTCGTGAGATTCAGCATGGCGGTTTCCTTGTATTTCCTTCCCTGGAAGAGCGGTCTGGCCCCCCACGCCTCACGCGGTGGGCGATCGGCCTTGTTGCCGCGCGGCCGATCCATTGAGAATACGTTCGCCACCCAGGCAACTGCAAACTGCCGGCAAACTCAGCCATTCGACGCATGCATTGAGGCGACACTTGGAATCGATCGCGCCCTCCACCTCGATAAATACCCCCACCACCGGTGGCTTTCGGCCACTCTTGGCCCTCCGGGCGGTCACGGTCATCAACGACAACGTGCTCCGCTGGCTGGCGATCGGCCTCGGTAAGAAGGCGGTCGCGTCAGGTCAGGTGGCCCTGGTGCTCACCATCGGCACGGCTGGGTTCGTGCTGCCGGGCGTGCTGCTCGCCTGGCTGGCGGGCTGGCTGGCCGACCGTTATCCGAAGCGGTCGGTGATCGTCTGGTGCAAATTCGCGGAGGTTCTCATCGCGGCTGCCGCGGCTGCCGCCGTGGCCTGGGGGGTGCGGTCGGGGGGGCTCTTCGCTGGACTGCCAGCCGGACTCTGGCTGCTGCTGGCGACCGTGATCGTGATCGGCTGCCAGGCGGCACTGCTCGCGCCGAGCGTGATCGGCACGATCCCCGAGACGGTGCCCACGCCCAGGCTCTCCCATGCGAATGGACTCTTCGCGATGGTGACGCTGGCCGCCACGCTCGCGGGCATGGCAGGGGGCAACTGGCTCGCTGATGGCACGGTCGTGATGAACAGCGATGGCATGCTGGGCAGCGATGGAAAGATGCAATCCGCGCCGCTCTGGACGCATGCGATTCCGGCAGCGATCGTGCTTGTCGGCCTCGCCTTGGTCGGTTGGATTGCGGCGCTGCTGCTCGGCCGCCGACCCGCGGCCGACCCCACGGCCCCGCCCCCGTGGAACGCCCTCTCCCGCACCTGGAGCGACCTCGCCGAACTCTTCCGCCATCGCGAGCTGGCAGCCGCGGCCATTGGTATCGTTTTCTTCTGGGCGCTCGGCGCCGTGGCCCAGCTCAACGTCGATCAATATGCAACCGAGGCGGGGGCGACCTCGCAAGGGCAGGTCGTGCCGCTGCTCATCGCGCTCGTCAGCGGCATCGGCCTGGGCAGCCTCGTGGCGGGAAAAGTGTCGACCCGCGGGGTCGATATGGGGCTCGTCCCACTCGGCGCGATCCTGATGGCGCTGGGGTCGTTTGCCCTGGCTCTCGGGCCGCGCACGATCTTCGCCGTGGGCTGCGGCGCGACCGGACTCGCCTGGTGGTGGTCGGCTGCGTCGCTGATGCTGTTGGGATTCGGGGCCGGCATTTTCGACGTTCCGCTCGAAGCGGCCTTTCAGGAGAAGAGTCCGCCGGCCCGCCGCGGGGCTCTCCTCGCCGCCGTCAATCTCCTCACCTTCGCCGGCATGTTTGCGGCTTCGATGCTCTACGGCCTGCTGCGGAGCCCCAGCCCGTGGCCAACGGCCCAGACCGCCGCCGCCACGGTCGAGGGCGGGCTGGCCGCCGCGATGCCCCTGCTCTCGGCCCGCAGCCTCTTCGGGCTGTTCGGACTGCTGGCCGCCGCGGCCGCCGGTCTGGCGATCTACGCCGCCCCGCGGGCGTCGCTGCGAATCTTCGTGGCATCGATCGTGCATGCCACTCACCGCTTCCGCGTGGCTCATGCCGAGCGGCTGCCCGCCTCGGGGCCGGCCGTGGTCGTCGCCAACCATCTCTCGTGGCTCGACGGTTTCATCGTCGTGCTCTCGAGCCTGCGGCCGATCCGGATGGTGGTCTACGGCCCCAACATCCAGGGAAAATTCCTGCGGATGCTCTCAGACCAGTGGAGGTTCATCCTCTTCGATCCGAAGCCCAAGTCGATGGGGCAGGCGCTCAAGGCGATCCAATCGGGGCTCGCCTCCAGCGACGTGATCGGCATCTTTTCAGAGGGGGGCATCTCGCGGACGGGGCAGATCCTCGGCTTCAAACGCGGCCTCGAATGGATCCTGGAGCGAGTCGAGGCGCCGATCGTGCCGCTCCACATCGACGGCATGTGGGGCAGCCCGCTATCGTTTTCCGAGGGCCGCTATTTCACGAAATGGCCCCGGGTATTCCGCCGACGGGTGACACTCACCTACGGTGATCCCCTACCGATCGGCACACCCTGCCACGAGGCGCGGCTCGCGCTGCAGGAACTCACCGCTACGTCAGTGAGGAACAGGATGCTGGCCACTCGGCCGGCCGAACTCGCCGCGGCCGCCGCCACAGCGGAGGCCTTCGATGGCTGCTGCCTCGTCCGCCGGGGGGACCGGTTGCTCGTGTCGCTGGCAGCCGGCGATCCACTGCAGGATTCGCTTGGGATCCATGGCGCGAGGCTGCTTGCCATCCGCGGTACCACGGTCGACGCGGCACTGCCTGCGCGGCTGCTCGGCGAGACGATCCTGCGGGAGCGGATCACGATCTGGCTGGCCCGCGTGGACCAGGTGCTCGCGGTGGCGAACGAGCAGACCACCGATGCTGGCGGACCGCTCGTCGGATTGAAGAATACGCTCGACGTGGTGGTGATGCCGATCGACGCGATCGCAGAACTTCCGCGGGCCCGTGAGGCGTCGGCCCGCTTCCGGGAGGTGTTTGGTGTGGAGCCTGTCGTGGCCTTCGCGCCCCGGGAGGCGGGTGGCCTCGTGGCGATGAATTCGCCGCCGTCGCGGGCGACCGCCGACCACGAGGTGACCCTCAAAGCCGACACGGTCGGCCGCGTGGTCAACGGCGTGGTGGTCTGGCCAGAGGCGGCCATCCGCGACCGTCTGGAGCGGGAGAAGCTCGTGGATCAGGGCATTTCCCTGGGAGAAACGCGGACCCTCGTGATCGGTGCCACACTCACGCCGCGGGATGGTTCTGGCCGGGGAACGGCTGGCAGCGAGAGGCCTGCGGTCTGCCTGCTGGATACCGCATTTGACGTCGATAAAGAAGGGTTTCTGGTGGTGAAGGAGCCGGCGTGAACGTGGGCGGATGCCGGGGCTGTCCCCCCGGCCACGCATGAATCGACCGGTGCCGACAGTCCAATCTTGGTGTTGCGGGGAGAAGCGTGTATTCTTCTTGCTGTCGAGCACCCCTAGCTCAATTGGATAGAGCATCGGTCTACGGAACCGAAGGTTGCTGGT
>JBBAVO010000294.1:0-3461 GCA_040397635.1 Pirellulales bacterium
GTTCCAGCGGTCGCGGTCGGGATCGTCTACCACCGTGCCGGCCTCGATGACCGTGATCGGACGGGGCACGAGCGGCTTTTCATCGGCAGCAGCGGCGGCAAAGGGGGCGAGCCAGGCGAGCGTGATCACCACCAGACGCGGCCAATCTACGGCCCGACCTGCGGGCTGGCGGAGGCACGATGGATGATCTCCGAATCCGACCAAGGCACCGCTCCTCTGTCCCGCGTCTCCCGCGGGGGCGGGATCATGGGGAGAGTGCGGCGCCGAATCAAGAGCGATGGGGCGGCGGATGCGAAAGCGGACATGGGCCGCCGTTTCGCTGCTTCCCTATTTCGCCGGGGCAGCCTGGGTCCGCGAAAATTCGAGTTCGGCCCGCCAGCGTTCCACACGCCGAGCCGTCTCGCTCTGCTGCGCTTTTGCCGCAGCTGCCTGCTCCTCGGCCTCTTCGAGGGCCTTGCGGGCAGCAGCCACCTGCGATTCCGCGACCTGCATGGCGTCGGCGGCGGCCTTGGCCTTCTCCGCTGCGGACTGCCCGACCGCAGCAGCATCGGCGAGCACCTTCTCGGCGAGATGCAGTCGCTTGGCCAACGGAGGCGGATTGGTGTCGAGTGTGCCGGCCTGCGAGGCATCGGCGGTGGTGAAGGCCGTCACCACGCCGCTCCAATCGCCCGCGAAGATTCGACCACCATCGGCGGTCACGGCGACTCGTGTGCCGATGTCGGCGAGCGGAGCGGTCTCCCGCTCCAGCGGCCCTTCGGCCTTCCAGAGCTTCACGCGACGGTCGCGGCCGGTGGTGACCAGCCGCCCGTCGGGCAGCCATGCCACGCCCTCCGCGCCACCGGAATGGGCCTGCCAGGTTTTCAGTTGCTTCGATTCCTTCGGGTCCCAGAGCCGAAGCGACCCGTCCTCCGATACGGTTGCCAGGACGCCGCCGTCGGGTCGCCAGGCCATGGCGGTGATCGCCGCCGTGTGGCCCTTGAGCGTGCCATGCTCGCGGCCCCCACGCGGCTCCCAGAGAAACAGGTTGCCGGCGCGATCGCCCGTGGCCAGCAGTTCTCCCTGACGCGATGACTGCGGGGAGAACTCAATCGCCGTCACCCAGTCGGTATGTTTCCGAAGCTCGCTCTCGACCCCGCCGTCGGCCGTCGTCAGCAGCCGGACGACCCGTGCCGGGCCACCCAACGCGACCAGCCGCTGATCGGCCGACAGGTCAGCGGCCAGCACCTCGTCGTATTCATCGCCGAGCTCGGCGATGCGGGCTCCCTTCGCGACGTCCCAGATCACGACTCGGCCGCTCTTGGCGGCCTCGCCGCCGCCGGCCAGCAGCAACTTGCCATTGCGTGTGAAGCGGACAGTCTTCACGACCCCCTCGGGAAACGGCAGTACGCCCAGCAGTTCGAGCGATGCCGTGTGATGGAGCAGCAGCTGGCGGCGGCCACCCACCGCCGCGACCTCTCCGTGGGGCGAGACGGCAAGGGCCGTGATCGTCGTGGGCCGCGCCGCCTCGGCCACCACTTCCAGCGACAATCGCGGTGGCATGACCGGCGGGCCTTCGGCCGCGACACCGGCGGCCGGGTCGAGGGCGATCGCCGTCGTCTTGCGGGCGACCGGACTGCCGCCCGCGCGTTCGATGGCACCGCCGGCGATCCAACGCTTGATCACGTCGAGCATCTCGGCAGGAATCTTGTCGGACTCCGGCGGCATCTTCGGCTCCGACGCATGGCTCGCCAGTTGCCAGAGATACGAGCCATCGGCATCGCCTGCCGCGATCACCTCACCCGAACTGCCTCCCGCCATCGTCTGGCCGTGGCTTGTCAGATCGAGGCCGCCCTTCTTCTTGTCGGGGTTGTGGCAGCCGCAACACTTCTCGCGGAAGATCGGCAGCACTTGGTCGTTGAACGTGGGCGGGGCTTCGGCGGCGCGGGCCGTGGAGAAGGCCGCGAGCAGCAGCATGGCGAAAACGAAACGCAGCAGCATAACGGGCCACCTTAGTGGTTGAAGATGAACTCGGGCGAGTTCAACAGCGCCCAGAACACATCCTCGATCGCCTGCCGCTTGTCGGACGCATCGAGCACGGTGACGAGGGTTTCCAGTCGCTCGCGCTCCGTCGGCATCCGGCAATAGCACCGCAGGAAGAGTTCGTCGATGATCGCCGACGGCGTATCACCGGCCGCCAGCCGCCGTTCGATCAGCTTTCCCTGCCGGATGCGGTCGTTGGCAGCGTCGCCATTGAGCAGGTGGAGCGCCTGCGACAGGCTCGGGTCCATGCGGACGGCGCAGGTGCAGACATCCTCGCGCGTGGCGCGGCCGAAGGTGGTGAGGAAGTAATTGGTCGTGCGGCCGTCGGCCACCTGAACAGCGCGGGCACCCAGCGGCAGGCCAGGAAACTTGTTCTTCGTGTCGGTCACCTCGGCGAGCACGTCGAGCAGCACCTCTGCCCGCACGCGGCGGACGGCGGCATGCGAAAAGTTCACGGTGTCGCTGCGGTTGGAGTCGTTCCAGTCACTCGACCGCTGGTAGGTACGGGAGGTGACGATGCTCCGGACCAGCTTCCGGAAATCCCAGCCGCTCTCGGCGAACCGGCGGCTAAGTTCGGCGAGCAGGGCAGGGTTCGACGGCGGATTGCTGACCCGTGCGTCATCAGGCTCGTGGACGATGCCGCGGCCGAAGAAGTGGGCCCACGTCAGATTCACGATGTGGCGACCGAAGAACGGGTTGTCGGCCGATGTGATCCACGCGGCCACCGCCTCGCGCCGATCACGATCAGACACCTTCGGCCGTTCACCCCCGAGGAATTTCGGCGGCGCGGGCTTGCCCGTGACCGGATGATTCACCTCGCCGCCGCCGGCGTTGAAGACGATTGTCTCCCTCGGATCGCCGGCCCGCTTGCGGCCGATCTGCGAGAAGAACGCGGCAAAGCCGTAGTAATCGTCCATCGTCCAGCGGTCGAACGGATGGTTGTGGCACTGGGCGCACTGGATCCGCATGCCGAGGAAGGCCTGCGCCACGTTCTCGGTCAGCTTGAGCGTGTTGCGTTCGAGTTGGAAATAATTGGAGGCAGGGTTGGCGAAGGTGCCGCCCGTGGCAGTGAGCAGATCCCGCACCATCGTGTCGATCGGCTCGTTGGCGGCGATGCGGTGATCGAGCCACTGGTGGTAGAGGATCGCCGCCTTCGGGCTGACTTCGTTGCCCTGGGAACGGATCTGCAGAATCTCCGACCACTTCATCACCCAGAGTTCGACGAACTCCTTGCGGTCCATGAGTTGATCGACGACGCGGCCACGTTTGTCGGGCGACGTGTCGGCGAGGAACGTCGCCCGTTCCTCGGGCGTCGGCACGAGCCCAACGAGATCGAGCGTGGCCCGCCGCAGAAAGGTTTCGTCGTCGCAGATTCCCGAGGGGGCGATCCGCAGGCTGGCGAGTTTGGCATCGACGAGGTCGTCGATCCAGGCCGCACCGCC
>JBBAVO010000295.1:0-3454 GCA_040397635.1 Pirellulales bacterium
GCCGGCACCCAGTCGATGATCACGCCGATGCCGGCCCGATGCAGGGCGTCGATGAGCGCCATCAGATCCTCTGGCGAGCCGAAGCGGCTGGTGGCCGCGAAGAGGCCGATCGTCTGGTAGCCCCAACTGGCGGAGAGCGGGTGCTCCGAGGGGGGCAGGAACTCGACGTGCGTGAACCCCATCTCCTGGCAGTAGGGGACAAGCTCACGCTCGATTTCGGCATAGGTGAGCCAGCGGTGCGGGGTGTTGCCCGGCCGCCGCCAGCTCCCGAGGTGCACCTCGTAGATGCTCATCGGCGCCGACAGGCTGTTGCGGGCTGCCCGCTGTGCCATCCACTCCTCGTCCCGCCAGGAATAGCTGGCGAGGTCAACCACCTTGGAGGCCGTCCGCGGCGGCACCTCGGCCCCAAAGCCGTAGGGGTCGGCGCGGTCGCTCACGCTGCCGTCCGCCTTGACGCGATATTTATAGAGCGTGCCGGCACCGATGCCGGGCACGAACAGCTCCCAGATCCCCGACGGGATCCGCTTCTGCATCGCGTGCCGCTGGCCATCCCAGCCGTTGAAATCCCCGACGATGCTCACGGCCTCGGCATTGGGGGCCCAGACGGAGAAGTTTACGCCCGCCACGCCTTCGGCAACGTGCAGCTGCGCCCCGAGCTTCTCGTAGCTCTTCCAGTGGCGGCCCTCGCCCAGCAGATGGAGGTCATAGTCGGTGAGCATGGGGCCACATGGTATCGTTCCCGACAGCGGTCCGCCTACCGGAACCCGCCAACTGCCCGCGGAATTGAGGACTCAGGATGGGATTCGAACGGTTTGCGCCGGTGGAACGGCGAATCGACATCAACGGCCGTCCACTCTCCGTCTGGCGGCCTCCCGACATGGAGGCGCTGATCGATCTGGTGGCCTTCGACGAGGACGAGCGGATTCCCTACTGGGCCGACGTCTGGGAATCGGCGATCGTGCTCGCCGAGGAACTCGCGGCCGTCGATGGGACCGGACTCACGCTCCTCGAACTCGGCTGCGGTCTGGGCCTGCCCGCGCTGGCGGCCGCCCGCGCCGGATTCACCGTGACCGCCACCGACTATGAGTCACCGGCCCTGGAAGGCGTGCGATACAACGCCGCCCGCAACGGATTCGACGCGATCACCACGCGCGAGCTCGACTGGCGCAGGCTCCCCGCCGATCTGGGCCGCTACGACCGCGTGGTGGCGGCCGATGTGCTCTACGAATCGCACCATCCCGCTGCGCTCGCCGACGTGATCGCCCGCACGCTCAAGCCCGACGGCCTCGCGCTCGTGGCCGATCCCTGTCGGCAGAAGGCGGCGGGCTTCGCGCCGGCCGCCCGCGCGGCGGGCCTGGGGGTCGTCAAGCAGCAGGCCCGCCGGCCGCGTGGTGCGACCGACGGGCCTGCCGTCGAGATCTACTGTGTGACGTTTCCGGGCTGACCGGCGATGAGCCTCTCCGTCATCGCGACTCTTTTTCGTGGGGGCAAGTTTTTAACTTGCCCTTCCCCGGCATCCGCATTCAGCAAGTTAAAAACTTGCTGCCACGGGAGAGACCGCTTTTCACGCGAAGGATTCTGCGAGGTGCAACCCGATCGACGAGTCAGGCCACCAGCCGCATCTCGGGGACTTCTCCGGTGATGCCGATCACGAATTCCTCGAAGATCTTCACGTCGAGTGCCGAGGCGCTCTCCGCCTCGGGGTGGAACTGCGTGCCGATCGCCACCCAGCCCTCGACCGCGCTCTCGATCGCCTCGACCACGCCGTCCGGGGCCCGGGCGGTCACCTTGAAGCTCTCGGCGACGTCGTCGAGGCCCATGTGGTGCATGCTGTTGACGCGAATTTCGCCGTCGCCATAGACCCGTTCCATCACGGAGCCGGGCTCCACCACGAGCGCGTGCCGGTGCGACTGGTCGATCGGATCCTTGTGCGGGATCGCCTTGGGCAGGTCCTCGGGGATGTGCAGGAAGAGCGTGCCGCCTTCGGTGACGTTGAGCAGTTGCATGCCGCTGCCGATCGCCAGCACGGGCATGTGCCGGGCGCAGATGTGCTTGGCCAGCAGGCGGTCGAAATCCTCGCGGCGGGCATCCATCGGCCGCACGGATGGGTGCGGCATGTAGCCGTCGCGACGCGGATCGAGGTCGGCCCCTCCCACCATCACCACGCCGTCGAGCAGGTCGAGCAGGCGAATGACGTCTTCCTCATCGGCCAGCGGCGGCAGGATCACGGGGATGCCACCAGCGGCGGTGATGCCGTCGTAGTAGCCGGCCGCGACGAACGACAGGGCGGCGTGCTCCTTGCGGGTCGAGCGGTAGTCGGTGTTGATGCCAATGAGGGGTTTGACAGCCATGGGGTTCCTCTGAAAAGAAGTCGAGCCGGCATCCTGCCGACCGGCCCGGCGACGTGGTGGTCATTGCGACCCCCGAGTGCCGTTGGCTGACTCCCTCCCCGCGTGCCACTCCCCGGACCACGCGCCGACGCGTGAGTGACCATGCCCGCACCCGCGGCCCACCTGGGGCTCGAGCACTGGCAGCGTCATCCCTAACGCTTCGACCGTCATCCTGTCGGAGCCGCACGCCGGGCGGGTGCCATCCTGGCACCGGGCCGGCACCCCACCGGGGTACCGGGCCAATTCCGTCGTTCGAGCCACGATCCGATCCACTCAGCCGATCGCAACGGATCCATCCGTTGGTCGCGTCCTGCAAGCCGCCTCACGGCTGCCGCAGACGCAACGGGCGAGAACGTATCGGGCCACTGACGCAAGGCAAGGATTTTTCTGATTTTGTGGTGGCAGCCGCGCCAGCACCCCCATATCCGGTGCTAGCACGCCCGGTGCTAGCACTTTCTGAGACCGCCCCCGGCGGCTCAGGCCCCGATCCAGATGGCCGATTTGAAGCTCCGCAGCCATGTGAGCTGCCGCTTGGCCAGCTGCCGAGTTCGCTGCTGGGTGAGCAGAATCGCCTGGTTTTCGGTCATCCGGCCGGCCAACACCTCGATTGCCTCGGCGTAGCCGGCTGCCTGACGGGCGGTCGCGCCGATGCCTCCTGGCCGGCCGGCGGCGACACGAGTCTCCTCGATGAGGCCCTCGCCAAACATCGCCTCCACGCGGCGGTCGATCCGGTCGCGGAGGGTCCTTCGCGGCTGGTCGAGCACCAGCATCTGCCGGGCAAATACCGGGTGCACCGGCCGCGGATCGGCCCACGACGAGGGCATCGGCTGCCCCGTCACCTCTACCACTTCCAGGGCCCGGAGGATCCGCCGGGTGTCGTTGCGATGAATCCGAGTGGCCGCGACCGGATCGACCTCCGCCAGCCGAGCGTGCAGGGGGCCGGAGCCCGTCGCCTGCACCTCCTCTTCCAGCCGCCGTCGCAACTCGGCATCCCCAGCCGGCTGTGGGTCGAGGCCGTCGCGGAGGGCCCGCAGGTAGAGCGGCGTGCCCCCCACGAAGAGCAC
>JBBAVO010000296.1:0-1607 GCA_040397635.1 Pirellulales bacterium
AAGCAAGGGAATTACGGGGCTGAACCGCCTCACCCCGTCGCTTCGCCGCCGGCCTCCGGTTCGGTCGCCGGCGGCTCCTCACGAGTGGTGAAGAACTGCTTCAGATCGCCGAAGGTTCGCAGCGGCTCCTTGCCTTCCTTCATCTTCTTGGTCAATGGCTTGGCGACCTTCTCTGCGGTCGCGACGTAGACCCGAGGCCCCTGCTCCCGCTGCGGAGGCCGTCCGCGTCCACCACCTTGCGGCCGTCTGCCACCCTGCGGTCGTCCACCACCCTGTCCACTTCCCTGCGGGCGATCGGCCCGCGGTTCGGTCGGTGTGGCACCGCCACCGTTGGCGGCAGGACCAGCGGCAGCCGGAACTCGCGGCGGACGGGGAGGCCTGCCCTGCGAGCGATTCTGATCACGACCGCGGCCCTGAGACCGACGATCCTGTGGCCGACCTTCCTGAGACCGTCCCTGCTCCTGACCTTCTTCCAGTCCATGTCCCCGTCGTGATCCACCGTCCTGCCGGCCCGTGCCTGGCTTGATCATCGTGAGCGCCACGCGACGACGGCCCTTGTCGATCTCGAGAACCCACACGCGGACGACCTGGCCGACACTCACCACGTCGTGCGGGTCGCGAACGTAGTCATTGGAGAGATGGCTGATGTGGACGAGCCCGCTGTCATGCAGACCGATGTCCACAAACGCGCCAAAGTCCACCACATTGAGCACCGAGCCCAACAGTTCCATGCCGGGCTGCAGATCCTCGAGCTTGAGCACACCCTTTTTGAAAAACGGCTTGGGGAGATCCTCGCGGGGATCGCGACCGGGCCGCGCCAACTGCTCGATGATGTCGGCCAGCAGCAGCCGCCCGACGCCCAATTCCCCTGAGAGCGTCTCGAGATCGAGGGCGGCCGCACGATCAGCAAGCGACTCCGTCTGCTGTCGCCCGGCGAGATCCTCCCGTGATCCGCCCAGCCGCTCCAGCACCTTGACGGCCACCTCGTAGCTCTCGGGATGAATCCATGTCGAGTCGAGCGGCTCGACACCGCCGGTGATTTTGAGAAATCCGACCGCCTGCACGAACGCCGCCTCGCCGAAGCCTGGCACATCGAGCAGCTGCCGACGGGAGGTGAACGGACCGTTCTTGGCCCGCCATTCGTGCAGGTTACGAGCCGTGGTCTGATTGAGGCCCGACACGTAGCGGAGCAGCGCCGGGCTGGCCGTATTCACGTCCACGCCCACGTAGTTCACGCAGCTCTCCACGACCGCGTCGAGCGACGCATGGAGGTGCCGGGCCTTGACGTCGTGCTGGTAGAGGCCGACACCGATGTTGGCTGGCTCGATCTTCACCAGTTCCGAGAGCGGATCCTGCAGCCGCCGGCCGATCGAGATCGCTCCGCGGACCGCGGCCTCGTGGCCGGGCAGTTCCTCGCGGGCATAGCCGCTGGTCGAATAGACGCTCGCGCCCGCTTCGTTCACGATCACATAGGCGACGTCGAGTTCTTGGAGCCGACCTGTCACCAGTTCAGCCACGAGCGTCTCGGTCTCGCGACCCGCCGTACCGTTGCCGATGGCCACGACCGTGCACGCATGCGTCGTGGCCATTTCGACGATCTTCTCGGC
>JBBAVO010000296.1:1707-3447 GCA_040397635.1 Pirellulales bacterium
GCATCGCCGACGCAGCCCTTGAGAAATTCAGCGTGCGGATGGCCCGCGGGCACCAGCACCTCCTCGGCGGCCGCCTGCATCTCAGCGACGGGGCCGTCGATCCTGACCTTCAGGAGTTTGGCGCGCTCGCCCCGGTTGATCGCGAGGACGCGATGCGGCGGCACCCTTTGAACATGCTCGGCGTAGTCGAAGAAGTCGCGAAAATGCTTCTCGTCCTTCGACTGTGCCTTGCCCTGACTCTCGACTCGCTGGCTGGTGAAGCTGGCCTGACGGTGCAGGATGCCCCGCAGTCGCTGCCGCACATCGGCGTGTTCGCTGAAGTCATCAGCAATAATGTGCCCGACGCCAAGCAGCACGTCGGCGACGCTCGTCACCTGGGAATCCAGATCGAGGAAGTCGGCAGCACGTCTGTCGAGATCGGCGGCAGCTGGATCAGCTGCGATGATTTCCCGCGCCAACGGCTCAAGCCGTCTCTGCCTGGCGATCTCGGCCAGCGAGAGCTTGCGGGGCTTGAACGGGAGATAGAGATCCTCGAGTTGCTTGGAACTCCCAGCCGCGGCGATCCGGGTCTCCAGCTCTGGGGTCAGCTTTCCCTGTCCTTGGATGGTTCGCAGGACGGTTTGCTTCCGATCGGCGAGTTGACGCGCGCGGCCCACGCTCTCGGCGATCAGCCGAATGCCGATCTCGTCGAGTCCGCCGGTCTGATCGCGACGGTAGCGGGTGATGAAGGGAACGGTGTTCCCTTCATCCAGCAGGCGCACAGCCACCTCGACCGCCGCTACCGGCAACCCGAGTCGCTGGGCAATCGGCCCCAGATCGATGAGTGTCGTGGATCCCATCCAACCGGCAGTTGCATGTGCACCAAGTACACCGCAGACCGCTTCACTCCACATTCCCCTCGCCGTCCCATGCGTGCACGCACGGATCTATCAACGAGACTTACCAACGCCGAAAATCTATTGGCTACTCGGGGCAGGTGTCAAACTTGGAGGATTGCCAAAATCCCCCCCAGACCTCCCCGCCCCCCCAAAAAACATGCCGTGGCCCCTGCCCTTGACGCGGGTTTGGACTGTTTCCTATTCCCCGCCCAGCCGGCGAACGAAGGCCCCGGAGCACGTGCCCCGGGAAATGGTGTCAGCACTTTGGCTGTAGTGGATGTGGCAATTGTGACGATCTCGACGTTTGAGCGTGGTGCGGCAGCGGAATCGCCTGCCTGCCAAGATGCCATCGCGCTGCCGGCCCAGGAGATCAGCCCATCATGACCCTTCCCCTCGCCTCGTCCACGCCCGCCCGCACCCCGGTCACGCCCACCGCTTCCGATCGTGGCGCAGATGCCGCCGGATTCCTGCCTGCCGTGCCCCTGCTGGCACTCGATCGTCAGTATGCCGTGCTCCGCGAGGAGATCCGCGGCGCGCTCGACCGCGTCTGCGATTCCGGGAAGTTCGTACTCGGCCCCGACGTGCACGATCTGGAGGCCGAACTCGCCCGGTCGCTCCAGGTGCCGCATGTGATCTCGTGTGCCTCCGGCAGCGACGCTCTGCTTTTGGCGCTCATGGCCCTCGACATCAATCCGGGCGACGAGGTGATCCTGCCCAGCTACACCTTCTTCGCCACCGCCAGTGCCGTCACGCGCCTCAACGCTGTGCCGATCTTCGCCGACATCGACCCGATCACGTATCTGATCGACCCCGCCGACGTGAAGAAAAAGATCAGCAAGCGGACGAAGGCCATCGTCCCGGT
>JBBAVO010000297.1:0-3428 GCA_040397635.1 Pirellulales bacterium
CAGCCCACCCCGATGGCGACCAAAGGCCAGAGCAGAGCCGGCCGGCGGCTATGTCTGCAGGGAAGGCCTGGGCAACGCTTCACGGCTGGGCAGCCTGCTTGAGGGGACCGCAGGTGGCGGTCGCACGGGGCCGGATTGGCTACCAAGGAAACCCGCCGGGCCACGAAATATTACGGGTATTCAGCCATGAGGGCACCCGCTCGACGGCATGTGACGAAGAATGGGGCCCGGTCGCGTAAGATTTGCCGGATTGGGCGGTTTTCTTCCGCGGGGGTTTTTGCTCCGTCACGGTCTGTTTGACCGTTTGGCGTGGAAAAAGAGGGTTTTCATGGCCTTTCCGAAGGTTCAGGGGCGGTCCGTTCCCTCGAGAACCGTGGTCTTGAGGGCCGTTCCCGCGATGAGACGGGCTCCGGCTTCGCAGCTCTGTCGCTGGCTGGGCGGCTGCGCGGTGGTCGCGGCGGCAACGCTCGGCTGCGGCAAGCCGTCGGGGGTTTCGTTCGCTCCGGTGACGGGCCGAGTCGTAGTCAACGGCCAGCCACTGGCGGCTGGTACGATCCACTTTTTCCCGGACGAGTCGCGGGGCACCAAAGGCCCGATGAGCACGGGCATCTTGCAGAGCGACGGCAGCTATACGCTGCGCGGGCCCGGGCAACACGTTGGTGCGATGGTGGGCAATCATCGGGTGTACCTGTCGTTGCCGCTCCGGGATCAGATGCCAACTCCCGTCCCCGTCGTCGTCGATGGTGAGGTTGTCTTGCAAGCTCAGCCGCGCGACGCTGGATCCGGCACGGCGGCGGGGATTCCAAAAAAGTTCCTGCAAGCGGAAACCTCCGCATGGACCGCCACCGTCTCGGATGGCAAGGCCAACGTGCTCGATTTTGAGATCACAAAGTAACTATCGCTCGTGTGTTTTTCTTCATCTGTTTCATCTTTTCGCACCGCATACATTTTTGAATTCAGGAGCCGCTCTCATGGCACAACACAAGCAGACTGCCGCCACAAAGTCAGCGCCGTGGCCGGCACGCATGGCAAAGGCATTCACGCTCGTCGAACTTCTGGTCGTGATCGCAATCATCGGCACGCTCGTCGGTCTGCTCCTGCCAGCGGTGCAGTCGGCTCGCGAAGCCGCACGGCTTTTGACGTGTCAGTCGAAGGTCAAGCAGCAGGCACTCGCGTGCCAAAACTATGAGTCGGCAAAAGGGTCCTTTCCGCCGGGCCAGAAGCATCAACTGTCGACCTCCAATCCGACTCAGTATTTCAGTTGCGGCGACGGCACCGGCCCAGCGGGCTACGACGTATGGGCGTCAGACACCCGCTCCTGGATCATCGAGATCCTGCCGTTCATGGAGCAGGCGAGTGAGTATACGAAGCTCGATTTCACAAAATCCGCGACCGCCTCGCCCAATGCGGCCGTTCTCCGCACACCCTCGGCCTTCACGTTTGTCGCGTGTCCGACCAATCCGATTCAGAACATCTTCGGCAACTGGGGTTCCATCACGCACTACGGCGGTTCCGCAGGGCTCTCGAATAACAGTTGTTATCGACCATCGACCTCCTCGGCATATGGAATGTTCAGCGGTGTCGATGCGAATGCGAGTCCTGGCGGATGTAAAGGGAAGGACGTGACCGATGGACTGTCGAAGACGGTGATGATCTGTGAAAAACTCGGATATAACCCCGTGAGTTACACTCCCGGTACAGCGGGCTTTCGTGAGTGTAGAACGAACGCGGTTCCCACCAACAGTTCTTGGTACTGGAATTTCAAGGGAGTCAACTATGGACCTTTGACCAGAATGGAGAACGGCCCGAACACGGTTCTCGCCTCGAACGATTGGTCGCAATCTTCCCCTTATTCCTTCCATCCCGGCGGGCTGACGCTCGCTTTTGGTGACGGCTCGACGCAGTTCATCAGCGAAACGATTGCCATCACGATCTGGAATGCGATCGCAAACAAGGCAGATCGCTCCAGCCTCAGTCCGTGACCACGGCCCTCCCGTCGTCAGGCGACAGCCAGCAGGGTGGTCATCACCGTTGAAATTCACGCCCTAACCGATGCCCGCGCTCGACAGCAATGAATTTGTGTCTCTGCTGACTGCCTCGCAGCGGCGGCTCTATGCGTTCATCTGCACGCTCGTGATCGACCGGACCGATGCCGACGAGGTTCTCCAGGAGACGAATCTCACGCTCTGGGAGCAGGCCGAGCGGTTCGAGGCGGGCACCGACTTCGTGGCCTGGGCCTGCCGAATCGCCCATTACCGTGTGCTCAAACTCCGCGACGCGTCCAGGCGGCACCGGGTCAAACTCGACGAGGCCGTGCTCGAACTCCTCGCCACGGAGACGATCGAAAAGGAGCGGGCCGCCGGCCGGCGGGCTGCGGAGGAGTTTGAGCAGCACAGGCTCTTGCTTGTGTCGTGCGTGGATGATCTTTCGCCGCGGCACCGTGACGTGCTCGCCCAGCGGTATGAATCTGGCCGGTCGCTCACCGACATCGGCACGTCGCTCGGCCGCAATGCCAACGCCATGGCTCAACTCTTCCACCGCATCCGTGAACTGCTGCGGGAATGCGTGGAACGCAAACTCGTTGAACCTACCGTCTGACCGATCACGACAAGCCGGATTGTGATGACTACGCCTTCGAACCACAACACGCAGCCAGCCGCGTCATCTCAGGACCGCAACGAGGTTCTGAGGCTGGCCTCCGCGCTCGTAGACGGCGTCCTCTCTGCCGAGGGCCAGGCCGACCTCGAGCACCGGCTCCTCGCCGACCCCGCGGCCCGCGATGCCTTCCGTGGCTTTATGCGGGCCGAGTCGATTCTCGCCTGGGAGTTGGCCGGTGGCGTTGCCAGCGTTCCGCAGAGCCAGCCAGAGACGGTTCGGGCCAGCCGGTTTGCGCTGCCGACGCCGATGGTGGTGGCTGCCGGGCTGCTTGCGGCACTTGTGATCGTGGCCCTCCCCACGTGGCTATTCAGCCAGCGCGAGCCGGCGCGGCAGGTCATCCGCGTCGTCATGCCGGCTGGCGAGCAGGTAGCCACGCTCACCGACGACGACCACGCCCGCTGGGAGGGAGAGCCGTTTGACGGCCAGGGGAACTATGTCGCCAGTGGCCCGCTGCGGCTGGCGGAAGGATCTGCGCAGGTCACGTTTCTCTCGGGTGCGATTGTCGCGATCCATGCTCCGGCCGAGATCGAGATTCTCTCGGCCGACCGCGTCTTTTTGCGGAGCGGCCGAATCACGCCGTATGTGCCACCGTCGGCCCACGGTTTCACCGTCGTCTCGCCATCGGGTGAAATTATCGACCTCGGCACCGAGTTCACCGTGGGCGTCGATGCCACCGGCCGGACCGACGTGTTCGTGATCGATGGCGAGGTCGATGTCGCCAGCGGCCATACGCGGGCCCCTCACGATGCTCCGCTGCGGATGACGCAGGG
>JBBAVO010000298.1:0-3422 GCA_040397635.1 Pirellulales bacterium
ACGGAGTCGGCCGCGGTTGACTACCTGCTCGATGGGGGCAGGCTCACCGGCTGGAACCTCCGATCGGGATCGCCGGGCGTCGTCGCCGTGGTGGAAGAGGGCAGCACCACGGGCCAGGGACATCCCGACCAGTGGCTCGGCTACCTGTCACAGTGCGGACGGCATGGGATTCCTCGCGACACGAAGATCATGATCGGGAACAAGGCGTTCACCGTGAATGATCTGCTCACGCAGGCGCAGGCCGACATCCGCCCCGGTCAGGAGGCGACCTGGACGCTGATGGCGCTCGCCGCCTACCTGCCCAGCGATGCAACCTGGACGGCCAGCGACGGCTCGAAATGGAACACGGAGCGGGTTGTGGCGATGGAGTCTGATGCCGACATCTTCTCGAGCGCGTGCGGCGGTGCCCACCGTCTTTACGGTCTGGTCGTCGCCCTGAAAAAACACCGCGCCGCCACCGGCCGTACGGCCGAACAACTCTCCGGCGGGTGGGCCGCTGCACAGGAGGTGATCGACGAGTGCGTCGCCCGCGCCAGACAGTTCCAACAGGCCGACGGTAGTTTTTCGATTCACTCCTTCGAGCGGCCCGGCACGTCGGCGGACGTGTTCGCCAGGCTGTCGGCGACCGGCCACATCTTCGAGGTGCTCAGCCTGTCGCTCGATGACGGGCAACTCTCCGAGCCCTGGATGACCCGCGCGGCCGACCGCCTGGTCACTCTGCTCGAGCAGACCTCAGACGTGGATGTCGAGTGCGGCGGCCTCTACCACGCCGCCCACGGACTGCTTCTATACAGAGACAGAGTCTGCGGCTCTACTGAGTGATTGGTCTCCGGTTCTTGGACAGGGTCAGCCCGATCGTGCACGGCCTTATTTTCTTCTACCTTCAGAAGTTCGCTGACGTCGCCGCGGCCGGCAGCACCTCCTGGAAGGGAGTGCGATCGACCGTGACGACGACCACGAGCAGATTTCTGCCGTCGGGCAGCTATCCCGACGCCGATGCGGTCGCCATTCTGTCTACGATCGCCGACACGACCGGGCGGCCCCTGCCCTCCATCCTGGAAGAGTTTGGGCAGTTTCTGGCCCCGCATCTGGTGAAAGTGGCGGGCACGGTCGTCGATCCCACGTGGCGCACGCTCGACCTCATCGAGCACACCGAAGCGATCATCCACACGATGATCCGCACCACGACCCCCGGCGCCTCTCCACCGGTGCTGGAGACGGTGCGGCAAAGCCCCGATGAACTCCATCTCGTCTACAGTTCCGCACGGCGGCTGTGCCCGCTGGCCGTCGGCCTGATGCGAGGCATCGCCGCCCACTACGGGGAGACGATCCGCATCGAAGAGCCGAGCTGCGTTCTGCGGGGCGATCCGTTCTGCTCGTTCGTGATCGAGCACGTCGCCACAGACACCCATGAGCCACGGTCCCCGCTCACCGAGACGCTCATGTTCACTCCGACGGTGGAACGCGCGGCGGACCAGCCGACGGGAGGTGCGAGTCCGACTGCGACCTTCGTCAACGACGCCGACCGAGACGTGCTGCCGATGTCGATCGGAGAGTACAAGGTGCTCGCGATGATCGGTCGGGGCGCCATGGGGCAGGTCTATCTGGCCGAGGATGATCGCCTCGATCGCCGGGTGGCAATCAAGGTGATGCACCCCTCACGGGCGAGCGATCCAGCCTCACGGCAGCGGTTCATCCGCGAGAGCCGAGCGACCGCCGCCATCGAGCACCCGCACGTGGTTACGATCCATCAGGTAGGCGAGCACCGTCAGGGTGGCGACCAGGCTGGTCTGCCCTTCATTGTCATGCAGTGCCTCCACGGCGACACGCTCGCCAAATACCGTGCCGCGGTGGGCACCGTGCCGCTGACGGAGATCCTCCGGATCGGACGCGAGATCGCCGAGGGGCTCGCGGCGGCTCATCGCCGGGGCCTCGTCCACCGCGACATCAAACCCGAGAACATCATCCTCGAGGGTCCGACGCGGGAGGTGAAGATCATCGACTTCGGGCTTGTCTGTGATCTGGGTGACGATCCTGCCAAGGCCCACGTGACGGTGGACGGCGCGGTGGTAGGCACGCCGGCCTACATGGCGCCCGAAAGGATCAGCGACCGTCCCGTGGATGCCCGCACCGATCTCTTCGGGCTCGGCGTGATGCTCTATGAACTGCTTGCCGATCGGCTACCCTTCACCGGCACGTCGATGATGGCCATGCTGGCCTCGATCGCCCGTGGCTCGCCGATGCCACTCCGCAGCGCGGCCCCCGAGACACCTGAGGATGTGTCCGATCTCGTGATGCGAATGATCGCCCACGAGCCTGCAGACCGCCCGGCCACCGCAAGGGCCGTGGCCGACGCGATCGCGGCGATCGAGAAGCGGCTGGCCAGCTCGTAAACGCTCCGGTCTTCTATGGAACGTGCCGTCATCCGCCGGCCTTGATCACCTCGAGCTGGGAGTGGACGGCGTCGGACAAGACATGGATGTCGCCGTGCCAGTCGATCGTGCTGGCGGTTTGTGCGGCTAGATCCTTGAGCTGCGCCGTTCCCGCAGCAAATTCGTCGCTGCCGATCACGAGCGCCACGCGAAATCCCTTCTTGGCTGCCATCTTCAGCTGGTTCCCGACCCGTTTCGCCTCGGGGTAAAACTCCACCGCCATGCCGTCGGCCCGCAGCCGGGCCGCGATGCGGATGTAGTCGGCCAGATGGGCCTCGTCGAAGTGCACGAGAAACACCTCGGCCGATGTCTCTTTCAGATCGAGCCGACCGAGCTCTTCCAGCCCGGCGAGCAATCGGTCGATGCCGAGCGACGCTCCCACGCCCGGCAGCGACTGCTTTGTGTAGAGTCCGGCGAGATTGTCATACCGGCCGCCGGAGCAGATGCTCCCGAGCGCCGGCAGGTCGTCGAGAAAACTCTCCAGCACGATGCCGGTGTAGTAGTCGAGTCCTCGGGCAATTGATGGATCGATCACCACCCGTCCCTCCGGCACGCCCGCCTGCCGCACGCCGTCGAGCAGGCTCCGCAGGGCGGCCACGCCGGCCCTGCCGGTCTCAGAAGAGCCGACGAGCCCATCGAGGGCGGCCAAGACCGTCGCCGGATCGCCAGCGAGCTGCGCCATGCCAAGCAGCTTTGCCCGCACGTCGGCCGACACGCCATGCGCTTCGAGTTCCGCCGCCACCGCCTCGGGGGTCGCCTTGCCGAGCTTGTCGAGTGACCGCAGCACATCGGTCGAGCGGTCGGCGACGCCGCATTCCTGCAGGATGCCGGAGAGCACGCGGCGATCGTTGACCCGGATCGTGAAGCCGCCGATGCCGATCGCGGCGAGCAGGTCGTGCGCGACGAGCACCGTCTCGAGGTCGGCCACGCGGCTCGTGGTGCCGATCGTGTCGAAGTCGCACTGCATGAACTCGCGATACCGGCCCCGCT
>JBBAVO010000299.1:0-3419 GCA_040397635.1 Pirellulales bacterium
GCTCACAGACGTGCACGGGAATGTTGTGAAAGGCATTCTCTCCTGACCGCCGGGCTGGATGCCCGGCCACATCACTTCTTCTGCCATTGGTCGTCCTGACCCAACACGCTCCGTGGGCCGTCGCCGTCGAGCCAGGCCTGTGCCGCCGGGTCGTCCCGCAGCGTGGCATCCCAGAAGGCCGTGCTGATGGCCAGGATGGCCCGATGATGGGCGGGGTTTCGTGCCTCCCGATCTCCTGGAAGCGGCCGGTCGGTGAACGCCGAGTGTTCCGCGTCGTGCAGCACGAGTTCGTACTTGCCGCCTGGGGGAAGGGCGGGAAACACGGCGAGCCGCGACTCGACCGTCTGGCCGCCGATGACCGCCGTGTCCTTCGTGCCGGTCATGAGGAGCCAGGGGATCGCCACGTCGGCGAACGCGGCTGTGGGGTCCCGGCGGCCCTGCGGGCTGCCTGGGCTCATGATCACCGCGGCCTTGATTCGGTCGTCGGTGAACCGTCTACCGATCAGGGGGAACGACTGGCCGGAGACGGCCTGTGTCGTCTGGGCGCCGAAGGAGTGGCCCGACATGCCGACCTGGTCGAGGTCGATCCTTCCTGCGAGCGGATGGCCGGCTTCGCGGCTCCATGCCTCGAGCTGGTCGAGCACCCTCGGCACGTCCCACACGCGGAGCTGAAAATTTTCAAGCGATGCCGCCTCGCGCATCGCGGCCATCCTGCGGCCGGGCTGCTGATCCTGCCACACGGCCATGTCGCTGCCCGGGTGTTGCAGGAATACGGCGACGTAGCCCCGCTTCGACCAGTGTTCGGCGAGGAATCTCGGTCCCTCGCGGGAGCCGCCGAGGCCGTGGCTGAAGAGTACGACGGGGAGGGGCGAGGCGCCGTCGGAGGTGTCGGCCGGCGTTGTCGGAAGATGGACGCGGATCGGGATCGTGCGGGTGCGGTCGCCATCGATCACGTCGAGATCGACAACACGGGAGGGCAGAGCACCGGGCTCCCGGTGCGAGACGACCAGCGGATCGTAGGCGGTTGCGGTCTCGGCCCCGAGGGAAGGCCATGGGAAAGCCGCGAGCGATGCCGTCATCACGGCGAAGAGCGAGGCAGATCCGTACAGGATCGTTTTCATCGACGTATCTCCGGTCGGTGTCGATTCAACGGCCGTCCGAACCGCGGGTTTCGAGGGAGTCGCAAGAGCTGCTTCCCAGCGCTTTGCTGCACGGCATGTGCCGTCCTCCGTGGCGGCACGTTTTCAACTTGTCCGTGCCCCCTGCATCGATTCCACAAGTTCAAAACTCGTGGCCACCGGTCGCCTCCTTCGGTCTCGTCCTTCATGCCGCGACAGCCTCAGGACAGCATTCGCGGCGTCCCGTTTTCGTCGACTACTTCCGTCGCTTCGCGGCTTTCTTCGCAGGCTTCTTCTCGGCAGCAGCTTTCTCAACCGCCGGTGTCTCCGCGGCCGGCTTCTTCTTCCGGCCGCGTGAAGACTTCTCGCCGGCATCGGCTTCGACCACCGGCCCCGCCGCCGCGGGTAGACCAGGCACGGTCTGCGGCACGATGATGCAGTTGTCACCGAGTTCGAGTTCTTCTTCGTCTACGATCGGCTTGCCACGATCGTCGAGCTTCACGTCGGCCTCGGCCGTCTTCTTCTTGGCCACCGCCAACAACTGCTCGTAGAGCTTCTCGCGGTTCACGCCGTTGATCACGGAGACCGCCCCGGCCACCTCCTTGAGATACCGCAGGAAGATGCTTCGTCGCTGTCCCTCCTGCGCCACGCGAAGCCTGCGCCGGAGATACATGCCGAGCTTGCGGCCCACCGCCTGCAGCGCAAGCCGGATCTCTTTCTGGATCTCCGGATAGGAGGCGATCGCCTCCTTTGACTCGCTCGTGAACGGCACCCAGACGCTCGCCACGTGTACCATCACGGTCACCGGGCCGCTCGGCAGGCTGCCACGGGACTGCGAGAGACCGTAGGACCGCCAGTTGGTCGAGAGGATCGTCTGCGTGACGGCGCAGGCCGCCGGCTGGAACTGCAGCGGCACGCGGTTGGCATACCGCAGCACCGTCATGTTCTGTCCCTCGTCGGCGTTGACGTGCTGCATCGCCCCGTGCAGGGCCTGCAGTGCCGGCTTCTTGAGCTTCGATGGTGACTGCCGGGGAGCGAGTTTGGCCTCGTCGAGGATCTTGTCGGCCGCCTCGCCGCCGAGGCCCGAGAACGTGCTGGTGAGAAACTGCCGCAGACTGCGGGCGTCGCTGTCCCCTGCGAGTTCCACGAGTGCGTCGAGCGAAATCTTCTGCGCGGAGGGCCCGCCGCCATAGGCCAGCGACGCCTCGATCACGAAGGGATTACCCCGATAGACTCCCGGCGGCCGGGTTGCGGCCGTGAAGAATTCGCCAGGCACCACCTGCCGGATGCCGGCCAAGAGCCGTTGCTCGCCGATCGGCACCACGCAGTCGGTCGCCGGCGGCGGAATCTTGATGTCTTGGATCGCCTTGAAGAGCGCGTCGGCCTCACCCCGACCGAGCTTTCCCGTGGTGACACGCGTGGAGATCTTGGCGATGTCGCAGATCTTCTTCGCCGTGCCGTGCGACACGCGGGAGAACGACTGCGTGAGGAACTGGGCGAGCGTGAGCTTTGGATGCTCCTGCAGCATCGTCACGAGGCGACCAAGTTCCACGCCGTAGGGGTGCGGCTTGATCTCCTTCGGCTCCGGCGGCAGGTCTTCGGTGGACCGCTCGAAAATCCGCTCTGGACCATCCGGCCCCTGGAAGTGGAGGCGGGCATGGGGATTGGAGATTGCCGTTTGCTCGAGATATTCCTCGACGCTGCCGCGGCCACGTTGGAACTTCGCCTCCATCTCGATCGTCACGCGAGTGCCGTGCTCGATCGCGTCGCCCTTGTCGTTCTCGGCGACCCACTCGATGGAATGCTTCGCCATCAGTTCGGCGCCGCCCTTGCCGGCGGGGATGTCAACGCCGTCCCCTTTGCCGTTCAAGATCTCGGGCTGGTTGGTCTTCGTGTCGATCCGCAATTCGGAGTAGTGGGCCGGGTGCTTGGCATCGATCTTCGAGATGATCTTCACCGGCTTGCCGGTCGTGAGCACGCCATACATGCCAGCGGCGGAGATGCCGATCCCCTGCTGGCCACGGCTCATCCGCAGCCGGTGAAACTTGGAGCCGTAGAGCAGCTTGCCGAAGATGAGCGGGATCTGCTTGCTGACGATGCCAGGGCCATTGTCCTGGACCCCCATGCGGTAGCGGTTGCCCGAGTCGCCCACCTGCTCGATGTGCACCCAGATCTCCGGCAGGATGCCCGCCTCCTCGCAGGCATCGAGCGAGTTGTCGACCGCCTCCTTCACGCTCGTCAGCAGTGCCTTGCGGGGCGAGTCGAAGCCGAGCAGATGGCGGTTCTTGGCGAAGAACTCGC
>JBBAVO010000300.1:0-3414 GCA_040397635.1 Pirellulales bacterium
TGGCTCGGATCTGCTGGCCACAGGGACTGGTCTTCGACTACGGCGATTTTCTGTCGTCGGGGCTGGGGGAATCGGCTGGTTGGCTCGTGGCAACCGCGGCTGTATTTGCGGGCGTTGTCTACGGTTACTTCCGATATCCCGTGCTCTTTCTCGGGCCGCTGCTCTTCTTCGTGCTCCTCGGCCCGACGTCATCCGTGATCCCCGTCAAAACCCAGACCATCGCGGAACACCGCGCGTATCTCGCCAGCGCGGCACTGATCGTGCCGGCGATCGCCGGAGCCTGGCTCCTCGCCTCGCGGCGGCTCGGCCTCTCGCCGCGATTCTTGGGCATGGCCGTCGGCGTCATCGCCCTGGCGCTCGGTCTTTCTACAGTGGCCCGCAATCAGGAGTTCGTGACACCCGAACGCCTGTGGCGGAAGTCGCTCGCCGCCGAGCCACGGAACGAACGGGCGATGATCAACCTCGCGGCGCAGCTGATTGCCAAGAAAGATGCCACGTCGCTCGGCGAGGCCGAGCAGCTCTTGACCAGGGTCGCGGAGACAGGCCGCTATCCCAAGTCCATGGCAGCGAACCTTTGGTCGCTGGCAAAAGCCCGTGAACGGTTTCCTGAGGCCCTGGCCGCCGTCGATGCGTTTCTGGAACTCACTCCGGACGATGCAACGGCTCGTGCCGACCGCGGCTTTGTGCTCTGGAAGCTCGGCCGGCTCCCCGATGCCCTCGTCGATCTCGATCGCGCGATCGAGATCGACGATCAGATCGCCCCCGCCTGGCTCAACCGCGGCAATGTCCTGCTCGACCTTGGCCGGCGGGATGAGGCCGAGCGGTCGTTTATCCGGTCGGTCGAGGTTGATCCCAGGTATGCGAAGGGCTGGGACCATCTCGGCATCGCCCGCCAGGCCCGCGGCGACCGTGCGTCAGCCCTCGCTGCCTTCGACCGCGCGATCGCCTGCGATCCCGAGGATGCCGAGGCCCACTACAACCGTGGTACCCTCCATGCCGAGGAGGGGCAGACCGCGGCCGCGATCGCCGACTTTGGCGAGACGGTCCGCCTCAAGTCCGGATTCCGTGACGCACATTACAATCGGGGCGTGCTCCTGCTCCGCACCGGCCGGCTGGCTGAGGCTCGGGCCGATATCGAGACGTTTTGTCGGCTCGGTGGCCAGCCTCCCACAGCCCTCCTCAAACTCGTCGGCCTTGCCAACCAGCCATGACGCCTGACCCGATTTCGATTGTCTGCTGTATCCCCGTCTTCAACGACGCCCAGAGCGCTGCGCTCCTGCTCGAGCAGCTCGATGCCGTCGCGGCAGCGTTGCCCCACGAGTTTTCGGTGGTATTCGTCGACGACGGCTCCCGCGAGGAGGAGTGCGTTGCCCTGCCGGGGCCGACGGCCCACATTCCCGATGTGGAGGTGCTTCGGCTGCGACGGAACCTCGGCCACCAGCGGGCGATCGCCATCGGCCTTTCCTCTATCGCCGCAGAGCGCGACGCTGACTATGTCGTCGTCATGGACGGTGATGGCGAGGACTGCCCCTCGTCGTTACCGGAGTTGCTGGCGGCGGCAAGGAACGGCTCTCCCCATCAGGCCGTCTTTGCGGAGCGGCTCAAGCGACACGACGGCGCAGGGTTCATGCTCGGTTACAGGGTGTTCCGACTGCTCCACAGACTCTTCGTGGGCCGGGATGTCAAGGTTGGAAATTTCAGTATTCTGTCGCGGCCGGTGCTCGAGCGGGTGGTGGGCGTGTCCGAGATCTGGAACCACTACGCCGCCGGTGTCTTCCACGCCCGAATCCCGGTTGTGCAGGTGCCGATCGCCCGCGGCCACCGGCTCGCCGGTGAGTCGAAGATGAACCTCCCCGCGCTCGTGATGCACGGCATCTGCGCGCTGTCCGTCTGGAGCGATGTAATCGTGTCGCGGCTGTTCGTGATCGTGGCGGGGCTGATGGTGGCCATCGTCGCAGGCCTGGCCGCGGTGATCTCCATTCGGCTCTTGACGACCGCCGCCATCCCGGGCTGGGCGACAGCGTCGGCCGGGCTGCTCGTGATCGGCGGACTCTTGCTCGGGATCGTGAGCCTGCTACTCGCCGTGTTCGTCCTCGGCAACCGGAGTGGTGCCAACTTCCTGCCGCACCGCGACTGGAGGGATTACGTTTTGCCGCATGGACGTGCGGGCCGCAGTCGCCGCAACGCTGATAGTCTTGATCCAGTCAGGGCGGAGTGACGGCATGCAGACAGCGTCGACATCGACCGCATACCGTCGTGCGGCTGTTCCAAACGGCTGGGTGGCGGCCGGGGTGGTCGGCCTGCTTGTCGCCCACTATGCGCTGGCGTACACCGCGACTCGTGGCGCCTGCACTACCTTTGATGAACCGCTCCACATGGTGGCCGGCGTCGCCTACTGGACGCTCAATGACTATCGCCTCCAGCCGGAGAACGGCAACCTGCCGCAGCGCTGGTGCGCGATTCCGCTCGTATTCATGAATCTCACCTTTCCAACGCTCGATCAGCCGCTCTGGCGGGAGAGCGAGGCGGTGCTTCTCGGCCGGCAGTATCTCTCCACACTCGGCAACGACCCGCAGGCGATGCTGGCGGCGTCACGGGCGATGGCCACCGTCTGGTCTACCGTGTTGTGCCTGGTCGTCTTTCTCTGGTCGCAATCGATCTTCGGCACGGCCGGCGGCTTCGTGTCGCTCGTGCTGGCCGCCTTTTGGCCGGCGCTGGTCGCCCATGGCCCGCTGGCCACGAGCGATGCCTGTGGGGCACTGTTTTTCGCTGCCGCCGCCTGGTCGCTCTGGGAACTCTTCCACCGCATCACGCCCGCCACGCTCGCCGCTGCTTTCTTCTTGGTTGGCATCGCGCCGATCGCCAAACATTCAAGCGTGATGCTGGCACCGCTCGCCGTGCTCTATCTGGCGGTCATCGCAACCCTCGGCCGGCCCCTCGTCGTCGACATCGGCCCCTGGCACGCGGTCGTCCGTGGCCGCTGGCAGCGGACCGCCATCTCCCTCGTGTCGCTTGTCGTTCCGCTCGCCGGTGCCGTGTTTTTCATCTGGGCCTCCTGCGGGTTTCGCTACGACGCCGGAGGACCCAGCTGCGGACCGCTGGAGTTCCGCCGCTACCAGACGCTTGAATCGTGCAACGAGCATGCCGGCGGGATCGGTCGGCTCTGTGAACTCCTCGCCGCCTACCGGCTCCTACCGGAGGCCTGGCTCTATGGCATGAGCTACGTGGGAGCGACGGTACGGATTCGCAACGCCTTCGCCATCGGACAGTATTCAATCGATGGCTGGTGGTGGTATTTTCCACTCTGTCTGGCGATCAAAAATACGCTGCCATCGCTTCTGCTGTCGCTGTGGGGAGTCGGCATCACGTGCCGCGGCCTGCTGCGGAGCATCGGCGGCCGAGTGCCGCTCGATC
>JBBAVO010000301.1:0-3406 GCA_040397635.1 Pirellulales bacterium
CGATGATGCACCTCCGACAGCCCATCCAGATGGCGTTGGGCCGGCCGCTCAACGTCCTGATTCATGCCCGGTTTTCCACGGAGGAGCAGCGGCAGTCGAGCATCGACGACCAGATTGCTCTGTGCCAGGCGTTCCTGGCCGCCTGTCTGCCGAAGGGGCACGCCCCCGAGCAGGTCGATGTGCAGTTCATCCGCGAGCCGGAGATCTCCGGTGAGCTGGCCTCGCGGCCGGGGATCAACCAGGTCTGGGCCGGGATCGAGGCCAAGCGGTGGGATCTGATTCTCGCCGAGGAGTCGAGCCGGCTCTACCGTCACCACACGAAGGCTGGCGAGCTTTTTGAGTCTGCCGTCGATGCTGGGATCAGGATCATCTGTCCGTCGGACTATATCGACACGGCCGATGACGACTGGCCCGACCGGCTGAATATGTGCCAGATGCAGCACTCACGGACGAACTTCTACGGTCGGCTGCGGATCCGTCGTGCTCACGACGGCCTCTGGGCAAAGGGGGCCGCCGTCGGCAATACGGTGATCGGCTACAGGCGGCGGTCGACGGTGCCGCCCACGGCAACGGAGCCGGCGAAGGGACCGTTTTTCGACGAGATCGACGAGGAGACGGCGGCGGTCATCCGCGAAGTGTTCGAGCGGATCGCCAACGGCGAGCCGGCGTGGGCGGTGGGCGAGTGGCTGGATTCCATCAAGTTTGCGAAGGCGTCCTGGTCCAGGCAGGCGAAGTGGACGGCAGGCAACGTCAACGCGATCATCCGGCGGACGATTTACCGGGGCTTCGAGACGTTCCGCAAGAAGGTCTCAAAGCGGAAGCTCCGCACCGGCAAGTCGGAGCCTGTCTGGAATGACGAAGATAAGATCCAGACCCGCGTCAGCGAGCACCTGCGGATCGTTCCGGATTGGCTCTGGTACAAGGCCAACGAAGTGGTCGACCAGCGGCGGGTGTTCAAGAAGCCCGTCCGCGGCGCCGGCCATCCGCTGCGGGGCACCACCCGGGACCGCAAGGGACTCTTCTCGCAGATCCTCGTCTGCGGTGTCTGTGGTGAGCCGATGTATTCCTACGGTGCGAAGAGCGGTGACTATCGCTGCTCGGCATCCGCCAAGGGAAAATGCTGGAACCGCGCCTACTGCATGCGGGAGCGGATGCAGCCGGCGGTGCTGGCGACGGTCGTGGATGCGGTGCTCTCGCTCGACGGGGCCCGCGAGGCTCTCCTATCGCGCGTGGCGCAGCTCCACAAACAGGGTGGGCCGGCGGCAGCCGAGCTCAAGGCCCTGGAGAAGGAGCAGCGGAAGCTCGAGTCGGCCGTCGAGCGACTGGGGGCGGCGATCGAAGATGGCGAGGGTGCCGTCGCGTCGCTTTCCACACGCCTGGCGGCCCGCGAAAAGGATCTGGCAGTCGTGCGGTCGCGTCTGGAGGAGCTTTCCAGACGGGCGGGCCGCGATGAAAAGCTGCCGGGGCCGGCGGAGCTGCTGCGGCATCTGGAGAGCGTGAAGGACGGTCTCGGCAGCGACGAAGGCCGGGCGGCGGTAATTCTCCGCAGCCTTTTGGATGGGCCGATTCGCGTCGTGCCGTTCATGCGGATCGACGGCAAGAAGGTCGTTCCGCGGCTGGAGTTCACGCTGAAGCTGGTCGGTGCCCTGCCGCCGGCGATGGCCGGTGCGCTTCATGGTGACGGCGGTGCCAGCAGCGAGGCCGAGCCTGTCGGTGCCGCGTCCACGGTGCTCAGACGGTCGTTCAGCCTGGATGTGTTTTTTCAGCCGCAGCTTGTCCGGCATGCCACGCTGATCCTCGAGCAGCGGAGGCAGGGGAAGACGTTCAAGGCGATCGCGGCGGAACTCGGCATGACGGACTACCACATGGAGAACGCCGCCAGGATCGTGAAGCTGATGGAAGAGCAGGGGCTGGCGGATCCCTACACCCGGCTGACTGAGAAGCCGGAGAAGGTGTCGCGGTGGTGCAGCCGTCACTGGCTCAAGGCCGGGGAACGCAAGAGCGGCGGCCGGCGTCGCAAGGGGGCGTAGCCGGGGCGGCCATTCAACCGATCGTTCAGCAGGGGCGGTGCCTTGAGGGGCCGCCGCTGCTGTCTTTCGTCATGCAAGGGGCTTCGAAGGCGGTGATGCGGTGGACCTCGATGAGAGCGTATACTTGTGCGGTGACGTCCTCGAACCACTATGCCGACGCGCTATGAATCCCTCTGAAAAGCAAATGCACGTGCAAGCGACCGTGGGTGCCCACGGCTCCGTGACGCTTGACCAGCTGCCGTACGAGCCCGGCCAACGGGTGGACGTGACCATCAGCCCGATCAGTTCTCAGGTTGCTGACCAGACGAGGCGGTATTCACTGAGCGGGTTGAAGGTTGAGTACGAACAGCCGTTCGAGAGCGTTGCCGCAGATGAGTGGGAAGCAACGAAGTGATCGTTCTCGACACGCACGTGTGGGTGTGGTGGGTGCATCAGGACGATCGGCTTTCATCGAAAGCCAAAGCCTTCATCGCCCAACATGAGACTCGACACATCGGAGTGAGTGCCATCTCCTGCTGGGAGGTTGCAAAACTGGTGGAGCGAGGTCGGCTGAAACTGCCGATGCCAACGGATCAATGGCTTCACGCTGCCCTTGCCTATCCAGGCGTGAAGCTCCTCGAACTCTCGCCAGACATTGCCGCCGACGCCTGTTGTCTGCCGGGTGAATTTCATAGCGACCCGGCTGATCAGATCATCGTCGCCACCGCGCGGAATCATGGAAGTGAACTGGTGACGATGGATCGGCGGATTCTGTCATATCCGCATGTCCCACTGGCGCGGATGGATTAATCCGAGTCCGGCTTTGCGATGAGTGCCTTCGGTTTTGACCGCAGGCGCGCACGCTGTCCGGTGGCTCTGGCCCCTCAGATCGCGGGCTACACAAATCCACCCCCGGTCCGTGTTTACGCGGGCTCCCTGACGGCCTGTACGTCGTGGCTGCAGGCGGGGGTTAGCGACTGCCGCCCGTCCTTGTAGTCCGGCTGGTCATTTGATGTTCGTTACGGCAGGGACGGCGCCTTCGGGTGCCGCCCCTGCCTTCTTTTTTTCACGAAAGGTTCCATGGTGAAAATCACCACGTTTAACGACCGGCCGGTGCGGCATGTGCGATACATGCTCGACGGCACGGTCATTCTCAAGCTCTACGAGCGGCGGCCCGGCGGCCGCGCTCGCCATCTCCGCGTGTCGCTGGCCCAGTGGCTGGTCGGTCGCGGCGTCTATCTCCTGGAGAGCCACGCCACGCGGCGAGCTCAGGCCCGTCAGTTCGCCCGCCGCCGCTGCGGATGACAAAAACACCGCTGATGTCGCTGGCACGAGCACCCGAGAATAAGCGACTTTCCCGAACGGGTAACTCGCTTATTCTCGGGTAGTCATGTCAC
>JBBAVO010000302.1:0-3400 GCA_040397635.1 Pirellulales bacterium
GCCACCGGTGGCGGCACGTATGCCGGTGCCGGAATGGCCACGGGCATGGGCGGCGAGACCGGTGCCGCAATCGGACGAGGAACCTCTTGAATGGCGAGTGACTTCAGAGCAATCGGCGCGGTCGGCGCGGGTGCGTAGGAGATCGACACGAGCGGTGGCGAGGCCGGCCCCAGCTGCGGCTGAATCGGTGGCTGTGGCACAGTCGAGGCCACCGCCGAGGGCACCTGCGAGATCGGCACGAGTCGCGGCAGCGGCGGCTGCGCTGCCATGTCGATCCGGACGAGGCGGGGCGACGGCTCGGAAGCCTCGAGACTGCACGGATCAAAGCCCCACGACGCGGCCATCGCCGTTGCGACAAGGCAGACCGCGATCAGGCGTGTAGCGATCCTGTTCCCCATGGCTTCCTTATCGGTTGCCAGAGGGCTGATTCGTGCGAGTTAACCGCCGATCGCCTCGAGGGCCTCGTTGGCCAGACGGGCCAGTCGTTCATCTCCCTGACCGGCGGCTCGTTTGAGCGTTCCCCGGGCCGCACCGGCCGCAGGACCGATTTTCCCGAGTGCCCAGGCCGCCCGCTGCCGCACGGAGAGATCAGCCGACGACTCGACACAGGCCACCAGCACCGCCACCGCCTCCGCCGCATTCTTCCCAGATCGCCCCAGGAGCGTAATCGCCCAATACGCCGCCAGAGGATCGGGGCTGTCAACGAGCTTGATCAGCGCCGCGATGTCCGCGGTCGCCGGGGTTCCAAGATCCTCGAGCGCCGCCACGGCGAACTCGCGAACCCGTTCGTCGGCATCACCGCAGGCCGTCACCAGCGGCACCGCGGCTGTCGCGGCATCCTCGCCGGCCCGCGAAAGCAGTTCGGCCGCTGCGGCACGCTGTTCGGGATCGTTCGAGGCGAGCTGTCTTGTCAAGCCCGCGACGTCAGGAATGGCTGCATCGCCCATCATCTCACCTCACACTTCGTGTTGAAGGACTACGGCGCCGCCACCTTCCAAAGCATCGACTCGCTTCGCAGATAGACATTTCCATCGGCCACCGCCGGCGTCGCCGTGAATGTGCCGGGAAGTTCATTCTCGGCGATGATCTTCGGCTCGCCATCGGTCGAGATGAGGAAGGTTTTTCCCTCCTTGTTGGCGGCGAGGATGACGTTACCCGCCAGGATTGGACTGGCCCAGAACGAGCCCGCGAGGCGAATCTGTCCGCGAAGCTGACCGTTGGCGGTATCGCCGATGCAGAGCACGCCCGCCCGGTTGATGCAGGCGACCGAGTCGCCCCAGGCCAGCGGGCTGGCGATGCCGCAGGAGAGCTTGGTAGACCGCCATGCCGGCTTGGCATCGGCTTCCTTCGGCGACACGGAAGCGATTCCATCCGCTGGCACGTGCAGCATCGATCCCGATTCAGTGGTCATCGGAATGCCGGAACATTCGCCCTTCCACGACCAGACCATTTTTCCGTCGGACACGCGGTGCAGGTTCAATCCGCGAGGATTCTGCAGCAGCACGCATGCTCCGTATTCGGGCGTCGTCAACGGCAAGGGTGATGACCAGCTGGCCCGCTTCTCTCGCGGCTCGATCCAGCGGTCTTCGCCGGTGGCAGCATCCACTCCCAAGGCGAAGGCATCGCCCTGGCAGTCGATCTGCACCACGGCCGTGCCGTCAACGATCCGCGGGCTCGATCCCATCCCCACGTCGTTGCCGCTCCGCGGATGCTCGACCGCAAGGTTCCGTTGCCAGAGCAGCCGGCCGGCGAGATCGACGCAGAACAGATCGCACGACGAATAGAGCGCGACGATCCGCTTCCCGTCGCTGGCGGGCGTGCCCGCGGCCACAGCGCTCGTGGGATGCGCGAGCGTGCGGCCCGTCGCCCAGAACCGCCGATGCCAGACCGTGCGGCCAGTCGCCTTGTCGAAGGCAATGATATGCAGTTGATCCTGACTCGCACCACTCGACGCGGTAACGACGACAAGATCGCCGACCACGATCGGACTCGACGCTCCCCTGCCCGGCAGATCGACCTTCCACGCGATCCCATCGGCCTCGCTCCAGTGAGTGCGAATCGCCTGATCCGTCGCCGCTCCACGGCCACGGGGCCCGAGAAACTCCGGCCAGTCCGCCGCCACGCCCGCGACACACCAGAGCATCACGCTCACCACCATCAACAGTCGTCGCGTCATCATGATCATTCAGGCCCCTTCTCATGTGCGGGCTGCGTTGCCAGCGGCGAGCCGAGCGGATCGCACACCCGCAGCTGAAACTTCCAGTCCGCCGCCCACGGCTCGGTCTGTTCGTTCTGGCAGCACTTCACCATCACGGTGTTCGTGCCCTCGCGAAAGTCAGCCGTCGCCACATACTGATCGATCGCCTCGGAGGCGTGGTAGATCTCGTGGGCCATGGCAGGCTTGCCGTTCACCCAGACAGCCACGGCACACGGGCTGCCGATCCGCACCTCGGCCGGCCCGCTCCGGGGCATCACCACATCGGCGACGGCGTAGGCGAGCACGCCCTTCTTCGTCGCGATGGCGGCGTTGAGGTCGATGGCACCATGCTTGTCGGCCGACGCGACATCCTTCCACCGGCCCGTCTCAGGCAGCGTGGGCAGAGCGGCCTCCGGCGGATAGACCTTCGCAAACCCCACGCCCTTGGCGTTGTCAAACTCCTCGCTCACCCGCCAGTTCCGTACGAAGCCAAGCACCTCGGCGACATTCACCTTCTCGCCATGCTCGGAGAGCCACGCCGCGATGCGCTCGATCTGTTCAACGTCACGGGCGGCGGCAAGACACTCGCGATGCGTGGCTTTCTGCGCCGTCTCGTCAGCGGCCGCCACGGCGGCCAGCTTCTTCTCGACCGCCTCGCGGCGGAGGTCGAGCGCCGGATCATCGAGCATCCCGTCGAGCAGGCCCGCGGCCCGAGATGGATCGCGATCTCTGAGCCAGCCAAACGCCAGGGTCCGGACACGTGCCGGCTGTTTCCTGTCGGCCACGACCGCTGCGAGCGCGTCGGCCGACAGCGAGTCGCCCGCCCGCTCGACGGCCCGTTCGATGCCGCTGCGGAGCCAGTTGCCACCGGCCGGCGTGGCATCGGCGAACGTGGCGAGGCACGGCACGATCCAGTCGGCGGGGATTCCCGAGATTCGATCGGCTTGGGCCGCGAGTGCCGCCTGCCCGGTCGTTCCAGTCGCCTTGGCGAGTTCCGCCGCGATCGTTACCGCCTCAGCGACATTCTGAGGCGTCCCGTCCGCAGCCGACACGGTTGCGTCATTCGATAGTTCAGCCACGACGGCCAGACAGAACCACACCGCGACTCGTCTTGCTCCCCGTCCCATAGTGAACCCCGCTGGTTTCAAACTGTTCGCCTCCGACAGCCGCCTTGACGACACTCAGACGACACTCAGACGACAC
>JBBAVO010000303.1:0-3363 GCA_040397635.1 Pirellulales bacterium
CGTTGCGAGAGCACGTCGCGCCAGACGATCGACTGCCGGCGATGATCCTTGCCGGAGTTGGCATGGCTGCAGTCAACGATCACGCAGGCGGGCAGGCCTGCCGCCTCCAGTTTCGCGCGGGCCTCGTGGAGAATCTCGGGGGAATAGTTTGAGCCGCTGCGGCCGCCGCGGAGCATCAGCACTCCCCATGGGTTGCCGTTGGTTGTGACAACACAGGTGCCACCGTCGTTGTCGATACCGAGGAAGCTGTGGGAGGCGCGTGACGACTGCATCGCATCGACGGCGGCCTGAAGCGAGCCGTCGGTAGAATTCTTGAATCCCACCGGCATCGACAGCCCGCTGGCCATCTGCCGGTGCGTGGGCGATTCGGTCGTGCGGGCGCCGATGGCGCCGAGGACGATCGTGTCGGCGATGTATTGCGGCGTGATCGGCTCGAGGAACTCGGTCGCCGTCGGCAGCCCCATTCGGGCGATCTCGATGAGCAGCCCGCGGGCCAGCCGCAGGCCGGTGGCAACGTCGAAGGAATCGTCGAGGTGCGGATCGTTGATCAGCCCCTTCCAGCCGACCGTGGTCCGCGGCTTCTCAAAATAGACCCGCATCACGACGAGCAGCCGGTCGTTCACCGTCTCTGCCAGTTTCAACAGCCGCGCGGCGTAGTCGCGGGCGGCGTCGAGGTCGTGGATCGAGCACGGGCCGACGATGGCCATCAGACGGGAATCCTCTCCGGCAAGGACTCGTTCGACCGCCTGCCTGCCCTCCACGACCGTCCGGGTGGCAGCCTCATCGAGCGGCAGAAGTGCCGCCAGCCTGGCCGGAGGCACCAGAGGCTCCAGGCTGCGAATACGGAGGTTTGACGTGGACGGCACGGCGGCAGCCGGACGGGTGATGGCAGAAGGATTCATCCCACTATTCTACACCACGTCCGGATGCCAAAAACGGAACCTGGAATTGTTACGCCATGCGGGCTGACGGCATGCCTTGATCCACGCGATGAGGTACGCTTGAGCGGCCTCGGACCGAACCGCCCAGCTCCGTCGCGAGCGAGCTTGGCTGCTTCCGATCCTCGCACGTTCTCGACATGCACGATCCACTCCGCGACAGCGTTCCCCACCCCCTGACCGTGGAGGAACATTCGCCCCCGGGACAACCCATCCGGGCGGTCCGCGTGCTCGTGTTCGTCGTGCTCTACGAGTCGGAGCGGCAGATCGAACAGACGCTCGATCGCGTTCCACAGGCATTGATCGATTCAAGCGACGTCGATTTTCTCGTAATCGACGACGCCAGCCCGGACGCCTCGGCTGACCGGGCGCTCGACTGGGCCCGCCGCCGGAACGTGCATCGGCTCACGCTCCTGCGCAATCCGGTGAATCAGGGGTATGGCGGCAACCAGAAGCTGGGATACCGGCTGGCCATCGACCACGGATACGACTTCGTCATCCTCCTGCATGGCGATGGCCAATACGCTCCTGAACTCCTGCCCGATTTCATCCGGCTGTTTCGCGACACTGGTGCCGACGTGGTGCTTGGCTCGCGCATGGGAAGTATCGCGTCTGCCCGTGCGGGCGGCATGCCCTGGTACAAGATCTTGGGCAACCGGATGCTGACGGGAATTCAGAACGCTCTCACCGGCCGTCATCTCGTCGAATATCACACCGGCTACCGCGGCTATTCGACCAGCTTCCTGCGGGCGATCCCGTTCGAGCAGGACAGCAACGACTTCCACTTCGACACGGAGATCCTGCTCCAGGCATTTCACGTCGAGGCGAAGATCGAGCAGTTTGCGATTCCGACCCATTACGGTGACGAGATCTGCCATGTGAATGGGCTGCGCTACGCGTGGGATGTACTGCGATCCACGGTGAGGTTTCGGCTGCATCAGATGGGGATGTGCTGTTCACTCGCCTATCGGAACCTGTCGGCGGCGGCACAATCAAGCCGCAAGACTGCATACGGCTACGCCTCGCAGATTGCCGCCGTGAACGCCGTGCGGCGACTGGGGGCCATGACGGTTCTGGACCTCGGCTGCGGTGCGGGTTGTGTGGCCCGGGAACTGGAGCGTGGCGGCGTGACGGTCACGGGCGTCGATGCGCACGAGCCGCCCCCGGGCATGATGAGCCATTTCATGAAGGCTGACCCCGAGGCGGGCCGGCTACCGGTGGACGCCTTTGACTTCGACACCGTGCTCCTGATCGACGTCATCGAGCGACTGGCGGAACCTGAGCAGTTTCTGCTCCGCCTGCGGCATTCCAGCGAGGCACGATCAACCGTGCGGCCATCTCCGGCATTCGTGATCACGACACCGAACGTGGCATTCGTCGTGATGCGGCTGAATCTTCTGGTGGGCCGTTTCACCTACGCCGAACGTGGCATCCTCGACCTGTCCCACAAGCGGCTGTTCACCCGGTCCACGCTTCGCACCGCGCTCATGGAGACGGGCTACGTGATCGAGCGGTGCGATCCGATCGGGGTGCCATTCGAGGCGGTGATCGGCGGGGTCATGGGCCGCTGGCTGGGCGCCGGATCGCAGCTGCTCGCCCGGCTCTGGCCGACGATGTTCGCGTTTCAGTTCCTGGTAGTCGCTCGGCCGCAGCCTGGTGTCAGGCAGGTGCTTCAGCAAAGTCGCACCGTGCAGCGAGGGACGGTGACGGTCGCGGGACGGGAAGCGGGGCCCAGTCCGTGAAGCTGCACCATCGGGTCTACTGCATCGAACTCCATCCGGCGGTCAGGCGGCAGGTCCGCTTCCGCCGGCAGAATCCGCACGCCCGGTACGACGCCACCTGCCTCTATGTCGGCTCGACGGGCCTCGATCCCGAGGCCCGGTTCGAGAATCATCTTCGTGGTCACAAGGGCTGCCCGCTGGTGCGGACCTACGGCATCCGCCTGAGACCCGACCTCTTTGCTGATTTTCCGGCCATGACGTGGGAAGACGCGGTCGCCACGGAGGCGGCCTATGCGCAAGAACTCCGCGAACTTCTTTACGCCGTCTACCAGCACTGACCGGCAGCCGACAGGCCCCCGCGGCTCCAGCGACTGCGGCTTTCCCCACGTGCACGCCGGGCATTTGACCGACCGCGGCGAGGCTGGTTCAATCCGGTCGCGGGTTCGCGACGGCGCGGCCGCCAGGAGGCCTTGAAAACCGGCGGACGGGAAGGAGCTCGGAGCAGTGACCAGGCATATTTTTGTGACCGGAGGCGTCGTCAGCTCACTCGGCAAGGGGCTCACGAGCGCCTCGATCGGCATGCTGCTCGAATCCCGCGGCCTGCGGGTCAAAATGCAGAAGCTCGACCCCTACATCAACGTCGATCCAGGCACGATGAGCCCCTACCAGCACGGGGAGGTCTACGTGCTCGACGACGGCAGCGA
>JBBAVO010000304.1:0-3332 GCA_040397635.1 Pirellulales bacterium
ATCGATCATCGAATCCTTCGAGGAGCCGATAGACATGACGGCACATGTGGTCCGGTGGTTTCTGGCAGGAGCGATCATGATGATGAGCAGCGGTTTGGCAGCGGGCGCCGAGGGTGAAGTGGCGAAGGCGACGTTCGCCGGCGGCTGCTTTTGGTGTACCGAGGCGGTCTATGCCCAGATCAAGGGCGTGCACTCGGTGACGAGCGGCTACATCGGCGGAAAGAATCCGAATCCAACGTATCAGCAGGTCTGCACTGGGCAGACGGGCCATGCCGAGGCGGTGGAGATCGAATACGACCCGCAGCAGGTGCCCTATGAAAAACTGCTCGAGGTGTTTTTCAGTACGCACGATCCAACGACGAAGAACCGGCAGGGGGCCGACGTCGGCACGCAATACCGCTCGGGCGTCTTCTACCACGACGACGCGCAGAAGAAGACCGCCGAAGAGGTGATCGCGAAGCTCGATGCGGCGAAGGTGTTTCCCGGCAAGATCGTGACCGAGGTCACGCCGGCCAGCACCTTCTATCCGGCGGAGAAGTATCACCAGGACTACTTCGCCAACAACCCGTTCCAGCCCTACTGCCAGGCGGTCGTGTCGCCCAAGGTCGAGAAGGTCCGCAAGGTCTTCAAGGACCTGCTGAAGTAGCGGGGCTAGCGATTCGAAAAAGTCGCTGCCGGCCGGTCAGACGACCTGCACGGTGTTTGCGAGCGTGCCGATGCCGCTGATGCCGATCGTGACCCGGTCGCCAGCCTGCAACGTGAACGACTCGTCGGGCACGACCCCCGTGCCGGTGAGCAGCACCGCCCCTCGCGGAAACGACTGCGACCGCCAGAGATGGCCGATGAGGTCCTGGAACGAACGCTTGATTTTGTCGACGCCCGTTTCGCCGCTGAAGACGTCGCTGCCGCCCCGCGCGATCGCCACGGAGATCGTCCAGCGGCGGATCGCGGCTTCGTCGGAGGCAAGAACGATCCAGGGGCCAATCGCGCATGAACGGTCGTAGACCTTGGCCTGCGGCAGATAGAGCAGATTCGCACCCTCGATGTCACGTGAACTCATGTCGTTGCCGATCGTGCAGCCGACCAAGGTGCCGCGGGAGTTCATCACCAGCGCCAGTTCCGGCTCGGGCACGTTCCAGCGTGAATCGCACCGAATGCCGACATTGTCACCCGGGCCGACGGCCTTCTCGCCGAGCGACTTGAAGAAGATTTCCGGCCGCTCGGCGTCATAGACCCGGTCGTAGGCAGTGGCGCTGAAGTCGGATTCCTCCATCCTCGCCGTCTTGCTGCGGAGATATGTGACCCCTGCCGCCCAGACCTCCTGGCGTTCCACCGGGGGTAGCAGCGAAACCTCTGCGAGCGGTGTGCCCGGTCCGGCCGCAGCGCGGGCGGCCCGTGCCGCCGCCGTCGGGTCGGCCGCATCGAGCAGGTCGGTCAGCGAGCCGACGCCGATAGCTGTCAGGTCGACTATGCGGTCGCCGTCGATCACAGCGCCGACGCGGGCGTCGCGGGAACCGCGGGGCATGAACCGGCAGAGCCGTTCAGGGGACTGGCTGTCGTGCGGGACGCTCATGGATGACCACCTCGATGGGGATGCCGGTCGGCACTATGACGCAGACGCCGCCGCTGTCTCTGTCGGTCGGCACTATGGCACTATATTGACCGTCCTTCCAGATCCCGACCAGCCCGGGGAGCTACCGTTCCGTGAACGCACCACGCCACTTCGATCCGTACGGCCCAGACGACCCAACGCTCTTCGACATCCAGACGGCGGCTCCCGGGCCTGCCGGCGTCCTGCCGCTGACCGACGACCTGTTGCGAAACAGCCCCAGTGGCGATCTCTTCGGGTTGTCGCAGAACGTGGGCATGGGCTGGGCCGCGGCGGGGTCGGCCGATCCGCAGTTCCTCATTCTCAGCACGCAGGGAGGCGTGCGCGCGGCCGACGGCACGCCGGTGGCACTGGGCTACCACACCGGGCACTGGGAGATCGGGCTGCTCGTGGAGGCAGCCGCGGCCGAGTTGCGGCGGCTCGGCAAGATTCCTTTCGCCGGGTTCTGCTCCGATCCCTGTGACGGTCGCACGCAGGGCACCACCGGCATGTTCGACAGCCTGCCCTATCGCAACGACGCTGCGCTCGTGCTCCGCCGGCTTGCGCGGTCGCTGCCACTGCGGGCCGGCGTGCTCGGCGTCGCCACCTGCGACAAAGGGCTGCCGGCCATGCTGATGGCCGTGGCGGGGCTCACCGACCTGCCCGGGGTGATCGTGCCCGGCGGCGTCACGCTGCCGCCGACGAGCGGCGAGGATGCGGGCCGCATCCAGACGATCGGCACGCGATACTCTCATGGCCTGATCACGCTGGAGGAGGCGGCCGACCTGGGCTGCCGGGCCTGCGCTTCGCCCGGCGGCGGCTGCCAGTTCCTCGGCACCGCGGCCACCGCGCAGGTGGTGGCCGAGGCCCTCGGACTCACGCTGCCGCACGCGGCGCTGGCCCCGAGCGGCCAGCCGGTGTGGCGGGATCTGGCGGTGCGCTCGGCGCGGGCGGTCGTCGGGCTCGCGGCCGCGGGGATTGCCACCCGCGACATTCTCACGCCGGCGGCCGTCCGCAACGCCATGACGGTGCACGCGGCCTTCGGCGGCTCGACGAACCTGCTCCTGCACGTGCCCGCGATCGCCCACGCCGCCGGCCTGCCGCAGCCTACGGTCGACGACTGGATCGCCATCAACCGTCAGACGCCGCGGCTGGTGAGCGTGCTGCCCAACGGGCCGATCCACCATCCCACGGTGCGGGTGTTTCTCGCCGGCGGCGTGCCCGAGGTGATGCTCCACCTCGATCGGCTCGGCCTCCTCGACACCACCGCGCGAACAGTCTCGGGGGGCACGCTCGCCGAACAGCTGGCATGGTGGGAGGGGAGCGAACGGCGGCGGCGGTTTCGCGAATTGCTCAAGGCTGTCGATGGTGTCGATCCCGGCGATGTCATCATGCCGCCCCAGCAGGCGGCGGCCCGCGGACTCAAGGGCACGATGGCATTCCTGCGGGGCACGATCGCGCCCGAGGGAGCCGTCGTGAAGGCGACGGCGATCGACCGGGCGACGATCGATGCGGAGGGCGTCTATCGCCACACCGGCCCGGCGCGAGTGTTTGTCAGCGAGCGGGCGGCGATGGCGGCGATCAAGCAGGGGGCGATCGTCGCGGGTGACGTGCTCGTGCTCTCCGGCATCGGGCCGATGGGCACCGGGATGGAGGAGACCTACCAGGTGACAAGTGCCCTCAAGCAATTGCCCTGTGCGAGCCGTGTGGCCCTGATCACCGATGCGAGGTTTTCTGGCGTCTC
>JBBAVO010000305.1:0-3329 GCA_040397635.1 Pirellulales bacterium
TCACGCCCACCCGCATGGCACAGTCGTTTTGTGCGGCCACGTCGGCGATGAACTTTACCTTGTCCTGCCACGGCTTCGTCGGCTCGTGGTGGTAGAGATGGCCGGGGTTGTATCGCAGTTTGTCCACGTGCGGGGCCACGTCGACGGCGAGCCGGTAGTTTTCCTGGAGGTCGATGGCGAGGTTGGCCTGTGTGCCGGCCCGGATCGCGGGCAGTGCCGCGGCGTCTGACTTGCTGTCGACGGCGATCCGCACGACGCCCGCGCCGGCGGCATGCAGGGCGTTGGCCTGCGCGACCGTTGCGGCCACGTCTGTCGTGTGCGTTGCCGTCATGCTCTGGGCCGCAATCGGGTGGCCGGCACCGATCGTGATGCTCCCGATCCGCACGGCCCGCGTTGGATTTCGCTTTAGCTCGACCACGACAACCTCTCAGGCGACACTGTTTCCGGCTGGTTTCCCATGTTCCGACACACTAAACCATAGCAGACGCCCGTCCCGCGGCGAACCCGCCCTTCCGGCCCCTCATGCGCTACGACCCCACCCTCCATATCGTCCTCCACGAGCCCGAGATTCCACCCAACGCCGGTAACGTCGGCCGGACCTGCGTAGCCATCGGCGCCAAGATGTGGCTGGTGCGGCCGCTCGGCTTCAAGCTCGACGACTATTACCTCCGCCGCGCCGGCCTCGACTATTGGGACAACCTCGAGTGGGAAGTGGTCGATTCGTGGGACCACCTGCTGGCGGCACTTTCCGCCGTGGGCCGCCAGCCGACCTGGCTCTTCGAGACGCAGGCCACGCGAAGCTACACGGAGGTGGCCTACCAGCGGGGCGACGTGCTCGTCTTCGGCAGCGAGTCGCGGGGCCTACCCGAGTCGCTTCAGGCCGCCCACGCCGACCGAATGCTCGCGATCCCCGCCCGGCCGCAGGTGCGGAGTCTCAATCTCTCCAATTGCGCCGCGATCGTCGCCTACGAGGCGATCCGCCAATGGGGTGGCGGCGTCTGAGTCACGGGCTTTTCCCCGTGGCGGCGAGTTTTCAACGTGCTGTGCTCTCGGCCTCGATTTCGCAAGTTAAAAACTTGCGGCCACGAGTCAACTCCTCGTTCCCCCCGTGGCGGCGAGTTTTCAACTTGCCGTTCTTCCTCGTTACGGCCCTTCCGCCTGCTGCGCTGCGTAGAGCGGCAGATGCCGGTAATACGTCTCGAGCATATAGACGTAGAAACTCGTCACGAACAGCCGGCCGCCGATGTGGCCCCATTTGTCGAGCGAGGGATCCCAACTGCCGCGCTGCCTGCCCTCCACAACCTGCCCGCATGGCAACACCTTGCGGAGCCGCTCATTCCACGCCCGCCACGCATCGCCCTCCATGTGATGGGCTACCTGGGTGATGTAATACCAGGCATACACGTCCTTCGTATTCATGTCCTTCTTGAACTCGAGAGGGAGCGGATTCTCTGCCATCAGGAGCTCGAGTCCCTCCACCAGACGCGGATCCTTCTGCGGCCAGCCGAGATACTGGCGGCAGAGCAGCCCCTCGGCCGTCACCGCCGCCGTCACGGGGCTGGCCGGCTTGAACGTGCTGTCGCGCTTGTAGCCGTATCGGGATCCGTTGCCGTTGGCCACGGTATCGAGGAATCCACCGATCCCCTCGAACGTCGCGGCCGGCACAGCCATCCCGGCCATCTCAGCCGTCTTCAGCGCCATCATGTACCAACCGGTCACCGACATGTCGCCAGGCTTGCCCGGCTCATACCGCCAGCCGCCGTTTGGCCCCTGAGCCGCCACACAGTACGCGACGGCGCGTGCCGCCGGCTCGGCGAGCTTCGGATCGCGGCTCATACCGTAGAGTTCGCATAGCGCCATCGTCGCCTGGGCGTGGGAATAGAGCGCGTGCTGCATCGGCACCTGTCCCACGTCAAACGAGCCATCCTCCTGCTGCGCTTTGAGGAGGCTCCGCCAGGCGCGGGCCACCACCGCGCGGTGCGGCCCCTCTGCGAGCGTGTTACCCGCTCCCTGAAAGGCCAGAAGCGACATCGCCGTCGCTGCGAGTTCGTTCTCCTGCGAACCGCCGTCGTCATACGGTCCGGTCAGGCTCCAGAGGCCGGTCTTCGGATTCTGCTGTTGCTGCAGCCAGTCGAGCGCCAGCGCCACGGCCCGTTCGGTCTCGTCGCCACCTCCCGCCGCGGCCAGCAGCACCTCCTTGCGGCCGGCTTCACGGCCGGCGAGCAGCATGCCGACAGCGGGGGCTACCATGGGCTTGTCCGCGGCCGCCGTTCCGACCGCCACATCAGGGAGATCGGGCATGGCGACTGGCGCTGAATTCGGATCCTTCACCGGCAATCGGTCCGCCTTGGCGACCTCGGTCTTCTCCTCTTCGGGCTGCTTCTCCGGCGCCTTCGACGGCACGATGCCGATGCCTATGTCGTTGGCCTGGATATTCGCCGGCCCAAATGCCAAACTGAGCCTGAGCTTCTTGAGCGGTCGATCCCGCACCACCCACAGGGTGAGCATGAGCAGGAGCAGGCAATGAATCGACAGGCTCACCGAGAAGGCCGGGCTGTTACGAACAAATGCTGCCAGCCGTGCGCGGAATCCGCTGCCCTCCCCCGCCACCAGCGGTGAGGCGGGTCCGGCAGCCGGTTCGAACACGCGTGGCAGACCGACGCCTGATCTGTCCGGTTCGGCTTGTTCACCATCAGCACGGAAACGGCCTGCGAACTGGTCCTGGCCACCGACCTCGCTGGCCCAGGGCACGCCACCGACGAGCGCCTTCGATCCAGACGCACCCGCCGGACCAAGCGGCCACTGTGGCGAAGACAGCCTGAAATCCTGCTGTTTCATGGGTAGAAACCTGCCCGCACGTGCGATTCATTCGCACCTGGGCTTCATTTCCTGGTGCAGAGCTGGTATTATTCCCACTCAGGCGTCGGAGAGACATCCCGAAACGGATCGCTGACATAGGTCATCGTCTGTTCTGAAGACGGTCCCGAGCCTGATCAAGCAAAAAACATGTCGCGGGGTGGAGCAGCCCGGTAGCTCGCGAGGCTCATAACCTCGAGGTCGCAGGTTCGAATCCTGTCCCCGCCACTTTCTTCACGCCGGCAGGGCCATCCTTGGCCCCTGCCGGCTGTTTTTTGCGCGGCCTCGTGCCGCGAGCCAGTTTTGGTAACTGGCGCAAGTTTCGAAGAACCCGCTGCAACCTGAATGGTGGCAGCGGGTTCTGTCGTTGCGTGCGGTTGCGCGCTGTCCAGCGCGGACGCCTGCTGCGTCGCATTTCGCGTCGCAATGGATGCGCATGCCGGGGGCGGGGGCTCGCCAGCACATCTTATCGC
>JBBAVO010000306.1:0-3327 GCA_040397635.1 Pirellulales bacterium
TCCCGCACGTCGTCCTGCCAGGGAGGCAGGATCACATCAAACGTGCGATGCAGTTTTGTCGTGTCGAGTCGGGAATTAGCCGGCCGCCGTGCCGCCTGCGGCCAGGCGGATGATGGGATGGGGCGGATGCGGTCGGGATCGACCCGGAGCGGCAGACCAGCCGCGCGGGCGGCCGCGGCGATGTGCTGCGCGAGACCGTGCCAGGAGGTCGCGCCCGCGGCCGCCAGGTGATAGATCCCGCTCGCGGGCCGGTCGCCCGCACCGCCTGCCAGCCTGCCGATCGCGGTGGCTGTCACGGCGGCGATCCGGGCAGCGGCCGTCGGAGCGCCGACCTGGTCATCCACCACGGAGAGTTCGTCGCGGTCCTGTCCGAGCCGCAGGATGGTGCGGATGAAGTTCGAGCCGTGGGCGGCGTAGACCCAGCTGGTGCGGAAGATGAGATGCTCACAGCCGCTCGCCGCGACGAGATGCTCGCCCGCCAGCTTTGTGGCGCCGTAGACCCCCAGCGGCCCGGTGGGGTCGGTTTCGAGGTAGCTGCCCGACTTCCCGCCGTCGAAGACGTAATCAGTCGAGTAGTGCACAAGCCAGCCACCGAGCCGGGCCGTCTCAGTGGCGATGACGCCCACGCTGTCGGCGTTGATCTGTCGGGCACGGGCGGGCTCCGACTCGGCCTTGTCCACGGCGGTGTAGGCGGCGGCGTTGACCACGATGTCGGGCGACTCACGGCGGAGCAGTGCCTGCACGGAGTCTGGGCGTTCCAGATCGGCCTCGTCGCGGCCGAACGCCACCAGTTGCCCCAGCGACGGCAGCACCTGCTCGAGTTCGCGGCCCACCTGGCCGCCTCTGCCGAACAGGACGATTTTCATGGTGCCGATCCGGGTGACGCATACTGCGTTTCGATCCACTCGCGGTAGCCGCCACTGGTCACGTCAGCCACCCACGCCTGGTGGTCGAGATACCACCGCACGGTCTTGCGGATACCCGTGGCAAAGGTTTCGGCCGGACGCCAGCCGAGTTCACGTTCCAGCTTGCGGGCGTCGATCGCGTAGCGACGATCATGGCCGGGGCGGTCCTTGACGAACTCGATCTGTTCGGAATAGCTGTGGCCGTCGGCCCGCGGCCGCTCCTCGTCGAGGATTCCGCAGAGCGTGCGGACAACGTCGAGGTTGGCCTGCTCGTTCCAGCCACCGATGTTGTAGGTTTCCCCGGGCCGACCGGCCGCAAGCACCCGCCGAATCGCGGTGCAGTGATCCTTCACATAGAGCCAGTCACGCACCTGCCGACCGTCACCATAAATCGGCAGCGGCCTCCCGGAGAGCGCGTTCAAGATGCACAGGGGGATCAGCTTCTCGGGGAAGTGAAAGGGGCCGTAGTTGTTGGAACAGTTGGTCGTCAGCACCGGCAGGCCGTAGGTGTGGTGGTAGCTGCGGACGAGATGGTCTGCGGCTGCCTTGCTGGCCGAGTAGGGGCTGTTGGGCTCGTAGCGATGCGTCTCGGTGAACGCGGCCGCATCGGGGGCAAGGGTCCCATAGACCTCGTCGGTCGATACCTGCACGAACCGAAACGCCTCCCGGCCACCGGCATCGAGCGTGGCCCAGTGAGCCCGGGTCGCCTCCAGCAGCCGGAACGTGCCGACGATGTTGGTCTGGATGAACGCCTCCGGTCCGTGGATCGAGCGGTCAACATGGCTCTCCGCGGCGAAGTGCACGACCCCGCGGATGGGGTGCCCGGCCAGCAGGCCTGCCACTAGGCTACTGTCGCCGATGTCGCCGCGGACGAACTGGTGCCGCGGGTCGCCCGCCAGCGAATCGAGATTCCGCAGGTTACCGGCGTAGGTAAGCGCGTCGAGGTTGACGATCGGTTCGTCGTGCTCAGCCAGCCAGTCGAGAACGAAGTTGCTGCCGATGAATCCGGCACCGCCGGTGACGAGGAGCATCAGTCGATAGTTTCCGTTGCAACGAGAAGCGGTGGACGCGGGGTCAATATTCTCTTCGACACTACCCCTGGTGGACCGGATGTCAAGAAATGGACCGGCTGAAGGGGTCATGCCGGTTGGAGGTAGGTCGCTGCGTCTGTCGGCCGCCCCGTTGGAAGCTATGATGGGGTGATTGGGTCACGAGCCGCCGCGTGGCGGCCGTTGTCATCCACGTTCTTCAGGGGTTGATGCCGAACATGCTCTCTGCAGTCCAGGTCGCCGAAACTTATTTTCTCGAGAGCCGTCACATGCTCCTCGAGATCGCCGCTCATTTCGACCGGTATGACGCGGCGGTGGCCCGGGAGTCTGGCGGCATCGCAAACGGTCGGGCTGCGTCCGGGCAGGGCGGCAACGGCAGCATGGCCCGGCTCCGCGAGGCGATCGCGATTCTCGCGGCCCCGCATGCCGACCGCGAGCGGACCGAGACGCTGCTCGAACTGTTTGCCAAAGACTGAAACGCCCGCACGAACGCTTCGCATTCCTCAACAGCTCACATTCCGCAACGCCTCACATTCCCGGGGAGCAGCACCACCATGCAGATCATCCAGCCCCACTACCACGCCATCGCCCGCACGGCGCAGGACTATGAGCGGATGGCGATGAGTGGCGTCGTGGCAGTTGCGGAGCCGGCGTTCTGGGCCGGGTTTGACCGCTTGTATCCGGAGACGTTCATCGACTACTTCCGGCAGATCAGCGAGTTCGAGCCAACCCGCGCAGCGCAGTATGGCATCCGCCACTTTTCTTGGGTGGCGGTGAATCCGAAGGAGGCCGAGAACCCCACGCTCACCCGCGAGGTGCTCAAGCACTTCCCCGAGTTCTTCGCGAAGCCCACTGTGCTCGGGGTCGGCGAGACCGGCCTGCACAAATCGACGAAAAACGAGTGCGATTCGCTCGAGGCCCACGTGGACATCGCGATGAAGCACGGGCAGCTCGTGCTCATCCACACGCCGCATCTGGCCGACAAGGCCCATGGCACGAAGCGGGTGCTCGAGGTGCTGGCCGGGATGAACGTGGACCGGGAGCGGATCTGGATCGACCACGTCGAGGAGCAGACGATCCGTCCCTGCCTCGACGCGGGCTACTGGGTCGGCTTCACGCTCTATCCCATCACCAAGTGCTCGCCGAAGCGGGCCGTTGACATGCTCGAAAAATACGGCACCGACCGCATCCTCGTGAACTCCTCGGCCGACTGGGGGCCGAGCGATCCCTTCACGCTGCAGGAGTGCATCCTCGAATACCGCCGCCGCGGCCACTCGCTGCAGGAGGCGATCGAAGTGTTTCACAATAATCCCTGCCGGTTTCTCGGCCAGAATCCCAAGTTCGACATTCAGCCGATCCGGGTGGAGACGCTC
>JBBAVO010000307.1:0-3326 GCA_040397635.1 Pirellulales bacterium
CAGGGTTCCCACCGTATGCCTGGGTGTTGGATGCCACGATTGCACTGGGGCTGGTATGGCTTGCCTCCACGTTCGATATTCCTCGCCGATCCCGAATCGCCACGGCCGGGATCATGCCTGCGGTTGCCGTGCTGGCGTTGGTGAGCCTTCGGCTCTACGGGCTGCCGATCGAGCGGTTTTTGGCGGTGAGCATCCCAGGGCCATTCCTTGGCCTGGCGGTTGGCAGCGTCATCGGGGGCGTCATTCGCTGGACGCCATCACCTGTTCCTGAGGATCTCCGCAGGCGGGCGGCGGTCTTAGCGATCCTCACGGTGCCGGCGTTGGTGGTAGTCGGTACTGGAGCGTTACGGCTCATCTCAGGCCTGCCGCCAGAGCAAGCGTCGCAGACTGAGTCGATCGTCGCCCTCGTGGCCGGTGCCGGTGCGGCGCTCACCGGCTGGGCCTGGGGCGGCTTCGTGCGTCCACGCAGCCGATTCCTCTTCGCGATGGCGGTAGGGGTCTCGGCAGGTGCAGTGGTGGCACTCTACGCGTGACAAGGCGGGCGAGCACAGCAGCGTGGCTCGTGCCAGCCCACCCGGACTGAACTGGCTTCATGAGGTTCGCTCTACCGTACTGGGCGAGATCAGGCTCATTCGTGCTCTCCCTCGATCCGGGCTTCGCCGTCGGGGTCTATGTCTACGTGGAGGGTCATCGGGTGGCAGCAGACCGGGCAGTCCTCGACGTAGTCCTGGTGCGACCCCCCGGAAATATCCACCGGCACGACGATCTCTTCGCCGCACGAGTCGCAGATATACGTGGCTTCAAGCTCTGCTACGGGCTTTTTGCGGCGGCGTTTGGGGCGTTTCTTGGCCATGACGCCCGGAATTATAGCCCGTCGCCCAGTCCAGGATGACCCCATCTCGCTCCATGTTTTTGGGCCGACTTACAGAAACTATATTGCACTGACACAAATGGGGTCCACCGTAGAGTACACATGATGAATTCCAACGCGAGAAAGATGGCAGCAGAGGCGTTTGGCACCTTTGCACTGGTGTTCGCCGGCACTGGAGCCATCGTCATCAACGAGACGAGCGGCGGGACGATTACGCACGCAGGCGTTGCGATCACGTTTGGGCTGATCGTCCTGGCGATGATCTATGCGCTCGGTGACGTGTCGGGGTGCCACCTGAATCCTGCCGTGACGCTGGGCTTCTATGCTGCACGCCGGTTTTCGGGCCGGTTGGTTGCCCCCTATCTGATCAGCCAATGCGCCGGCGCCATCCTCGCGAGCATCACGTTGAGGCTGATGTTTCCGTCGAGCATCACACTGGGCGTCACCAATCCGGCCGGCGCAGCAGCGCAGTCCTTCGTCATGGAATTCCTGCTGACGCTGATCCTCATGTTTGTGATTCTGAGTGTCTCCGCCGGTTCGAAAGAGAAGGGGCTGCTGGCTGGAGTGGCAATAGGATCTGTGATTGCCCTGGAGGCGATGTTTGCAGGCCCTGTGAGCGGAGCGTCGATGAACCCTGCGAGATCTTTGGCTCCGGCCCTCGTCGCGATGCAGTTTGGAAACCTGTGGATCTATCTTGTGGCTCCAATCATGGGTGCCGTTGCCAGCGTGGCAGTGTGCCGCTGCATACAGCCCCCCGGGTGTTGTGGCCAGACTTCTGAGGGAGACTGTCGATGAAGAAGGTCTTGTTCGTCTGTGTTGAAAACTCCAATCGCAGTCAGATGGCAGAGGCGTTTGCACGTATGCACGGTGAGGGTCGGGTCGAGGCCGCAAGCGCGGGATCCAAACCCTCCGGAAAGGTGAACCCGAAGGCGGTGGCGGCAATGAAAGAACTGGGCTACGACCTGACCGCGCACGCATCGAAGGGGCTCGATGACTTCAATGGGCGAAATATCGACGTGGCCGTGACGATGGGTTGCGGCGACGAATGCCCGTTGGTGAAGGCCGGCCAAAGAGTGGACTGGAAGATTCCAGACCCACGAGACATGACCGACGAGGAGTTCAGGGACGTTCGTGACCTGATCGAGCGGAAGGTAAAAGAACTCCTTGCCACCCTTGAAGCCTCCGCCTGACACCGTTTCCCCCATGTGCCAGCCGCCGCCGGAACATCTGCCAGCCGCCAAGGGCAAGCCCAGCGAGGGCCATGGCATACGTTGAAGGTTCAGGCACGGGCGTAAATAGAGTGCTCGACACGAGTCCCTGCGCAGGGCTCAAGTCTCGGTTAGACGGACTGATCCAAGAAATCTGGTCGAGCAGTTCTGATTGCCCAGCAGAGTCTGCCAGGTACCTGTTGTAGTAGCCATACGCGACTGGATCAGCCAACGGTGACATGCTGAACGAATGCCCTTTCGTCGCCGACAGATTCCAAAGAGCGGCCTGAAGACCGGTCTGCTTGTCGAGATTCGACCCAATCGTGGGTGCGACGTTCGACACGAGCCATGAAATCTGCCCTGCGTTCGGCACGAGATAGCCATGAATAATACCGCTCCCGTCGATCTTGCTCTCGTAAGTAGACAAGCCGATCGCGTTGAACGCCTGAACACAATAAACGTCGTGAAGCGGCTTGTCATCAAACGTAGCTGTGATTCGGCCGCCGTATTGGGTCTTCAACGTACCGTCAAACCAGCCGGTAACGCCTTGACGATTGTAGCCTGAAATGCTGAGCGTTCCGGCTTTCGATACCTGATGCGGCAGGATCACGCAGGTGACAAGGAGAACAATAATCCGCAGAGTAGATGACATGACAGCACTCCTGGAAAAGGAACGATTGAGGCGTCGTTGCCGTCCACAGGAACCGTCATCCACTGTCGGTTCGACGTCTGACCACAAACCAGATGACTGCCATGATGCGAGCCAAGCAGTCTGCATGCATCAGAGACCAACTCAGAATGCCCCGGTCACACGAATGGCGTGCCTTCGGATAGAGGAGAGCGGTCGCGTGTACACACTGGGCTGCCGAACACTGTTCAACTCAACGATCATCCCGGCAAGTTCCCCACTGAACGCCTCTTCAATAATGGCTCTCCGGCTTCAAGTGCCTACTGGACACGCAGGGCCAGCGGCAGCCTGATTCCTCTGAACGGGGTGGATTTCCGGCCCCAGGCGGCAGGAGGATTGAGGTACAGGGGTGACCAACGAAGCTGCCGACGTGTCTTACGTGGCCCGTTGAGGCCCGCCAGCACTTTTCACGGGCGATTCCGCCTTGAGGCCGTGGGCGTTTTCTGGGACTTTCCCAGGGAACGCTCCGCGGCTGTCGCTAGCACATCCAGCTCACACAATCCACCTGCCCCATGCTTCGGAACACCATCTGGGATGAACGTGCATGGCTCGCCGGGCT
>JBBAVO010000308.1:0-1802 GCA_040397635.1 Pirellulales bacterium
CTGCCCGACAAGACGATCCTGATGCTCGGCCACTGGGACAAGGAGATGATCTTTGAGTCGAAGCCCGAGCTGCGGGGAGCCACGGGCCTGCAGCTCGAGGCGCTCACGCACGGCGATCTCTTCATGCACGGCCCCGGCCGCGAGGCCGCCTGGGGCATCGAGGAGCTGACATGCTTCGCGAAGAAACCCGGCGAGCAGAAGTGGGAGCCGCTCACGCTCGTGAACGCCACGGCCGACTTTTCAGGAGCCGAGCGGATCGAGACGCGGCCCGCGTCGCCGGACGGGAAGACGCCCGAGAAGAAGATCGCGCACGGGCCGGTCGCGAAGCTCATCGACGGCGACATCGACTCGGCCTGGGAGTCTGACCGGGGGCACATCGTCCGCCATCAGCCCTCAGTCGCCGTGGTGCAGTTCGAGAAGCCACTCGACCTGCCGGAGGGCACGGAGTTCAAGGTTGCCGTGCGAATGGCGGGAAGCAATTCGCGGATGCTGGCCTGCTGCCGGGTCAGCCTCACGACGGCCCCCGAGCCGGCCGCCCCGCCGATCGACCATGCCGCGATCCTCGCGATCCGGACATCGAAAGAACGCCGCACAGCTGCCGACGAGGCGGCCATCTTCGCGGCGTGGCGGAAGAGCACGGCCGACCTCACGCCAATCAATAACGAGATCGCAGCCCTCTGGAAGAAGATGCCGCAGCCACCGACCACGGTGCTCCACATGGCCGAGCGGCCTCATGCCCAGCACCGCACGACGCACCTCCTCGATCGCGGCACGTGGAACCAGCCGCTCCGCGAGATCGGCCCGCACGTGCCCGCGGCGCTGCATCCTTTTCCGGCCGACGCACCACGCAATCGGCTGGGATTCGCCAGGTGGCTCGTCGACCCGCAATCGCCGCTGACGGCCCGCGTGGCCGTCAATCGGATCTGGCAGACGCTCTTCGGCACGGGCCTCGTGGAGACCTCCGACGACTTCGGCACCCGGTCCCCCGTGCCCGAATACCGTGACATCCTCGACTGGCTGGCCGTCGACTTCGTCGAGCATGGCTGGAGCCAGAAGCAGCTCATCAAGGAAATCGTGAACAGCAAGACCTATCGTCAGTCGTCGCGGGTGACGTCGGAGTCGTTGGCCCATGATCCTGGCAACCGGCTCCTGGCCCGCGGGCCGCGGTTCCGCGTCGAGGCCGAGGTGGTCCGCGACATCGCGCTTGCCGTCTCGGGCCTGATCACGCAGAAGGCGGGCGGGCCCGGCGTGATCCCGCCGGTGCCACAGAACGTGCTCGACTACAACTACCACTATCCTGACTTCTGGAAGCCGGCCGAGGGGCCGGAGCGGTATCGCCGGGCTGTCTATCTCTTCCGCAAGCGGTCGATGCCCGACCCGATGATGTCGAGCTTTGATGCGCCCAACGGCGATCTCTCCTGCGCCCGTCGGCTGCGGTCCAACACGCCGCTGGCGGCGTTGGCGGGCCTCAACGAACCGGTCTTCGTGGAGGCCGCGAGGGCCCTCGCCCTGCGGACGCTCCGCGAGGGGGGCAGCGACGACACCAGCCGCGGCCACTACGCCTTCTTTCTCTGCACCTCGCGGCCGCCGACCGACGATGAAATGCAGGCCCTGCTCGCCTTTGTCGCTGCCCAGCGGAAAAAGGTGGCCGACGGCTGGACAAACGCCCGCGAGGTCACGACCGGCGACGGCGAGAAGCTGCCCGGCCTGCCTGGAAACGCGACGCCGCAGGACGCCGCCGCCTGGACGCTCGCGGCGAGAGTGCTGCTGAACCTCGACGAAACGCTCACCAAGAACTGAAC
>JBBAVO010000308.1:1902-3316 GCA_040397635.1 Pirellulales bacterium
GCCCGGGCCCGGCTGCTTTCGCGGCGGTGGTTCTTCGGAGAATGTGGCGTGGGGCTGGCCGGCATCGCCGCCAGTTCGATGCTGGCCTCGGAGGGCAGGGCCGCCGCCGCGTCCGCCGCCGGCCCGCTTGCGCCGAAGGCGTCGCAGTTTGCCCCCAAGGCGAAGCGGGTGGTCTACATGTTTCAGGCCGGCGCCCCGAGCCACCTCGAACTCTACGACCCGAAGCCCGAACTTGCGAAACACGACGGCCAGTTGCCGCCGGCCGACCTGCTCAAGGGCTATCGAGCCGCCTTCATCAATCCGAAGTCGGCGCTGCTCGGGCCAAAATATAACTTTCAAAAGTACGGCGCCAGCGGCATCGAGATGAGCGAACTGCTCCCGTATACGGGCGCGATCGCCGACGACATCTGCCTCGTCCGCTCGATGCAGACCGACGCGGTGAACCACGCCCCCGGGCAGATCCTGATGAACACCGGCTCGCAGCAGTTCGGCCGACCGAGCTTCGGGTCATGGACGCTCTACGGCCTCGGCAGCGAGGCCTCCGACCTGCCTGGCTACGTCGTGCTCACGAGCGCCAAGGGCACCAGCGGCGGCGCCAGCAACTACGGCGCGGGCTTCCTGCCCACGCTGTACGGCGGCATCCCGCTGCGGAGCGGCGGCGATCCCGTGCTCTATCTCTCGAACCCCAAGGGGATCGACCGCGAGACGCAGCGGGCCTCTCTCGACACGCTCAACCGGCTCAACGATCTCTCGCTCAAGGCAGTCGGGGATCCCGAGATCGCCGCGCGGATCCAGGCCTACGAGATGGCCTATAAGCTCCAGGCGAGCGCCCCGGAACTGCTCGACCTGGCGAGTGAGCCGAAGGAGGTGCTGGCCCGCTACGGGATCACCGATCCGACGAAGGCCGGCTACGCCCGCAACTGTTTGCTCGCTCGGCGACTCCTGGAGCGGGGCGTGCGGTTCGTGCAGCTCTTCCATGAGGCCTGGGACCAGCATGGCGGCCTCACGAAGGGGATCAAGAAAAACGCCCTCGACACCGACCAGGCGAGTGCCGCGCTCGTCACCGATCTCAAAGAACGCGGCCTCCTCGACGACACGATCGTGGTCTGGGGGGGTGAATTCGGCCGCACGCCGATGGTGCAGGGGGGCAACGACGGCCGCGATCATCACAACCGTGCCTTCACGATGTGGCTTGCCGGCGGAGGCATCAAGAGTGGCCACGTTCATGGCCAGACCGATGACTTCGGGTTTAACGTCGCCGCGGACCCTGTGCACGTCCACGATCTCAACGCCACACTGCTTCACCTGCTCGGCTTCGACCACACGAAGCTCACCTACCGATTCCAGGGCCGTGATTACCGGCTCACCGATGTGCACGGCTCTCTTGTGAAGGGCATCCTGGCCTGAGCGTGCG
>JBBAVO010000309.1:0-3311 GCA_040397635.1 Pirellulales bacterium
AAGGTCTATCCGGTCGGCGATCTCGTCATGCCACTCAGCGCGGGCGGTGGCGTCAATCCGTTCCAAACCGGCGGCGGCATGGGCGGAGCCGGTGGCGTCAACAGCGGCCAAGGTGCCGGCGGTGGCATGGGCGGCGGTGGCATGGGCGGCGGCGGTATGGGTGGCGGCATGTTTCAGATTTCTGATGCCCGCGATCGCGTGGCCCGTCGCGAGAAGCCGAATCCGACGGCGTTGCCCCAGAATCCGCGACAGGCTCCGCAATCGAAGCCCGCCCCGCCAGCAGCCGACCCCAGCGCAGCACCCGACGGCGTCGGCCTGCCGGCATCGGTCGTGGATTCCAGCATGGATTCGACCGCCATGCGGGCTGCCATCACGGCCTATCTGACCGCGGAACCGGCCCGTTCCGAATCTGCCGCGAGCGGCAGCGGTTCGGCCGCCGACAGTCGCGACATGGCACTTCGGATGGCACGGCTCCGCGTCACTGCAGCCGAACTCGGCCGTCAGGGGCGGTTTGACCGTGCCGCTGACCTGCTCTCGGCAGCCATCGCCTGCGGCCGTGCAGAACCTTGGATGTATGAGGCGCTGGCCGTGGCGATGGAAGCTGCCGGCCAGCCGCGTGAAGAGGTCGAGCGGGCCCTGCTCTCGACGGCGGAATTTGCGTCCACTCCGTTCGACCTGCTCGCCCTGGCAAATTACCTGGCGCGATTCGGATCACCGGGCCGGGCGATTCGGTTGTGCAAGCAGGTGACGAATCTTGACCCGGCAAATCGTGAGGCCTACGCCCTTGCCATGACGCTCGCCGCCCGTTCCGACGACGTGGCCACGCTGCGGTGGGCCTGCCCCGGCGTGCTGGCGCACGAATGGCCCGCCGACCAGCGCGAGATTTTCACGCGGGCGGCACGGCTGTCGAAGACAACCATCGATGGGCTCGAAAAAGCGGGACATGCGGACGAGGCCGCCGAGTTTCGGGCGCGTGTCGATCGGGCGCTCGTTCGAGACATCGAACTGGAACTCTCGTGGAACGGCGATGCCGACATCGACATGATCGTGGAGGAGCCGCCGGGCACGGTCTGCTCACTCTCCTCGCCGCGGTCGGCCTCTGGCGGCACCCTGCTGGCCGATTCGGACGCAACCGCCGACCCGGCCAACACGACTCACCGCGAGCGTTACGTGGCCGCCGAGGCGTTCCCCGGCACCTACCGCGTCCTGGTGCGACGGGCCTGGGGCAAGGTGGCGGCCGACACAGTGACGGCCACGGTGGTCCTCTACCGCGGCACCGCCAATGAACAGCGACTGAAACGCCAAGTGGCGGTCAGGGCCGATGATGCCATGGTGAGCATCGAGGTTCCCGCGGGCCGACGTCAGGAACCGCTGCTCGATGCCCAAGTGGCACAGGACGTCGTGACCCAGCAACAGCTCGGCCGCGCCATCCTCGCCCAGCAGTTGGCCGGCATGGCCGATTCCTCGGCGGCAGCGTCGCTCTCGCAGAGCCGTGGCACACAACGGCCGAGCGGCACGCCCGGTATGCCTTTCTTCCGCAGTGGCGCAGTCGGGTATCAGCCCATCATCACGACGCTCCCCGAAGGCACCAACATGTTTGCTCAGGCGGTTGTCTCGGCTGATCGCCGGTATGTCCGGATCACCACCACGCCGCTCTTCTCAGGCGTTGGCCAGGTGACGCAATTCAACTTCTCGGGCGGTGGTGCCGGCGGCACCGGTGGTGGTGGCGGTGGCGGCATGGGTGGCGGGGGTGGCGGCATGGGCGGTGGTGGCATGGGCGGTGGTGGCATGGGTGGTGGTGGCATGGGTGGTGGTGGCATGGGCGGCGGTGGCATGGGTGGCGGTGGCATGGGTGGCGGAGGTGGTGGTATGCAGGGTGGCGGCGGTGCCTTCTAAACACCATGCCCAACTTCGGAGTGATCCTCGCCGCGGCCGGTCAGAGCAGCCGCTTCCAGGACGCCAACTACAAAAAGCCGTTTGCACCGCTGGCAGGCCGGCCGGTCTGGCTCCATTCCGCTGAGAAGTTCACCGACCGGCCCGACGTCAAGCAGGTGGTGGTCGTCGTCTCCCCGGAAGACCGCGAGGCCTTCGTGGAGAAGTTCGGCGCGAGCCTGGCATTCATGGGGATCACGCTGGCCGAAGGGGGCAGTCACCGGGCTGACTCGGTTCGCCGTGGCCTCGAGAAGTTCTCAGCCGACATCGACATGATCGCGATCCACGACGCGGCCCGTCCCTGCATCGCGACCGCCTGGATCGACCGGGTGTTCGAAGCCGGCGCGAAGACCGGCGCCGCGATTCTGGCGATCCCCGTCGTGGGCACGCTCAAGCGGGTGAATGCCGACAAACTGATCACCGAAACGGTCGACCGCACCGGCCTCTGGGAGGCGCAGACGCCGCAGGTCTTTTCACGCGACGTGCTCACCCGGGCCTTCGCCCACGCCGAGGCGCAAGGCTCTCAGCCCACCGACGAGGCCCAACTGGTCGAGGCGATCGGCCAGCAGGTAACCGTCGTGCCCGGCTCGCCGATCAACCTCAAGATCACGTCGCGGGAAGACCTCCGGCTCGCCGAGCAGGCGATGAAGGCACTCCCCGCAAACCGTCTCGCCGGCCCCGCGCACCCCTTCGCCAACGACGACATGTGGCGGTAGGCTTCCATTTCATGACACACGATCTCGTCTCCGATTTCCAGGCCCGCGGCCTGATCCACCAGTCAACCGACGCGGCCCGGCTGCGTGAGTGGCTCTCCACGCCAGGGCGTCGCGTCTATGCCGGCTTCGACCCCACGGCCGACAGCCTGCACGTGGGGCATTTGGTCGCGCTCGTGCTGCTTCGCCGCGTGGCTCATGCCGGCCACGAACCGGTGGCCCTGATCGGTGGCGCGACGGGAATGATCGGCGACCCGAGCGGGCGGAGCGAGGAACGCAACCTTCTCTCGCCCGATGAACTGGCGGCCAACATTGCCGGCGTCGAACGGCAGATCCGGGCCGTCCTCCTCAGCGACGCAGGCCATGACGTCCGCGGAGTCGCGACCCTCACTCCCCACCATGTCGTCAACAACGCCGACTGGATGCGGGGCGTCGGCTACCTCGAATTCCTTCGCGATGTCGGCAAGCATGTGCCGCTCTCGCAGATGCTCGGCAAAGACTCGGTGAAGAGCAGGCTCGAGCGGGACGGCGGCCTCTCCTACACCGAGTTCAGCTACATGCTGCTGCAGGCATGGGACTTCGTGCATCTCTCCGACGCGCTCGACTGCCGCGTGCAGATCGGCGGCAGCGACCAGTGGGGCAACATCACCGCCGGCATCGAACTCG
>JBBAVO010000310.1:0-3303 GCA_040397635.1 Pirellulales bacterium
ACCCGGGCCGGCGGCAGGCTGTCGAGGAAGATTCTCCCATAGGGCTTCGTGAGCATCCGCGGATCTAATATCACCACGGAACCGCGATCGGAGCCGGTGCGAATCAACCGTCCGAAGCCCTGCTTGAGCTTCAACACCGCTTCGGGCAGCTGGTACTCGGCGAAGGCATTGCCGCCGGCAGCCTTGATAGCCTCGATCCGCGCGGCCGTCAGCGGCCGGTCGGGCACGGCGAACGGCAGCTTCGTGATGATCACGTTGACGAGTTGGTCGCCGGGCAGATCGATTCCCTGCCAGAAGCCGTCGGTGCCCAGGAGCACGCTCCCCGGCCCCTCCCGAAAGTCGGCAAGCATCCGCGAGCGGTTGAAGCCATCCGACTGGCTGATGAGCCGGTAGTTTTTCCCCGTGCACCAGCCTGCCAGCAACCCCGCCGCCTTCGCGAGCGATGCGATGCTCGTAAAGAGCACCATCGCCCGCCCCCCGCTCCGCTCCACGTAGCGACGGATCATCTTCACGACGGCCTGATCATAAGCATCCCGCGCGGTCGGATCGGGCAGCCGATCGACCAGGATCAGCTCTGCCTGCCGGGCGTAGTCGAACGGACTGCCCAGCCGCTGGGAGCGGGCCTCTGCCACCCCCAGCCGACGCTTGAGAAACGTATAGTCGGCATCCACTGGCGCAGACTCAGGATCGAAGACGTCATCTGGATCTGATTGTCCCCGCCCGCCCACCGCCAGCGTAGCGCTCGTCAGCACGACCGTGCCGACACGGCCGAAGAGTTCCCGCTTGAGCATCGCGCCCACATCCACTGGGGCGCTTGAGAGCATGAGCCGCTCGTGGCCCCGGCGGCTGCGGTGCGACTCCACCCACCAGACACAGCCCGGCTCGTTCTGTCCCAGCCACATGTCGAGGCTGCCGGCCAGTCCCGCGAGCCGGTCGGCCAGCGAGATGAAATCATGCCGTTCGGCCTGATTGGTAATCTTTTCACCGGCCGCCCGCAGCTGCCGGCCGAGCCCCTGGAGCGCATCGCCGAGCGTGTCGGGCAGGAGGTGCGGAGCGGTCACACGCCACGGCGACGGCCCGCGGTCGGCCAGCTTCGCGCGAACCGCCCCGAAGAAATCCTCGGCAGCCCGCCGGCACCGCAGCACGGACAGTTCCAGTTCCTCGAGCCCGTAATGGACCGCGAGCCCGCGGTGGGTCCGCTCGTTGTAGAGCTTCGAGAGCACGCGATCGATCGCGCTGCTCGACAGGCTCACGCCCAGGTGGTCGCTCGCCACGCTCTCCACCATATGGGCCTCGTCGAAGATCACCACGTCGTAGTCGGGCAATAGGCTCGCGCCACCCCGACGCAACGCGAGGTCTGAAAAGAAGAGTGCATGGTTGACGATCAGCACCTGCGCATGCGCCATGCGGCGGCGGGCGGCGTAGTAGTGGCACTGCTTGTAGGTGGGGCAGGCCCGTCCCATGCAGTTGCCGGCATCGCTGGCCACCTCGTCCCAGACGGCATCGTGCGGCACGAACGGAAGATCGGCGAGCGAGCCATCGGCCGTCTGCTTCGCCCACCCGCCGATCTCTCCAAGCTGGGCCATCTCCCCCTCCTCGGGAAAGAGGCTGCCGGCCCGTTCGCGGGCCAACGCCAGCCGCCTGAGACTGACATAGTTGCGACGGCCCTTCACGAGCACGGCGGAAAACTCCCGCGGCATCACCGCGGCCACGAGCGGAATGTCCTTCGTGACGAGCTGCTCCTGCAGCGCGATCGTGTGCGTGGAGATCACGATCCGCCGGGGCCGGCCGTGGGCGGTGCTCGTCGCCGCGATCTCGCCTGCTGTACCCTCATCGTCTTCGTCCGGCTTGTCATCAGACCGGGATGCGGCGGGCATAGGTATCGCATTCCCCTCGACCTGATCGGCGGTGGCGGCCAGTATGGCGGGCACGAGGTAGGCCAGGCTCTTCCCGGTGCCGGTGCCCGCCTCGACAATCGCATGCTGCCGGTTGGCGATCGCCTCGGCGATCAGATTGGCCATCACCATCTGCTGCGGCCGCGACTCCCAGCCCGCGAGCCGGGCAGCGAGCCGACCAGTGGGCGACAGCAGTTCGTCGGGAGTTGTCATACGGGCAATGTACCCGTTGCGGGCCTTGGAAAATCTCCCACCGCGAAACGACCGGGAGAGCCGGGGACTGTCTTGACGCGAAACACGACATCGTGTCGCCCTGACGGGCGGATGCCAGTGCTCAGCTAGTTTCTTCAACCCGTGGCCACGAGTTTTTAACTTGTGGAGTACGCCCGGGGGACACGGACAAGTTGAAAACTTGCCGCCACGGGGGAGCGGGACATGGACGCTGATGGATTTCCTCGGGATCGGAAGTACAAATAGGCGGTTTGTCCAAGGTTCATAAGAGAGGATTTTTCAGTGGCAGCATCGCATGGACCGCAGAAGGCATGGGGCGGCGTGTTTCGTGAGCCGACCGACAAGCGGGTCGAGGCGTTCTCCGAGAGCGTCTCGTTCGACCGCCGTCTCGCCGATGACGACATCGACGGCTCCATCGCCCACGCGCGGATGCTGGCCGCCTGCGGCCTGATGTCGGTGCCCGAGGCCGACGCGATCTCGCAGACGCTCGAGGAGATCCGCCGGCAGATCGCCGACGGCCAGTTCGAGTTCACCGCCGCGAAGGAAGACATCCATCTTCACATCGAGGCGGCCCTCACCGCCCGCTTGGGCGACGCCGGCCGCAAGCTGCACACCGCGCGGAGCCGCAACGACCAAGTGGCCACCGACCTGCGGCTCTACTGCCGGCGGGCGATCGACCGGCTCGACAACGGGCTGCTCGAACTCCAGCGGGCCTTTCTCGCTCTCGCCGTCCGCGAACAGGGGCTCGTCATTCCGGGCTACACCCACATGCGGCGGGCCCAGCCGGTGTTGGCGGCGCATCAGCTGCTCGGATGGTGCGAGAAATTCCAGCGCGACCGCGACAGGCTGGCCGACTGCCGCAAGCGCACCAACGTGCTGCCGCTCGGCTCAGGGGCGATCGCCGGCACCACCCTGCCGATCGATCGCGACCATGTGAAAGACGCGCTCGGCTTCGCGGCCGTGGCGGCCAACAGCCTCGACGGCGCGAGCGATCGCGACTTTGTCTGCGAGCTCGCCTTCGTGATCGCGCTGGCCGGTGTTCATTGCTCCCAGTGGGCCGAGGAGTGGGTGATCTACAGCACGCAGGAGTTCGGCTTTCTTCGTCTGCCGGAGGGCTTCTGTACCGGCAGCTCGATCATGCCGCAGAAGATCAATCCCGACGTGCTGGAGCTCGTCC
>JBBAVO010000311.1:0-3292 GCA_040397635.1 Pirellulales bacterium
GGCAGTGGCCAGTCGGGGTGGGGCACATGCTCGCGGTCGAGGATCGCCTCCATCCGGCGGACGACATCGCGGTGATCGGCAGCGACGTCGTGTGATTCGCCGGGATCGGCCACGAGATCGTAGAGTTCCGTCGGATGAGCCTCCGTGGATGGAGTTTTCCTATTGCCCTTACCGCGGCGGACCGCCTTCCAGCGACCGTCGACGGCCGCCTGCCATGACCGCTCGGTGAGCTCACGGTAGAGCATGCGATCAGGATCGGCTTCCGCTTCACCACGCAGGGCAGCGGCGAGGCTCACCCCGTCGAGGCCGGGGGGTATGCGTTCGTGCAGCCCGGCAAGATCGAGGAGTGTGGGCAGCCAGTCCTCGAAGCCCGTGGGGGCGTCGATTGATCGGCCGGCGGGAATCTTCCCGGGCCAGGCGATCGCCGTGGGAACACTCAGCCCACCTTCGTACGGAGATCCCTTCCAATCCCGGAGACCGCCGTTGCTCCTGAGTCGTGCGGTGTCGATCCCGCCACTGCCAGGACTGGCCGCGCCGTTGTCGCTCGAGAAGACGAAGATCGTGTCGTCGGTGAGTTGCAAGGCGTCGAGGAGCGTGACGATCCTGCCAACCTCACGGTCCATCCGCGTGATCATCGCGGCGTAGGTGGAGAGCGGTCGCCGACAGGGCACGTAGCCCTTGCCGCCGAGATAGGGCTCCTCGGCACCGAAGTGCTTATCGTAGGCCGACAGCGACGGCTCGTCGGCGGGCACCTGCAGCGCCAGGTGCGGCACCGTCGTCGGCACATAGACGAAAAACGGCCGGCCGGCGTTGTCCTTGATAAACGCCAGTTGCCGCTCGGCGATCAGGTCTGCTGAATAGTTCCGGCCGACGTAAGGGGCAAACGAGTCGGGGAACGCTCCCTGGTCGGCCGCCACCGTGCCGTCGCGAGGCACGGGGCCTCCGGCGAGCGACGTGTTGTCGACGGCGACGTGAGTGCGGCCGTCCCAGAGGTGGTCGGGATAGAACGAGTGCGCCTCCCGCTGGCAGTTGTAGCCGAAGAACGTGTCGAACCCACACGCGATCGGATCAGACTCGCTGCCCGGCCGGCCAAGCCCCCACTTCCCGAAGCCACCCGTGGCGTACCCGGCCTCCTTGAGGACTCTCGCGAGCGTGACCGTGCCGGCCGGCATCGAAGCCTGGCCTTCGGGTTTCACCTCGCGGTTGCTGCGAACCGTCGCATGGCCCGGATGCTTGCCCGTCATCAGCACGCACCGACTCGGCCCGCAGACGGCATTGCCGGCCCAGTGCCGTGTGAGCCGGGTGCCGCGGGTGAAGAGCCGGTCGATGTTGGGTGTCTGGATATCCTGCGAACCCAGTGCGGCGACATCACCGCTCCCGAGATCGTCGCAGAGAAAAAAGACGATGTTGGGTGGACGCGGCGCGGCGGCATGGGACGTGCCGACCAGCAGCACCGATGCCAGCGCGATGCCGCCGACGAGCAGTCTGAGATACGAGTGACTGACCATGACCGCAACGTCCTTCCTAACGGGATGGAAATATCGGCTCATTCCCCGGCGCGAAGCTTGGCGAGGAGATAATCCGTCACCGTCGCGTGCTGCACGTCGGCCGCCCCGGGATAGACCAGTTCGCAGGGCACGCCCGCCGCATCGAGTCGTTCCTTGAGCTTCACACCGAAGTTGGCCGAGTGCGTCGGGTCCTTCTGCTCCTGGCCGAGGGCGGGCGGAGCACCGTACTGAAGGTAGATCGGCGGATCGTCTGCCGTCACCAGTGCATACGGTGAATACCGGTTGATCACCGGCAGCAGTCGGTCACGGGCCGCAAGAAACTCGGCGAACTGACTGTCACGCTTGTCGGCACTCCTCATGAAGCCAAAGGCATGGCCGCCGTAGCGGCTGTTGGGCGTCCATTCCTTCATCTGGAGAGGATCGAGCGTGGTCTGCGCGCCAGTCACGGCGGCCGCCAAGAGACGCGTCGATTCCCGTGCCACCGGATCGCTGCTGGCCGGATCGGCCATGTCGTCATGAAACGCCAGCCAGAGGCTCGAGCAGGCGCCGGCCGAGCCGCCGCTGGCGGCGATGCGAGCCTTGTCGATCTGCCACTCGACGGCCTTGCTGCGGACGGTCTGCAAGGCCCGCGCCGCATCGGAGAGCGGTGCCTGTACCGGCGGATTGATGCCCGCGTCCATCGCCTCCTTGATGAACCGGTATTCCGTCGACACCACGGAAACTCCGGCCGTCAGCAGTTTCGGCAGCATGCCTGCCAAGCCGCTCATCCGGTCGCCCCCCTGCCAGCCGCCACCATGGATAAAGAAGAGCAGCGGCGCGGGCGTATCAGCCGCGGCCTGCGGCGTCTTCCAGAAGTGCATCACTTGCTTGGGATGCGGACCGTAGGAGACGTTAGACGCCGTGGGCGGCGGGCCAAACTGCCGCTCGTAGGCGACCTTGAACGGATTCACGGCTGGGACGGGGACATTCTCATTGACGAGGTCGGGCTGCACGGACTGCCACCAGCGGTCGTATTCACCAGTGAGGCGGGCCACGATCTCTGGATGCCGTCCGGCCAGGTTCTGCTGCTCACCCGGATCGGCGGAGACGTCGTAGAGTTCCCACGTCGTGGGAGTGTTCTTCACGTTCACAAGGCTCCACTTCCCCTCGCGAACGCGGCACTGGCGGTACTCGGTTTCAGCCTGCTTGCCGCGATCCCAGCGGCCCAAGTGCGTGAAGAGGGGTCGGTCGGGCCACGCGGCTTTTCCGTCGCGCAACAGCGGCACGAGGCTTCTGCCTTCGACTTTGGCGGCGATGCCGGCGGGAATTTCTATGTTGGCGAACTCACACAGCGTCGGCAGGACATCGATGTGCGCCGCCACGGCCGGCACATCGACGCCGGATGGCAGCGTGCCCGGCCACCGCCAGAAGCTCGGGACTCGCGTGCCGCCACGATAGGCCGTGCCCTTCATCCCGCGCATCCCGGCGTTGAAGACCGGGGCTCCCGTGGCCGTGCCGTTGTCGGTCGTGAACACGACGAGTGTGTCGTTGGCGATGCCCCACTCTTCGAGTTTCCGCATCAGCCGGCCGACGTTCGTGTCGATGTTCTCGATCATGCCGTAGAACTTGGCGATGTCGGCCCGCTGCCGCGGGTCCTTCACGCCCGCGGCCTCGAGCTTCTCCAGATACGGCGTGTCGGAGCCGGGCGGGCAGTCGAGCGGCCCGTGGGGCGCGTTGGGTGTGACATAGCAGAAGAACGGCTTGCCCTCCTTCCGGCAGCGGTCGATCCAGTCGAGTGCGGCATC
>JBBAVO010000312.1:0-3278 GCA_040397635.1 Pirellulales bacterium
CTCCGCGTCGCGAGGGACGTCGCGACAAGCGAGGCAGCAGTGCCGAGAAGTCTCCTTTTCAGAGTGTCGTTCAACAGAAGCGGGTCGCGGTGCCCAATCTGCGTGCCGCCCTCGACGATGATCTCGAAGAGGATTTCGAAGCGGCGTTGGCCGGCGTCGCAATTGACGATCTGATCACCGCTTCGACGTCGGCTCGGGCCGACGCGCCGCTGGAGCCGGGGGCGCGGCTGGCGGGCACGGTGCTGTCGATCGGAGCTGACACAGCCTTCATCGATCTGGGCGAGCGACGGCAGGGCGCGATGAAACTTGCCGGCCTCGATCTCGAACTCGTGCCCTCGGTCGGTGACGTGCTGCAACTGAGCGTGGGGCTGCGAAACGACGACGACGGCCTCTACGACGTCGCCTTTGCCAACCGCGCGGTGGCCGTCGAGGACTGGTCGCAACTTCAGGCTGGCATGATCGTCGAGGCCCGCGTGACGGCTGCCAACAAGGGCGGCCTCGAATGCGACGTGGCGGGGCTGCGGGGCTTCATGCCGGCGAGCCTGGTGAGCACCTGGCGGGTGGAGAATCTCGAGGAGATGATCGGGCAGACGCTCGAAAGCCTCGTTACCGACATCGTGCCGGCGGCCCGGAGGCTCGTGCTCTCGCGGCGAGCCGTGATCGAGAAGGCGGCCGCCGAGGCGAAGATCAAGCTTTTGGAAACGCTGGAAGTTGGCACCACGCTCGACGGCACGGTGCGGTCAGTCCGCGATTTCGGTGCCTTCGTCGACATCGGTGAGGGAGTCGAGGGGCTCGTGCATGTGAGCCAACTCTCCTGGGACCGGGTCGCGAATCCGGCCGACGTGCTGCAGCCCGGCCAACGGGTGCGGGTGGTGGTCAAGAAGATCGACCGCGACACCGGCAAGATCGGCCTCTCGGCCCGCGACCTCGTGGAGAGCCCGTGGCAGCGGGCCGGCGAGAAATACCACGTCGGGGCGACCGTTCGGGGTGTGGTGAGCCGGATCGCCCAATTTGGTGCCTTCGTAAAGCTCGAGCCTGGCGTCGAGGGTCTGGTACACGTGTCGGAACTGGCGAATCGCCACGTTCGCAGCGTGGGCGACGTCGTGAAGGAGGGGGAGCCGGTGGAGTGCCGCGTGCTCGCCATCGATCCCGACGAGCAGCGGATGTCGCTCTCCATCAAGGCGCTCTCTGCGCCGTCGGGTGCGGCCGCTGACAATGATGCAGCCGACGACGATGCCGGTGCGGAGGAAGCACCCGCCGCGGCGGTTGTGAAGAAACACTCGGGCGTGCTGAAGGGCGGCACGGGCCGCGTTGGCAGCAAGTCCGCCGGCGAGAAGTTCGGCTTGAAGTGGTAGCGAGGGCGCCGGGGCCCGAAAGGCTGACACGGACGAAGGAGTTCGACCCGTGGCCACGAGTTTTTAACTTGTGGAATTGATGCCGAGGATACGGACAAGTTGAAAACTTGCCGCCACGGGGGGCATGAGCAGCCCCTCGTATGGAGTGAAGCTACCGCGGTTCGATCTTCTTCTTGCCCATCCATGGCACGAGGGCGTCGGGGACGACGATCGAGCCGTCGGAGCACTGGTAGTTCTCCAGGATGGCGATGATCGCGCGACTGATCGCGATCGCCGTGCCGTTGAGCGTGTGGACGTAGGAGGTGCCCTTCTCGCCCGGCTTGCGATACCGCACGGCCAGCCGCCGCGCCTGGTAGTCGGTGCAGTTGGAGGTGCTCGTCACCTCGCCCCACTCCCCCTTTTCGCCGCGGCCCGGCATCCAGGCCTCGAGGTCGAACTTGCGGTAGGCGGGTCCGCCGAGATCGCCGCTGGCCGTGTCGATGACACGGTACGGGATTCCCAAGCCGTCAAACAGTTCGCACTCAAGATCCAGCAGATAGTTGTGCATGTCATCGCTCTGCTCAGGGAGCGTGTAGGCAAACATCTCGATCTTCGTGAACTGGTGCACGCGGTAGAGGCCGCGGGTGGCCCGACCGTGGGCGCCGGCCTCCGTGCGGAAGCAGTGGCTGATGCCGCAGAGCTTGAGCGGCAGTTCGTCGGCCTCGAAGATCCGCTCGTGCATGGCGCCGCCGAGCGTGATCTCGGCGGTGGCGATGAGCGACAGATCGCTGCCGGTGACCGAGTAAATCTGTGTCTCGGGGCCGCGGGGCATGAAGCCGGTGCCCTCCAGAATGCTGTCACGCGCAAGATCGGGCGTGGTCATCACCGTGAAGTGCTCACGCATCAGCAGATCGACCGCATACCGCTGCAGTGCCAACTCCAGGAGGACGGCATCATTGGTGAGAAAATAAAAGCCGTGGCCGGCCACCTTCGCGCCCGCCTCGAAGTCGAAAAGCTTGAGCTGGTTGCCGAGTTCGACGTGATCACGCGGCTTGAAGTCGAAGCCGGCGACAGGCGTCCGCCCCAGGCGGATCTCGACGGCGGCATCTTCGCCGCCGACCGGTGCAGCGGGATGCGTGAGGTTGGGGATCGCCCGCAGGATCTCGTCCGATTCCTGAACGATCTCGGCCAGCTTCCCTTCGAAGGCGGAGACCTCCTCGCGGAGCCGGCGACCGTCGGCCTTGCGGGCCTCGCGTTCGGCGGCGTCGGCCGCCGTGGCGATCGACTTGCTCACCTGGCCGGCCTGTTGGTTCAGCCGGTCGATGTCGGCCTGCATCTGCCGCCGCAGGCGGTCGAGTTCGGCAAACCGGGCCACATCGGCGGAGGAGCCCCGCTGGCGGCAGTTGGTGGCGACGAGATCCACGTTGTCGGCGACGAATCGGCGGTCGAGCACGGCGGCGTATCTCCGTGGGAATCCTGGGGGCGACAGCCACCGGGGAGGGTCACACCTTATACTGTGGAACCGTTCCTGTCAGGCTGTTCCCGTCGGCCCGTTGACGGGGTCTGCAAACCCGCCGGAGTCTGCCCACCCATGACCGCCGCTGCCGCCGTGGAGCCCGTCGAGGACGCCCCGGCTCCCGCTCCCGCCAAGACCGAAAAAAGTGACAGCCGCCCCAAGAAGCAGCCGCGGTATCACGTGGTGCTCTGGAACGACAACGACCACACCTACCAGTACGTGGTCGCGATGCTTCAGAAGCTCTTCGGGCATCCGCCGGAGAAGGGCTACCTGCTGGCGAAGGAGGTCGACTCCCAGGGGAGGGTGATCGTGCTGACGACCACGAAGGAGCACGCGGAGCTGAAGCGAGATCAAATCCACGCCTTCGGCGCCGACCGGCTGCTGGCCCGCTGCAAGGGCGCGATGTCGGCCTCGATCGAGCCCGAGCC
>JBBAVO010000313.1:0-1994 GCA_040397635.1 Pirellulales bacterium
ATCACCGACTCCGGCGAGGTGCACACCGGCATCCTCGTGGACCGCGACGAGCTGCGGGTGCGGCTCCGCGATGCGACGGGCAAGGTGATCACGATTCCCACAGCCGAGATCGAGGAAGAGATCGAGGGCAAGTCGCTGATGCCGAAAGGGCTGACGTCGTTTCTCACGCAGCAGGAGTTCCTGGATCTCGCGCGGTTCGTGTCGGAACTCGGCAAACCCGGCCCCTATGCGATCCGCTCGACGCCCACGATCCAGCGGTGGAAGGTGCTCGAGAATCCGCCGGCCGATCTCGCCAAGGCCGCGGCTGACGCGATTCCTTCGGACGACCAGTTTGAGAAGCTCGTCCTCAAGGGGCCGGGCCTCCGCTGGAAGTCAGCCTACGGAAAGACCGCCGGCGGTCTGCCGCTCGAAGAACTCGTGGCTGCCGGCGGCTCGCAGGTCCAGCCGCTCTGGCTGCAGGGCGAGATCAGCCTCGACGCTACCGGCCCGCTGGACCTGCGGATCACGGCGCCCGAGGGCACGGCCGTATGGATCGGCGGCAAGCGGATCGACCTTGCGAAGACGGGCGCGGTGCCTTTCGAAAAGGGAGGCAACAGGCTCACGCTCCGCGTGCCCGCCACTGCTGGCGCGGGGCAGGAGGTGACGGTCGAGGTCCGTAAGACGAAAGACTCGCCCCGCCGCGTCGAAGTCGCCGGCGGTTCGTGATCAAGGTGCCGCTGAGGGGGGCGGAGGTCAGTCCGTGAGATGAAGCCGATCATCGGCTGAAACCGGCACAGGATCGCTACGGCATTCCCGGCAAAAATGCCAATAGCAGCCCGGCTGCGTCTGGTCTTGAATGGTGGCGGGTAGACGACCTGCATCCTCGGACCGCTTCACCATGCCTGCCACCGAATGGACTGTTCCCAAGCGCCGCCGCCAGCCATCCCAGGCGGCCTTCCGGTGGCGCGCCGCCGCAGTCATGTTCGGTTTTTTCTTGGCCGTGGTGTCGAGAACGGTTTCGGCCGACGAGCCGATGCCGGCTCCGCCGGCGGGCTCCCCCGTGGCCGTGCATGGGCAGCTGGGGACGCGGGGAAATGCGCTCATCAACTCGGCAGGGCAGCCGGTGCAGCTTCGTGGCGTCGCCCTGCACGGTCTCCAGTGGTTTGGCGACTTCTATCGCGACGGCCGGGTGGTCGATGCCGCCGCGACCACCTGGGGCGCTGATGTCGTTCGGATCGCGGTCTACCTGCACGAGGGCGGCTACCTCGAGCAAGACGCTGCAGGCAGGCAGGAGATCGAGGCCATCATCGACACGATCGTGCGGCGGTGTGCCCAGCATGGCATCTACTGCATCCTCGACTGGCACGTGCACCATCCGGGCGATCCGCTGCTGGTTATCGACGAGTCAAAAGATTTTTTCGACATGATGGCAGCCCGCTACGCCAAGCTGCCGAACGTGATCTACGAGATCGCCAACGAGCCGAATTATTCCGGCCGGGAAGGTATCGCTCCGAAGCGTGAGGTGCGCTGGGCCGACATTGTCGCGTATGCCAACGAAGTCATCCCGGTGATCCGCGCACGGGCTCCAGAGAGCCTCGTGCTCGTCGGCACACCCGATTGGTGCTCATTCGGCATGAGCCGGGGCCGCGATTGGCACGAGGTCGTAGACTCGCCTCTCGACCATGAAAACGTTGCGTACGTGGTGCACGCATATGCCGCCGGGCATACCTTCCATGCCGTCATCGACGAGATCGCCGAGCGGCTGCCGCTCTTCGTCACGGAGTGGGCTGCGGCATCGTGGCAAAAGACCAGTGACAATGACCTTGTCAAAGCACAGCCTTGGATCGAGCTGTTCGACCGCCGCGGCATCAGCTGGACCTACTGGAACTTCTGCCCCGGCGACGGCGTGTTCGGGTGTTTCACCGAGGGCACATCACCCGATGACGGGCTCAACCCCGGGAGCCCCCGCGTCTCGGAGACTGGAAAGCTGGTCTACCTGCTCCTGAACACGCCGC
>JBBAVO010000313.1:2094-3277 GCA_040397635.1 Pirellulales bacterium
AATCCACGGGCGACGGCCTGGGCGCTGTTCACGGCCCCCAGTTTCTCCTTGACCGCTTCAATGTGCGCCCGGGCCGTCCGTGCCGTGATGGCCAGTTTGTCGCCGATTTCCACGGCGGTCAGCCCGTCTCGCAGCTTGGACAGCACTTCCAACTCCCTCGCCGTCAAGGGCTTGTCACGGTCGCGACGGGCGAGTTTGCGGGCGACCGTCTCGCCCAGCGGACGGCCACCGGCATGCACCTCGCGGACGGCCGCGACGAGATCGGCATAGCGGATGCTCTTCGTGACATAGCCCTGAGCGCCAGCGTCGATCGCCGCGACGATGTCATCCTGCTCCTCCGACGACGTGAGCATGAGCACCTTCGCTCGGGAGTCCTGGGCCTTCAGGTGCCGAACGGTGTCGATGCCGTCCATGCCAGGCATGCTGATATCGATAATCGCCACATCGGGCCGCACCTGCTGCCACTGTTCCAATGCAGAGCGGCCGCTGGCCGCCTGCGCCGCGATCACGATGCCCCGCGCAGCACCGAGTGTGTGCGCCAGTCCCTCACGAAAGAGGGGATGGTCGTCCACGATCATGAGCCTGATCTCGGTCATCGCGGCCATCGGTGAGTGCACCACGAGGGCCTCTCTTGAACCAGTCTCATCCGCTGTCTGTGAGCAGAGGCCCAAGGAACCGGATGGATCATATCCCGTCAAAGCGAACTCTTCGGATCATACGCCACGTCATGCTTGCCCGCCATGTAGGCCTCCGCCTCGTCGGCGGCGACCTCCAATGACGAGCCGTCACTCTTGAATACCTTCACCCGACCGTTGACGCCTTTTGCCTCGCACAGCACGGCATACGTCGTCGTCGTCGGCCCCGTGATCCCGTACCGCACCCGAAACGGCTGGCCATCCCGCTCGGACGTGAACAGTTCGGGCGCCTCGGCACTCTTGATGCCCATATCCGCGAGGGCCTCAGGAGAAGAAGCGGCCATGAACTTTCTCAGCTCGGCTTCATCCTTTGGCCCGCTGAAGCCATTCGGGCCACTCACCGGCTTCGTGGGTGATCCCATGAACGTCGCATAGAACACGGCCACCCGACGGCCATTCTCGCGAAACCCCGCGCGGTACGCATCCTTGACCTGCTGCTGGGGTGAGGGCTGGCAGCCAGTCACAAGACCGATCGCGATGACCGCAGC
>JBBAVO010000314.1:0-1385 GCA_040397635.1 Pirellulales bacterium
AGCGGCAGAATGCTGGGAGACCAGGCCGCGCCACGGGAAAATGTGGGCGGCACGTCCGGCATGGCCGACAGGGCAATGAGCGAACCTCGCCGCATCCCCATGCCGGGTCGCCGGCCCACCCGACCGGCCACGAGCACCGTGCCGGCCCGCATCTCGAAGGCGGCTGCCTCGCCGCAGCAACCGCCGATGCCGAGCAGGCCCCGCCGCATTCTCGCCCCGGCCAGACAGCCGACATCGCCGTTGATTGCGATCAGCCCACCACGAACGCCGAGATCGTCGCCGGGGAGTGCCGCCGCAGCGTTGTCGCCGGCGTTGCCCTCCACGAGCACTTCGCCTCCTGTCATCCCGGCGGCCAGCCAGTCGCCGGCTTCACCGCTGATGGTCATCCTGCCTCCTGCCATCGCCTCGCCCGCGTGACGGCCGACGCTGCCATGCACGGTGATCTCGCCCCGCTGCATCCCCGCGCCGAGCCGATGCACGCGAGAGAAGTCGCCGACGCACTCGATCCGGCCATCGGCGGCATCGCCATGAATCGTGAACAGGTCGCCGAGCGGGCAGGATCGGCCGTCGGCCAGCACGGTGAAGCGAGCGACGGCCGCGGCGTCGAGATCGAGAAGGCGGTCGGGCACGACCCGCTCGAATTCGATCGATAGCGGTCCATTCCTGCAGGACGTGGATGGCGTGAGGAGGAGTGGCATGGGGGCGTCAGGCACGAAAAGAGCCGGGGCCACGGAAGACAACTCTCCCGTGGCCCCCAGCATACTTGACGTCGCTGCTCGACGTCGGCGGGCCTGCCGACACCTGCCGACAGTGGCCTTCGTTACTTCGTCAGCACCGGTACCTTCCGGGATGTGCTCGTTGGCGACTTCGTCAGTTCGACGGTGAGCACGCCCTTGTCGTAGCGGGCCGTCACCTTCGCGGGATCGACGGCCTCAGGCAGCGGGATCGCGCGGTTGAAGCTTCCGTAATGACTCTCGCGGTGCGTCCAGCCATCGGTCGTTTTCTCGGTCGCCGACTTCTTCTCGCCCGAGATCACCAGCCGGTCTTCCGAGACGCTGACATCGACGTCCTTCGGGTCGATGCCGGGCAGTTCGGCTCGCACGTGGATCTCCCCGCCGCTCTCCGACAAGTCGATCGCGGGCATCCACTGGCCCGGTTCGCCCGTCTCGAACCACGACGGCCCCGAAGTCCCCATCAGCGGACGGCTGAAGAAGCCCTCGAAGAGACGGTTCATCTCATTCCGGAAATCGGTCATCGTCGTCAGATTGGCAGGCTCCATGCCATTTGACCGCTTCATGCGAAAAGGTATCAGACTCATAGATCGTCCCCTTTTCTTTTCACTTGAGACTGTTCACTCGGAAAACACACACGACACCATCGTTCAT
>JBBAVO010000314.1:1485-3270 GCA_040397635.1 Pirellulales bacterium
AGCCGGAACGAGCGACGGTAGTCGCCGATCCCGTATTCCTGCACGAGCTGCCGGCCAGGCAGGGGCCGCTGCGGCACCTTCGCATGCACCGACAGCACGCCGTCCTCGAAGCAGACGTTCATGCTCTCCGCCGACGCCCCTGGCATGTCGGTGACCAGCATCACCTCGGCGCCACAGTCGCAGACATCGACGTTGGGCTGGTAGGTGAGGCCGGGGGCTGCTGCTGCCTTCGGCTGCTGGGCTGGCTGTTCGGGCCGCGGCTGGTTCGCTGCGTGTGGGGCGGTTTGGGTGGGGGTGACCATGGGAATGCTCCTCTTGGAAGTGGGTGTTTTGGAAGTGGGTGTTGGGATACCGTCTCTCGATCGAAAAGCCGCTGTGACCTGCCTTGGTGACAGGCCACGGCGGTGGATTCAGCCGTGCCGGTGCGTTACCCGGCCCGGACCTTCACCCTGTGAGGCTGCCGTTCGGCGGCTTTCGGGCAGGTGATGGTGAGCACGCCGTCAACGAGTTTGGCCTCGACGCGGCTGGCATCCACGGCGACAGGCAGCGTAAGTCGCCGTTCGAAGCTGCCTGCGCCCCGTTCCCGGCGATGCCAGGTGACGGCCTTCTCACGCTCTCCATTGCCTTGTCCGGACGTTCCTTGCCCGTCTGGCGCACCGGTTTCGGCGGTCACGGGCTTGGCGGTCTGGTGTGGCTCCGGCCGGGCGCCCTTCAGCACGAGTTCCTCACCGCTCACCGCGATGTCCACATCGTGGGCATCGAGTCCTGGGAGTTCGGCTTCGATGGTGATGCAGTCATCGCTCTCGCTGACGTTGACGGCCGGAAAGACATCGGACCCGGGCCGAACACCCCAGCCGTGGAGCGGCGGCGCCGCCGTGAGGGAGGTCCAGAGCCGATCCAACTCGTCGCGAAGTTCGTCCAGCGGGTATGCAAAACCCGCTCCAGACAGGGGTCGATACATGGGCATGACATGCTCCTCGGGAAGGAAAGGACAAGGGGAGAACCCGAAACCTCAGAACGTCTGAGGCCTGATAACCAGTGGCTCGATTCTTCGCCCGCCGTCCCTGGAACGATGCAGCCCGTTGTGCAGCCCATGTCCTTTGTGCAACGCGTCTCTTTTTGTGCGACGCCTCTTGTGAAGCAGCAACGGAACCGCCGAATCATTCGCAGCGACGGTGGTCAAAAACAAATTGCCGAGACGCGAACAAGAAATGCAAAGAGCGTGCCGAACCTGAAAGCGGATCTGGATCGATGGCCAACAGGTGTGGAATGCCGCGAAAAATGAGCCTTCAATCCTGAGCGGCCGCCACCGCAATCGGGCCGCGGGCTGCGGCGTGGCAGAACTTCGGGGCTGTGCGGACTGGAGCGGCTGTCAGCGTGGCAGTTTGTTGAAACCGTTCAGGCGACTCCGTCCCACCGGTTGTGACCCAGCGGTGATTTCCTATACTGCGACCGTCGCGGACTTGACGCGGATTTGAATGGAGTCGCCATGCGTTTCACACTGCTTGATCGTGTCACGGCCATCGAGCCCGGTAAGAGCATCACGGCCATCAAGACGCTCTCCCTCTCGGAAGAATATCTGGCCGATCATTTTCCCTGCTTCCCGGTGATGCCCGGCGTGCTGATGCTCGAATCGATGACGCAGGCGGCCGCCTGGGCCATCCGCTTGGGCGAAGATTTTGCCCACAGCATCGTGGTGCTGCGGGAGGCCCGGAACGTGAAATACGGCGATTTTGTCGAGCCGGGCAAGGTGCTCACGGTCACGGCCGAAATCCAGTCGCAGGA
>JBBAVO010000315.1:0-3269 GCA_040397635.1 Pirellulales bacterium
GGTCTACGACAGGTCGATCACATAGAGCGCGATCGCGGCGGTCATCAACAGCGCCGCGGCCAACCTCCGCAGGAGCGTGGCCCGATCGACCCGCTGCTCCAGTTCGTGCCAGCCCAGATGGGCCAATGCCGCGCCGATCGCGACCGACATCACGCCCCGCGTCGATTGCAGAATGTTGCCAAAGACAATGCCCACGAGGCCGAAGCAGCAGTAGAGGCCGGCCATCGACACCAGCCACGCGGAGGCATACTGAGCCGCAGCCAGCCAGTCGCTCCACGTGTAGGGACGCAGGCCTACCACCAGTGGCGCAAACACCAGTCCGCAGAGGCCGTAGGTGAGTGCCATCGCCAGCCCACCGGCATGCAACCGGCTGATCTCACCGCCCGATTCCATGGCCCCAGCCTGCAACCCGTCGATGAGACGCAGGATAAAAATGTCGGAGATCGCGAAGCAAAGGCAGCACGACAGCACGAAGCCAAACGCCCGCGCGGGTACCGCCCCCCTGCCCACCTGCAGCATCGCCGCAGCCGCGACGCTCAGCGCCACCGCCAGCCACTGACGCATGTCGAGGACGTGCCCGAGCACGAACGAGACAATCACCGCGAGCATCACGATCTTCAGCCCCAAGAGCGGCGCGATCCGCGACGCCTCCACCCGCTTGAGGGCGGCAAACAGGGAGGACTGGCCGAGGAGGTAGAGGCCGACCGAGATGGCGAGCGGGACGGCGAACAGCCTCAAGGAGGGCGACGCGGCGGGCCAGGCGGCCCAGGTGAGCGGAATGCACACGGCGGCCATGAGCAGGTGCGACACCGCGAGCAGCCTGAGGGCCGACTTCGTCCGTCCCAGGGCCCGCTGGCGGAGGCCGTAGTGCCGGGAGATGAGATACGAGACCGCGCTGAACACCGCGGCGGCCAGGCCGGCCGCGACGCCCAGGCCCAGGTCGGTCATGCCAGAAACGGTCATAGACGATCGGTCATCGCCAGGGTGCTCATGCTCGGTGGTCTACGACGGCCACTCTACGACGCCGTCAGAATTCCTGCATCCGTCACAGCCCGCACGGCCGCCACAGCAGGGTGATGCCCGGCCCAAGGCGGTGGCCGCCGTGCCGCAAACCGGCCTGTAGAGTTTGAATGGACCTCCGCGTTTGGAAGGAAAGGACTCCCAGATGGCCCTCGTCGATCGTTCTCTCGCGTCTGCGATTGCGGCCCGCCATGCGGCGGCGGCCCCCTCCCCCGTGGCTGGGAAGTTTGGCCCCGGAAAGTTCCCAGCAGGGAAGTTCGGCGATGGGCGGTTTGGCGGTGCAACACGAACCGGCGCCGCTCCCGTGGCCGTGCCCGACGAGGCGGATGCAGAGCCAGCCATCCTTTCCCGCAACCGCTTTCGCGATCTGACGGCGCTGGCGCTCCTCGCCGGCTGCCTCTTCCTGGTCGCAGCCCTGGCGACGTTCGACCCCGCCGATCCACCCGTCTCCTACGGCTTTCCGCCGCATGCGCGGGCGACCAACGCCTGCGGCTTTCTTGGGGCCGCTGTGGCCAGTGGACTCTACGAGTGGTTCGGTCTCGGAGCGTGGCTGGCAGTCGCGGCGGTGGCGGGCGTTGACCTGATGCTGCTGCGTCGCAGGGCCATGCCAGATCTTCCCCTCCGGACAGCGGGCGGCATCGTGGCCCTTGTTGGTGTCTGCACGCTGCTGGCGATGTTTCAGCCCGATTGGATCGCCCGGCCCATCTGGGGACCCGGTGGTCATGCCGGCGCCATCGGACGGCATTTTTCAGAGGGCTATTTCGCGAAGACGGGCGCTGCCATCGTCGTGACCGCGATCACGGGGGCCGGCCTGTTTCTCGCCTGCGACACGCTCGTGCTCCGCGCCGTGAGCGGGATGACCGCGGCCTTGGTGGGCATGATCACCGCCTTCGTGGCCGGCGTGTCTCACATCGGTGCCCGGATCGGCTCGCGTTCCCGCGCCGAGGACATCACCGACGACGCCACCGCTGACATCGCCGCGGCATTTCCCGGCCTGCGACTTCGCACCGCCAGCAACAGCGACGCTGCAGATGACGAGGATGATGCCGACGCCGATCTGGAAGACGATTCCGAGCCTGCAATTCGCGTCCGCCGCCGCGAGAAGCCGGTGGTCGCCGAGAAGATCGCGGTCGAAGAAGAGGAGGATCTGCTCGACAATTCCGTCGAGGAGTCGGATGAGGACGCTGCCGACGAGGAAGAACTCGAACCCGCCGAGGAGCCGCGAGCCGCGGTGCCGATCAAGTCGCTGGCCAGCCGCCGCCGCAAGCCGGAGGCGATCCAGATGGCGCCCGATCCGACGGCTGACTACGAGCTGCCGTCGCTCGAACTGCTGCTGCCAGCCGAGCAGCTGCAACTCGACGAGCAGGAACAGGAGGTCCGCGATCGGGCCCGCGTGCTCGAGAAGACGTTTGCCGACTTCGGCTTCAAGGTTCGTGTCGTCGAGATCGAGACCGGTCCGGTCATTTCGCAATACGAGATCGAACTCGAGGCCGGCCTCCGCCTGGCGAAGATCGCCAACCTCGCCGACGACCTTGCCATCGCCCTCCGCGTGCCGAGCGTGCGAATCGTGGCCCCGATTCCGGGCAAGAACTCGGTGGGCATCGAGGTGCCAAACACCACCCGCCAGATGGTCCGCCTCCGCGAGGTGATCGAGGAGACGCAGGCAAAGAGCCGCACCATGAAGATCCCGCTCTACTTCGGCAAGGACGTGGCGGGCAATCCGATGGTCTTCGACATGGCGAGCCTGCCCCACTTGCTGATCGCCGGCCGCACCGGCACGGGCAAGAGCGTCTGCTTGAACTCGATCATCGTGTCGATGCTGATGACGCGACGGCCCGACGAGGTGCGGATGCTGATGATCGACCCGAAGATGGTCGAACTGACGCCCTACAAGGCACTGCCGCATCTCATGCATCCGGTGGTGACCGATATGAAGAAGGCGGAGGCGATCCTTGCCTGGGCCGTCGACAAGATGGAGGAGCGGTATGCCATGCTCGCCAAGGTGGGCGTGCGGCATCTCTCGCAATACAACCAGCTTGGACGCGAGGAACTGCTCAAGCGGTTCAATCCGGAGACCGACGAAGAGGCTGCCGCCATCCCGACGACCATGCCCTACATCGTGATGATCGCCGACGAGATCGCCGACATGATGATGACCGCCGGCAAGGAGATCGAGCAGCACATCATCCGTCTGGCCCAGAAGAGCCGGGCGGTGGGCATCCACCTGATCCTCGCCACGCAGAAGCCGA
>JBBAVO010000316.1:0-1665 GCA_040397635.1 Pirellulales bacterium
GCCGCGGCCCATGGCATCGATTCCATCACCCGGCAGCCGGGTATGCTGATGATCGGCCATCACGACCTGCAGGCCATGCAGCGGCTGCGGGCGTCCTGGCAGGCTGGGGGGAAGACGCTGCGTGTAGTCGGTGAAAAAAGCGCCGTGGTCCCGTTAGACCAGCGGGTGTGTGACGACCCAGACAGGCTGCTGGCGGCGGTCAGGACGCTCTTGCGACCCGCTCGTGGGCGTCCCTATAGTCCCCCGCCCGCGTCGAAAGCCGCGCGGTCGTAACCGCGGTGTGCCGGGTTGTTTCAGGATGTCCCAGACCGAGACCGTGATGCTCCATCCCGGCCGCCATTTCCAGACACGCAGCAGCATCGCATGCACATGCTGCGCCCTCGCCCTGCTCGCCTCCGGCCTCGCGTCAGCCCAAAACCTGTCGCAGCCGGCCGACGACCCGGCCGCGGCTGCGTCGCCAGCCAACTCGGCGGCCGCCGCACGCAGCATGGTCGGGCCCGGACAGATGCCGCATGTTCCCAAGGCCCTGTCGCGGCCCGAGGGCTGGCCCGGTGGCAAGACCGATGGCAAGGGCGACTCAGACAACCATGTGCTGTCGAGCATCCTTCCCAACCCCGGTGGCCCGCTCGAACCGATCGCCACTCCGATCAACGCCGCCGATGCGAAGGTGACGGGAAAGTCGGGCGTTATCCAGGCAGGCTTCGAGGAGACTTTGCCGTCCGGTGCGGCAACTGCAGGGCAGCCTGCGGGCGTGCAGTCGCTGGATAATGCGCGGGTGGTCGCCCGGGTCGGCCCGGAGGTCGTGCTGGAAGGCGATCTGCTCACCCCCACGGCGTTGGCCTGGCTCGACAAGGTCTCGGGAGGCCTCACACCGGAACAGGTCCGTGAACTCAAGACGCAGATCTGCCGCCAGGTGATCAAGCAACACGTTGAATCAATGGTCATCTACGTGGATGCCTGCCGGACGATTCCCGAGGACCGGATACCGGAAATCGAGAAGAAGGTCAACGAGGCGTTCGATCAGCAGCAACTGCCGCGTCTGGTCAAGGATGCGGGAGTTGCCAATGCGCTCGAATACGACCAGCTCCTGCGGTCTCGTGGGCAGTCGCTCGATCGAATCCGCAAGACCTTCTTCGAGCGGGCCCTTGCACAGCAATGGATCCAGCAGAAGGTGGTCAATGATGGGGAGATCCCACACGCCGAGATGATCGCCTGGTACCAGAATCATCTGGCCGAATACGACTATCCCGCCAAGGCCCGCTTCGAACAGCTCACGGTGAAGATCACCGCCGGCCGGCCCCGCGGGCAGGCCTGGAATATGCTGGCGGCCATGGGCAACGACGTGATGCAAGGCAAGCCATTCGCCGACGTTGCCCGGAGCCGTTCCGAGGGACCGACGGCTGCTACCGGTGGCAGCTACGACTGGACCACCAGGGGCAGTCTGGTGTCGAAGGTCATCGACGAGGCGGTCTTCACGATGCCCGTCGGACAGTTGACCGCGATTCTCGACGACGGCTCCACCCTGCACATTCTGCGGGTGATCGAGAGGACCGATGCTGGCCGCACCCCCTTCATCGAGGCCCAGGTGGGGATCCGCGACCAGTTGCAGGACGAACGCCGCAAACGCCAGATGGATGAGTATCTCGCCACGGTCCGTGATCGCAC
>JBBAVO010000316.1:1765-3268 GCA_040397635.1 Pirellulales bacterium
GCGATTGCCGACCCGTGCCGAGCGGGCTAGACTGCCGCCCGTGGCGGGTTTTTGCCTCCGGTGCTTCTCTTCGCTCCGTACCGGCCGCCCCACCGCCAAGGAGATTCGCCCCATGAGTGCTCCCGTGAAGCCATCCGCCCCCGCTTCGGCGTCAACCACCCCCGCCACTCCGCCCTGGCCCGGGGCCAAGGCAGACGGCATCGCCCGGCTGGAAATCAACGGCCGCACCACCGAATTTCCGGTGGTCGTGGGCACCGAGGGAGAACAAGGGATCGACATTGCCAAGCTGCGGAGCGCGACCGGCGCCATCACGCTCGACGAGGGCTTCGTCAACACCGGCTCGACCACCAGCGCGATCACGTTTCTCGATGGCGAGAAGGGAATCCTGCGGTACCGCGGCTATCCCATCGAGGTATTGGCCGAGAAGTGCGACTTCGTCGAGGTGGCCTACCTGCTGATCTACGGCAAGCTGCCCAACACCACCGAACTCGACAGCTTCCGGATGGCGCTCTCGCACCACACCATGATCCACGAGGACATGCGCAGCTTCTACAACGGGTTTCCCCGCGACGCGCACCCCATGGCGATCCTGGGCAGCGTGGTGGGTGCCCTCTCCACGTTCTACCAGGACTCGCTCGACGTCCGCGATCCGCGGCAGGTCGAGGTGAGCGTGCACAGACTGCTGGCCAAACTCCCCACCATCGCGGCCTACAGCCACAAGAAGTCGATCGGTCAGCCGCTCATCTATCCGCGGAACGACCTCTCCTACTGTGAGAACTTCCTGCAGATGATGTTTGCCGTGCCGTGCGAGGAATACCACTGCGATCCCGACTTCGCCGACGCGCTCGACATGCTGCTGATCGTGCACGCCGACCACGAACAGAACTGCTCCACCTCCACGGTGCGGATGGTCGGTTCGAGCGACGCCAACCTCTTCGCCAGCATCTCCGCCGGCATCTCCGCCCTCTGGGGCCCACTCCACGGCGGTGCCAACCAGGCCTGCGTCGAGATGCTGGAGAAGATCGGGGCTGATGGCGGCAACGTGAAGAAATACGTTGACCTCGCCAAGAAGAAGGATTCGGGCTTCCGCCTCATGGGCTTCGGCCACCGCGTCTACAAGAACTACGACCCCCGCGCGAAGCTGATCAAGGCGACGTGCGACAAACTCCTCGCCAAACTCTCGCTCCGGGATCCGATCTTCGACATCGCCCAGCAACTTGAGGAGGTGGCCCTGGCCGACGACTACTTCATCGAGCGAAAACTCTATCCCAACGTGGACTTCTATTCGGGGGTCATCTATCGGGCGATGGGAATTCCGGTGCAGATGTTCACTGTGTTGTTCGCGATGGGACGGCTACCGGGCTGGATCGCCCACTGGATCGAGATGCACCACTCGCCGACGAAAAAGATCTGCCGTCCGCGACAGGTCTACACCGGCGAAACCCTCCGCGATTTCGAGCCGATCAACAAACGCGGCTAGGTGCCCGTGGAGTGCGGCGACGG
>JBBAVO010000317.1:0-3265 GCA_040397635.1 Pirellulales bacterium
CCAGCTGGATGTATCGGCTGCTCGTCGAGTCGCTGCTGGGCATCGAACGGGAGGGCACGGTGCTCAGACTGTCGCCTCATCCACCCTGCGAATGGCCCAGCTATACCGTCCGTTACCGCTATTATGAAACGACTTACCGGATCACCATCCACCATCCGGGGCACGGCGTCCGTGAGGCCGGACCGATCCGTACCATGGTGGTCGATGGCGTTTCGCAGGCCGACCATGCGATCCCGCTCGTTGATGACCGCCAGGAACATGTGATCGACATCGAATTGGCATGACGCCCTCTCCAGCAGCCGAATTGCAACGACGCCCGACTCTTCCCAACGAGCCCTGGCATGCGCTCGCTTTGGACGATGTGCTCGGCAGCCTCGCGAGCGGTCGCGAGGGGCTGTCGTCCGTTGAGGCAGCCCGGCGGCTCGCCAGCTTCGGCCGCAACACCCTGCCCCGCGAGCCGCCGCCACCCCTCTGGCGACTGGCGATCCGGCAGCTGGCTAATCCGCTCATGCTCCTGCTGGCGGCGGCGGCCGCCGGCTCGATCGTCCTCGGCGACATCAAGGACGCGGCCATCATCCTGATCGTGATCGCGATCGACGCCTGTCTCGGCACGTGGCAGGAGGCCAAGGCACACCGCTCCAGCCGGGCGCTGGAAAGACTGCTCCATATCCGCGCCGCCATCAGTCGGGATGGCACAGTCCGTGACATTCCTGCCGAGGAGGTCGTGCCGGGCGACCTCCTCTGGATCGAATCGGGCAATCGAGTGCCGGCCGACGCCAGGCTCATCTCCGCATATGGTCTCGAGATCGACGAGTCACTCCTCACGGGCGAATCGCTGCCAGTGCGAAAGGACGCCGCCTGGAGCGGTCCGCCCGAGTCGGCCCTCGCCGACCGGCTCGACATGGTCTACGCGGGCTCGATCGTCACCCGCGGGCGGGCGTCGGCCGTCGTCGTCGCCACCGGACTGCGGACGAGCGTGGGCGAACTGGCGATTGATGTCGCCACGCGGCCTGCCGGGAAGCCGCCGCTGGTGGCCCGCATGGAGCGGTTCACTCGCTCGATCGCGGTGGCGGTCGTCGCCGCCGCCGCCCTGATCGGCCTTCTCGGCGTGGCGGTCGGCCATCGGCCGCAGGAGATGTTTCTGTTCGCGGTGGTGCTCGCGGTGTCGGCGATACCGGAGGGCCTGCCGGTGTCACTGACGATCGCTCTGGCCATCGCCACCGGCCGGATGGCGGCCCGCGGCGCCATCGTGCGCCGGCTCCCGGCGGTCGAGGGCCTCGGCAGCTGCACGCTGATCGCCACCGACAAGACCGGCACGCTCACCTGCAACGAACTCACGGCCACGGTCGTCGCGCTGCCGGCCGGCGCAGACGACACCGCTCCCGCTGAACGCCTCGTCGTCAGCGGACAGGGATTCGCCCCCGCCGGCGCCGTGCTCCGCGACGGACTGCCGATACCGCTCGAACAATCCCCCCCGGCCACCACGAAGGAGCCACGGCTCCGCGCGTTGGTCACCTGCGGCCTCCTCTGCAACGAGGCCACGCTCCATCATCGCGACGGCGATTGGGCCTGGCGGGGCGACGCGGTCGATGTCGCGCTGTTGTCACTGGGCGTGAAACGGGGCCTCGAACGCGAACCGCTGCTGGCGGAGATGCCGCAGTGCGACAGCCTGCCGTTTGAAGCGGAGCACCGCTTCGCGGCGACGTTTCACACGATGCCGGGCGGACGACTGGCCTGCGTCAAGGGTGCGCCGGAGGCCGTGCTGCCGATGTGTCGTGGTGGGGAGTCAGAGATGACCGCCTGGCATGCGCAGGCCGCCGCACTGGCCACTGAAGGCCTGCGGGTGCTGGCGCTGGCCAGCGGTCAGATGCCCTCCACTGGCTCGGTTCCGATTCCGAGGCCGACACTCGCAGACCTCGATTTCCTGGGATTCGTCGGGCTCACCGACCCGCTTCGGCCAGCAGCACGGGAGGCCATCCGGCGGTGTGGAACCGCCGGCATCCGGGTAGTGATGATCACCGGCGACCACCGGCTGACGAGCCTGGCCATCGCCCGCCAGCTCGACGTGGCACATGACGACACCGATGTAATCACCGGCCGTGAACTGGCCGACCTCTCTCCCGAGCGGTTCGCCGCGAGCGTCGGCACCGCGCGGGTCTTCGCCCGTGTCACACCGCGGCAGAAGCTGCAGATCGTCGAGGCCGCCCGGGCGGCCGGCCATTTCGTGGCAGTCACCGGCGACGGGGTCAACGATGCACCCGCGCTCCGCGCCGCCAACCTCGGCGTCGCCATGGGCAAGGGTGGAACCGACGTGGCGCGGGAAGCGGCCGGGCTCGTGATCAGCGACGACAACTTCGCCACGATCGTCGCCGGCATCGAAGAGGGACGCATCGCCTACGACAACGTTCGCAAGGTGATCTTCCTGCTCGTGAGTACCGGGGCGGCCGAGATGGTGCTCGTCACGCTGGCGGTGGCCACGGGCTCGCCGCTGCCGCTCACGGCGGTGCAGCTTCTCTGGTTGAACCTCGTCACCAACGGCATCCAGGACGTGGCCCTGGCGTTCGAGCCCGGGCAGGGGGACGAACTCGACCGGCCCCCGCGGCCGCCCGATGAGTCGGTCTTCGATCGGATGATGATTCAGCGGATCGTGATCTCCGCGCTCGTGATGGGCGTGGCATCATTCCTCATCTTTCGCCTCTGGCTCGGCGACGTCTCGGCCGCCGCCGCGGATCATGATGCCGCGGCGGCCGCCACGCTCGCCGCGGCCCGCAATGCCACGCTCCTGGTCATGGTGCTCTTCGAGAATGTGCACCTGGCGAACTGCCGCTCCGAGACCCGTTCTGCCTTGACACTCCCGCTGCGGCGGAGTCCGCTCCTGCTCGTCGGCACGCTCACCGCGCTGGCCGTACACCTGCTGGCAATGCACTGGCCACCGGCCCGCGGCCTGCTCGACGTCGCGCCAGTGAACGGCCGAGAGTGGCTCATCCTGATGGCCGTGGCCGTCACGATCCTGCCGGCCATCGAACTTCACAAGTGGTGGTGCCGTCGACGCGCCACGGCCCTTAAGGCACGCGACGCCTGAGCACGACCAGCGGGTCGGCCCCATCGCGAACATCCCGATGGCTCATCGGCTTGGCGAGGATCATGCCCGCCACGAAACCCGCCACGTGGGCCGAGTAGGCCACGCCTCCGCCGCCGCCCTGATCAAGGAATCCGCTCACGAGCTGAAACAGAAACCAGATGCCCACCGCCACGTAGCCCGGCA
>JBBAVO010000318.1:0-3263 GCA_040397635.1 Pirellulales bacterium
TCGTCGTCGCACTCGAAGAAGCCGAAGAAGCCCCGTTGCTCCTTGTAGCGGTCGATGTGGCCGGCGTTGACGATCGCCGTGATCCGGCCGACATCGCGGCCGTTCCGCGTGGCCAGAAACGATCGACTCTTCGATCGCTCGTAAAACGGATGAGGGCGGAAGCCGAGCAGCTCTTCCTGCGACATGACCAGCGGCGGCATCCAACACGGGTCGTCCCGATAGATCCGCCACGGCAGCTCGATGAACCGCTTCCGTTCTGCACGGGTGTCCACCGGTCGAACGATGACTTCCGCCAAGGCAGGCTCCATGTCGTGGGTATTCGTTGGGCATCGGCCGAAAACCCCGGTGGGCCGGGAATTTCGGGGCCGCCGGTGCATCTTCTGCCCAGGCGTCAGGGTCGTCAACGCCGGCAGGGAAGCCGTCTCCCAAAAGTCTGAACCGCCGCCATCCGATGGTATGATAGGGGCTTGTGACATGCGGTCACCGCGTTCATCAAGGACGGAACGATCAGCCCGGCAGGATCCGGAGTGTTCGGGAGAGGTCCTACGATGATTGTCTCGGTACGCGATAGTTTGCCGCCTGCGTCACGCATCGACTGCCTGGTCACAGGGGCCACCGGGCTGGTCGGCAACAATGTTGTCCGGCTGCTCGTCAACCGTGATCACAACGTGCGGGTGCTGGTCAGGCCCGGTCAACTTTCAGGCCCCGCCGCCGATGCAAGGCAGGCCGCAGGCGGCGTGTTTGCGGCCCTCCCGATCGACATGGTCGCTGCCGGCCTCCACGACGAGGTCGCGATGCAGCGGGCTGTCGATGGGTCGACGCACGTCATCCATTCCGCGGCGATGGTGCACTGCGGCTGGCGGCATCTCGAGGAGATGCGGCATGTCAACGTCGAGGGCACGCGGGTGGTGGCGAGGGCGGCCCGGCGGGCCGGCGCGCGACTGATCCATGTCTCGAGCGTCGATGCGATCGGCCTGCGATCCGACGGCGTGCCCGCCGACGAGGAGACGCCTGCCGGCGGCATGCTCGAATGCCCCTACGTGGTCACGAAGCGGGAGGCCGAGGCAGCCGTGCTCGAGGAGATCGAAAACGGCCTCGATGCGGTGATCGTCAATCCCGTCTACATGATCGGACCGTGGGACTGGAAGCCGTCGAGCGGCCGGATGCTGCTGGAGGTGGGCGCCGGTCGCGGCCTGTTCGCTCCGCCGGGCTCCAACGACTTCGTCGATGTCCGCGACGTCGCTCAGGGCATCCTGGCGGCGATGTCGCGCGGGCAGACCGGCCGCCGCTACATCCTTGGTGGCCAGCCGCTCTCCTACCTCGACGCCTGGCGAATCTTCGCCCGCGTCTCGGGCCGCCTGCAACCGCTGGGCATCGCGCCGCGGCCCTTCGTCCATGTGGCGGGGTGGTGCGGCGACCTGGCCAGCCTGCTGACCAGCCGCGAACTGCCGGTGAATTCGGCGGCGACCGGTATGTCGATGCTGGCTCACAATTTTTCTTGCGCCCGTGCGGAGGCCGAACTCGGCTACACCCAGCGTCCCTTCGAGGCTGCGGCGCAGGATGCCTGGGACTGGTTCGTCGGCCACGGCTACGCGAAGGCCCTCCGACCCCGCACCGCACTGGCTCGATAGCCCCCTGTCCGCGGTAGAATGACGCCCGAGATTTCCTGGCGTCTTCCGGTCGTGGCCTTTGCCGCGAGCACATCCATGCCGCACATTCTCGTCGTTGAAGACGAAGAGCATCTGGCCATCGGCATCAAATACAACCTCGAGGCCGAGGGTTTCACCGTCACGACCGCGGGCAACGGTCAGGCGGCGCTGGCGGCAGTTGCTGCGCCGGACGCCCCGGTGGATCTGGTCGTGCTCGATCTGATGCTGCCGGGTATGAGCGGCTACGCCGTCTGCGAGGCGATCCGCGAGCAGGGGAGCGACATGCCGGTCGTGATGCTCACTGCCCGCACGCTCGTTGAGGACCGCATCCGCGGCTTCGATGCCGGCACCGATGTCTACCTGCAGAAGCCGTTCGATCTCGACGAACTGCTCTCGATCGTCCGCAACCTGCTGGCCCGTCGGACCCGCCATGGCCGCACGAGACCCACGGTGATCGACAGGCCCGCGGCAGCGGAACGGGCCGAGCCAGCAGCGGACGACGAGGCAGCACTGGCCGCAGGCGTCTACCGCTTCGGCAATGCCGAGGTGAACTTCGACACCTGGGAAGCACGCAGTGGCGAAAAGCCGGTGCGGCTGACAAACCTCGAGATGAAGTTGCTTCGGTATCTCGTGGAGCACGAGGGCACCGTGTCATCCCGCAGCGACCTGCTCAAGCGGGTCTGGGGCATGGCTCGTGCGCCGGCCACGCGGACGGTCGATACGTTCATGCTCAACCTCCGCAAGTATTTCGAGGTTGACCCCGCCCGGCCGGTGCATTTCCTCTCGGTTCGCGGCATGGGCTACCGGTTCGTGAAGGACAGACCGGCGGTGAAAGACAGACCGGCGGTGAAGGACACGCCGGCCTCACCGACCGAGGAGGGCGGCGGCAGCGGCACCGGGGTCGGGACTTCGCAGGAGTGATTCGCCCACCAGCATCGCGCCGATGCCGGCTTGCTCCAGTCGCTCTACGTCGGCCCGGGTGCGGATGCCGCTCTCGGCCACCAGCACGCAGTCCGGTGGCACGCGGTCGCGGAGCCGCAGCACACAGTCGAGATCGGTCTTCATCGTCCGTAGGTCGCGGTTGTTGATGCCAATGAGGGTGGCACCCAGGTCGAGCACCCGCGACAGGTGGACGGGATCATGGAGTTCGACCAGCGGCGTCATGCCGAGGTCGAGGATCTCCCGGTAGAGGCTCCGCAGCAGGCAGTCGTCGAGACATTCCGCGATTAAGAGCACGGCATCGGCACCGTGGGCCCGTGCTTCGAGCACCTGGTATCGATCGACGACGAACTCCTTCCGCAACACCGGCAGCGACACGGCCACGCGGGCCGATTCGAGATCGACAAGGCTGCCGCCAAACCCGACGGCGTCGGTGAGCACGGAGAGTGCCGCAGCGCCGGCGGCCGCGTAGCCGCGGACGATCTCCTCGATCGAGTCGTCCGGACGAAGCTCCCCTGCCGATGGGCTCTTTCGCTTGAACTCGGCGATGAGCCTGATCGCCCCAGGCGCTGCGACGGCCGCGAAGAAGTCGCGGACCGGTGGCGCGACCGCGAGCCGACCCTCGAGGGCCATCGTCGGCACGCGTTCACGTGCGACTGCGACCTCACGGTGCTT
>JBBAVO010000319.1:0-3258 GCA_040397635.1 Pirellulales bacterium
ATGGTCACGATTATCGACTACGGCAGTGGCAACCTCCGCAGCGTGCAAAAGGCGCTGGAACGGGTGGGCGTCGAGGCCCGCATCAGTGACGATCCAAATGTGGTGGCCGAATCGAGCCGGCTCGTGCTGCCCGGAGTCGGCGCCTTCGGTGATGCCATTGGGGCGCTCCGCAGCCGTGGGCTGGTGGAGCCGATCCTCGCACACATCGGTGCCGACAGGCCGTTTCTCGGCATCTGTATGGGTCTGCAACTTCTCTTCGACCGCGGTTCTGAAGGGGGATGCCACGAGGGGCTGGGCGTTCTGCCCGGTGAGGTGACCCGGTTCGAACTGCCCCGCGGCATGAAGATTCCGCACATGGGCTGGAATCAGGTCTCCTGGAAGAGCGGCGACGCGTCGCCGCCCGCCGGCCGCGACGGCGACCACTTCTATTTCGTTCATTCGTATGTGGCGCGTCCCCGCGACGAAACGGTGATCGCCGCCACCAGCGACTACGGTGGGCCGTTCTGTGCGGCCGTTGCCCGTGGCCGGCTGTTTGCCACGCAGTTTCATCCCGAAAAAAGTCAGTCGGCAGGCATGGAACTGCTGCGGACGTGCATGAGGAGACCCTGACCATGGAACTCTGGCCCGCCATTGACCTTCGCGGCGGCAGGTGTGTGCGACTCCTGCAGGGCGACTACGACCGCGAGACAGTTTTTGGTGACGACCCTGTGGAGATGGCCCGCCGGTTCATCACCGGTGGCGCCCGTCGCCTGCACATCGTCGATCTCGATGGCGCCAAGGCTGGAACGCCCGTGCAGGCCGAACTCGTGGGGCGCATGGTGGCGGCCGCGGGAGTCCCCTGCCAACTCGGCGGTGGCATCCGATCGGTCGAGACGGCCCGGGCCTACGTGGCGGCAGGCGTGCAGCGTCTCGTCGTGGGCAGTGTGGCGATCGAAAACCCGGCCCTGCTCGCGGAACTGGCACAGGCCTTTCCCGGCCGGATGGTGCTGGGGATCGACGCGCGGGACGGCAAGGTTGCCGTACGCGGATGGCTCGAGACCAGCACCCTCGGGGCGATCGACGTCGCGAAGCGGCATGAGCACCTGCCCCTGGCTGGAATCGTTTACACCGACATCGCCAAGGACGGCATGATGTCCGGCCCCAATATCCCCGCCCTCGCCGAGATGGTTCGTGCCGTCCACCTGCCGGTTATTGCCTCGGGGGGCGTCTCGAACGCGGACGATATCCGGGAGGCGGCAGCTGCCGGAGCCGCCGGCTGCATCGTGGGGCGGGCTCTCTACGAGGGCAGCCTGACATTGGCAGCCGCCGCCGCGGCTGCTGGCGAGCCATCCGCCACGGCCGCTGGCTGACAGCCCGGACTGCCCATGTCGCCGAGGTTGCCCTGGCGGTCGTGGAGTCGCTTTTTTTGCCGCCGAAGCCAGAAGAACCCTCAATTCCCTCCGGCTTTTCGGTCGAACGCTTCCATGTCCAGATTGCCTGGCCCTCCAGACCTCTCTACTATCGAGCCCATGGCCACCGATATCCGCATCAAGGAACAACTGCCGGAACTGACGCGGCGGATCGTTGAGACGTATCACAACGTGCCGACGATCCACTATCTCGGCCACTGCCCGCTGCCGAACTACGAGGCGATCGTGTCTGCCTGCGAGGATCTCAAGGAGATTCTCTACCCCGGCTACCGACGCCGGGAAAATCTGCACATGGGCAACGTCACCTACCACGTGGGCGACCTTGTGGACGGGCTGCACGACAAGCTCACCACGCAGATTGGCCGGGCGCTGCGTCACAGCCTCTCGGCGCAGCGAGTCGCCGCCGAGAACGGCGTCGATGCCCCCGCGGTATCCGATGCCGTACAGCACTGCACCGATGAAGGGGATTTCGAGGCGCTTGGACAGGCCAAGGCGGTCGAGTTTTTGGAACGGATTCCCGACCTGCGGAGGATTCTCGCCACCGACGTGCAGGCTGCCTACGATGGCGATCCGGCCGTCCGCACGCTCGATGAGGTGATCTTCTGCTATCCGGGGCTCGAGGCTGTGACGATTCATCGGCTGGCGCACCTGCTGCACCGGCTGCAGGTCCCGCTCATCCCCCGCATGATGGCCGAGTGGTCCCATGCGCGGACCGGCATCGATATCCATCCCGGAGCGACGATCGGTGATCATTTCTTCATCGACCACGGCACGGGGGTCGTGATCGGCGAGACCTGCGAGATCGGCAACCGTGTGAAGCTCTACCAGGGCGTCACGCTCGGCGCGGTCTCGTTCCAGACCGATGCCGACGGGCATCTCGTGCGGGGCACGAAGCGCCACCCGACGATCGAGGATCGCGTGGTTATTTACGCCAACGCCACGGTGCTCGGCGGGGCGACGCGGATCGGTCACGACTCGGTGATCGGCAGCAACGTCTGGCTGACCCGGTCGGTCGATCCCCACACAACGGTCGTGCTTGAACGCCCCAAACTCCGCATGCGCGGCGAAGTTCCGCAGCCGGACTCGGACTATCAGATCTGATTACCGGCTGCGTTCGGCGATCCGCACGACCTCGCGAGCCGTGGCTTCGGCCTGCATCTTCGAGGCGATTGCCTCCTCGCCCGTGGCGACCGTGCCCCGGATCTTGTCGAGTTGCTCGCGGGCCTGGGAGAGATCGATCTTCTCGGCCGGTATGGCCCGCTGGGTGATCACCGTGACGGAGTCGTGGCCGACCTCGACGAATCCACCCTCGACAAACACACGCCGCACGGCATCGGCCGGCCCGCCCTGTTCGCCGGTAATCCGCACCTCACCCGCCCCAAGGCGACCAATGAAGGGCGCATGGCCGCGGCCCACGCCCCGCTGCCCATCAAACAACGGCAGCGTGACGAAACGGGCACGCGTATCGAGGCTCGTCAACTCCGGAGTCACGATGACACAGCGAACGCCGCTGACATTGCCCGCTCCGGATCCAGTTGTCTCTGCCATCATGCGTGTTTCCTAGGGAATCGCCTTTCTGCGGGCACGAATCTCATTGCCAGCCTCAGCTTTTGGCCGCCATCTTCTTGGCCTGCTCCTCAGCCTGCTCGATCGGGCCGACATACATAAAGGCCGGCTCGGGCAGATGATCCCACTTGCCGTCGGCAATCTCCTCGAACGACCGGATCGTGTCGGCGAGGCTCGTGATCTCGCCGGGTTTGCCGGTGAACACCTCTGCCACGAGGAACGGCTGCGAAAGGAAACGCTCCATACGGCGGGCCCGGTGCACGACGAGTTTGTCCTCCTCGGA
>JBBAVO010000320.1:0-1337 GCA_040397635.1 Pirellulales bacterium
GCCCGCCCCCCCGGCTCCTTGTCGACCCACTTGGGCTGGTGTGGAAAAGGGCAGGATGATATGGCCACCCCACACCCTCCCAGCCATGGGGGGGGACAACACGGGGTGGTACATGCAAAAAAATGGGAGTGGGTCGCAGCAGGGGGGCTCTGAGCTCAAAAAAACAGGGTTGTCGACCCATTTAGGAGGTGCCGGCATGGGGGGGGGGGGGTCGGGGCTGGTGGGGGCAGGCTGGGAGCGAGGGCGTGGCCGCCAACCACACCGGGCGATAATTTTCGAGGAATTACACGTCCTGGGCGTGGTGCAAGCATATGGGCGCGCGCCCAACCCCCCTCTCGCTTTTCTGGGTGGCTGGCGCGGCCGCCAGCCGCCAGGGGGGTGACGGCAGTATGGCCGGCTGGGGCCGAATTGCTCGATAACAATTGATGAAGATTTTCCAAAACATCATATATTTGTTTCTATTTGGTCATGCCGGTCGCTCTTGCGTTCTCCGTGAAGTGGCGGCCCGTCACAGGTCGACACAACAAGTCGATCAAGGCTACAAACGGTGCGCATGTTGGGAAACTTGCAAAAACGATTGTTTTAAATGTTCTTTTGCACACACTAGCTAAAAGCACAGCCTTTCTTTGCTGTGCGTCCATACAATTGCGTCCATACAATTGTCGACCCAGTCGGCTGAGTGGGTCGACAGGCACCACCACCCTGCTGCAGTGGACTGTGAGCTTGTCGACCCATTCGGATGAGTGGGTCGACAAGCACCACCCTGCTGCAGTGGACTGTGAGCTTGTCGACCCATTCGGCTGAGTGGGTCGACAGGCACCACCACCCTGCTGCAGTGGACTGTGAGCTTGTCGACCCATTGGGCTCGGGCACACAGGTGTTCAGGGGCGTCCTTGTCGGTCCATGAACGCTTGTCGGTTCACCAAGGGGAGTCGCGCCCTGCCCTCCTCCCCCGTGGTGCCCGCAGGCCGCCCCCCCTGCACCCTCCTCGCACGACGGCGCGGGGGCTTCGTGCTCCAAGCCTCGCGCCAAGGGCACGGGCAAGGAGGGCAAGGACCAGCCTCCCGTGGACCCCACGGGCAAGGGCAAGGGCAAGTATGTGCCCCCCGAGCCGGAGGAGGAGGGAGGCGATGACGTGGAGGAGGAGGAGGAGGAGGCGCCGAAGAAGGCAGCGGCGCCGAAGAGGGCAGCTGCGAAAAGGCATGCGCACACCAAAATTCGCATACCTATGCAGTTGGAGGACTTGAGGGACAAATTAGAGGCAGTGGTGCGTGGGCAGGCGCAGGGCTGGTGGGGGTTGGGGTTTAGGGTTTCTTGTCGACCCATTCGGCTGAGTG